>MEMN01000081.1:0-3394 GCA_001767945.1 Alphaproteobacteria bacterium RIFCSPHIGHO2_12_FULL_66_14 | reverse complement strand
GAGGGAAGCGTCTGTCAGGTTGAAGGCCGACTGCAGCGTCAACGTCCGCGTCGGGTTGATCATCAACGATCCGGCGGTCATGTTGACCGTGCCGATCGTGAAGTTGCCGTTCATGATCGGCTGGTTCGGTGCCGTGGAATTGAAGGTCGCCGTCTGGCCGGCGCCGGGTGTGACTCCGGTGCTCCAGTTGGGGCCGTGGCCGTAGTCGGTCCCGACATAAAGCCAGGATTGGGCGTGCGCCGTCCCCACGCCGGCCGGAACCACGCTGAATGCGGCAACAACACCTGCTGCTCGACGCTTCCGACTTGTACGGACCGCCCTGTTCTTTGTACTTTTTTTCATTCTAGAAATGCAGATTTGCATACTACAGGAGCCGGACGTTATTGAACAGCCACTGCGGATTTGTTGATATGGATCAATCAGTTACTGGGAAAATCTAATTTTCTCATTAAAATCATAAGCTTACATAGATTTTCTGAGACAAAATAGGAACTGTGGAGAGGGCGTTGTGACCGAAAGAGCGGCCTTCCGGGACCTAACTTTCGGTAGAAGAACCGCCGTTGCTCAGTGCCTCGGCGTGCTGGCCGGGCCTGTGCGGGCAACAGCGGACATCGCCCCAGGCGGTTCCTTGAGGCGATCTACAAGCCCTACTTGGCGAAGAACTATCCGGGACAGGCCTATCAGGACGCCAACCGCTGCTTCGTGCCCGGGCTCGCGCGCGCCATGAAGGCCGACACCGCGGCTGCCCGCGCGCCGCGACGACGTCCCGCTGCTCAACGGCGACCCGTTCGTCGACACTCAGGGCTTGGAGATCACCAATCTCGCCATCGCGGTCGTCCCGAGAGGCTCGACGGCGGCGACTGGCGGTTCGCTATGCGCACTCTACAAGGGGCGTTGGGACCTCATGGCCGGGGGCGCGCTCAATGCCGCCAGCCCGTGTCGGCCTTGTCGAGCTTGCGGATAAGGGCGGCGAATTCGAGATCGCCGATGCCGGCCGAGGACTCGCGTTCGGAGAAGCTGTCGACGTCGGCGCCCGACTTGGCGGCGAGATTGTCGCCCAGGATGTTGAGCGTGCCGGCCGCGCCGGCATCGAGCTGGATCTGGCACGCCCGCTCCAGCCGATAGAGCCGGATGAAGGCCTCCGGCACGGTGCGGCCGGTGGTCAGGATGCCGTGGTTGCGCAGCATCATGGCCTGGTTGTCGCCCAGGTTCGCGAGCAGCCGGCCGCGCTCGTCGAGATCGAGACTGGGGCCTTCGTAGTCGTGATACGAGAGCTTGCCGTGGAAGGTCGTGGCGGTCATCGAGATCGGCAGCAGGCCTTCCTTCAGCGCGCACACCGCCATGCCGGCGCGCGTGTGTGTGTGCATCACCACCTTGTGGCGCGCGGCGTGGGCCATGTGGACCGCCGAATGGATGACGAAGCCCGCGTAATTCACGGGATAGTCGGACTTCCCGATGATGTTGCCGTCGAGGTCGATCTTCACCAGGTTCGAGGCCGTGACCTCGTCGTAGTTGAGGCCGAACGGATTGATCAGGAAGTGCGCCTGCTCGCCCGGCACGCGCGCCGTGAGATGGCCGTAGATCAGCTCGGTCCAGCCGAAATGGTCGACCAGCCGATAGGCGGCCGCGAGCTGGCGGCGCAGCACCGCCTCGGCTTCGGCCGGCGGCAGCGAATTGATATCGATACCGGTGAGCGGCAGATCCTGCGCGATGTGCATGTCCATGGGCGGTTCCTCCCGGCGGAAACAGGCGAGCGGCAAGCTTAGGCCCGTGCGCTATGATCGGGCAACACGGGAGGAAACGCCGAATGGCCGAAAAACCGCGCCTCGATACGACGCGCCTGCAGAAGATGGCCCAGGCCTATTGGGAGAGCGCCGCCCTGATGGCCGCGGTCGAGCTGGAGATCTTCACCGCCATTGCCCATGGCCAGGACACGATCGCCGGAGTCGCCAGGACGGTGGGCATCAGCGAACGCAATGCCGAGCGCCTGCTGACGGCGCTCACCGCCATGACCCTGCTCACGCGCGAGGACCAGAACGGCGAGGGGCGCTTCGCCAACGCCGCCGACGTGCAGCACTTCCTGGTCAAGGACGGCGACCGCTATGCCGGCCCATGGATCCTGTTCACCAAGCCGCGCTGGGCGGCCTTCGGCGAGCTTTCGAAGCGCCTGCGCAGCCCCGAGGAGAACCGGCTGGGCGCCTATGTCGACTTCACGGTCGAGGATGCACGGCGCTACCACGCCGCCACCTACTCGATCGGCATGGGTGCCGCCCGCCTGTTCAGCCGCAGCGTCAACCTGAAAGGCCGCAAGCTCCTGCTCGATCTCGGCGGCGGCTCGGGCGCCTACAGCATCGTGGCGACGCAAACGTTCCCAGGCCTGAAGGCGATCGTGCTCGACCTGCCGCCGGTCACGGTCGTGGCCGACGAATATATCGCCGCCAACAACGCGGCCGACCGCGTCACCACGCTCCCCGGCGATTTCACCCGCACCGAGTTTCCGCAGGGCGTCGACGTCGTGGTGATGGCGAGCAACCTGCCGCAGTACGAGGCCGACCTGATCCGCCTTGTGGTCGGCAAGGCCTTCGCGGCGCTGGTGCCCGGCGGCGAGATGCATCTCGTCGGCGAGACCCTGCACGACGACCGGCGCGGACCACTTTCCGCCGCCCTGTGGGGCCTCAACGAGGCGATCCAACACAGCACCGGCCGCGCCCACACCGAATCGGAGGTGAAAGGTTACTTGCAGAGCGCGGGCTTCCTCGACGTCGCCGTCCACCCCTTCGTGCCGGGCGTCCTGTCGCGGATTGCCGGCCGCAAACCCGGCTGATTCGCCGGGGTTGCACCGGCCGGGCCATTCGACTATCTGTCGCGTCCGGCCCTTAGCTCCCTTCGTCTAGAGGCCTAGGACGTGGCCCTCTCAAGGCTAAAACACGGGTTCGAATCCCGTAGGGAGCGCCAAGCCGCAATCCACACTGGATCAAGTATTCTGGACGCATCGCTGCGGTGAGTGGCGCATCGACAGCGGCGGCATTCCAATGAATCCACGTTCCGCGAGGACCTGTTTGCTCTGCGGCCTTGGCCGCGCTGGCCAGGGACCGGCACTTCTACAAATCGCGTCGATAGCCCGAATCGCGGATCGCCGAGGCGACGCCGTTGCGATCCTGGACGATCCTGACCCTGTCGCCCATCTGCACATCGCCGTTGTCGGCCTGGGCGATGGTGACGGTCTGGCCGTCGTCCTTCTGCACCGTGACCTCGATGCCGCGCTGGCTCGGTCCACCGCGATCGATGGCGGTGCCGGCGATGGCGCCGCCCACCGCGCCCAGCAGGCCGCCGACCACGGCGCCGGTCACCGAATTCGTCGTGGCCGCGCCGATCGCGGCGCCTCCCGCCGCAC
>MEMN01000080.1:19660-24746 GCA_001767945.1 Alphaproteobacteria bacterium RIFCSPHIGHO2_12_FULL_66_14 | reverse complement strand
GGGCGCGGCGTCCGCAGCGCCGCCACCACCACCGGCCGCGGCAGCACCGGCGGCAGTCGTTGCTCCGGCGGCAACGGCTACAGCACCGGCGGCACCGGCTCCTCAACCAGCGGCGACATCAAGCGGAGGGCGAGTTTTTGCATCTCCGCTGGCCAAGCGCATTGCGGCCGACAAGGGGCTCGATCTTTCCCGGATCAAGGGCAGCGGTCCCGGCGGGCGTATCATCAAGGCCGATGTCGAACAGGCCAAGCCGGGCGCCGCTCCAGCAGCGGTGCCGGCCGCGAAGGCCGCGCCGGCGTTCACCCCGCAACCGGTCTTCACGGCGCCGGGCGATACCCGTGTCCCGCACACCTCGATTCGCAAGGTGATCGCGCGGCGCATGCTCGAGTCCAAGCAGCAGGTGCCGCATTTCTATCTGACAGTGGAATTCGAGATCGACGCCCTCCTGGCGGCCCGGCAGGCGATCAACGACGTGGTCCGCAAGCAGGGCGCCAAGGTCTCGGTCAATGACATGATCATCAAGGCCTGCGCCAAGGCATTGCGCGATCATCCTGAGTGCAACGCTTCGTGGACCGAAGACGAGATGATTCAGTACGGCGCGGTCGACATCTCGGTCGCCGTTGCCACCGACCGTGGGCTCATCACGCCGATCGTGCGCAACGCCGATATGAAGGGTGTGGGCCAGATCTCGGTGGAGATGAAGGATCTCGCGGGCCGGGCCAAGGTCGGTAAGCTGAAGCTCGAGGAGTTCCAGGGCGGTGGCTTCACGATCTCCAACCTTGGCATGTTCGGCGTGAACGACTTTGCCGCCATCATCAACCCGCCGCAGGCGATGATCCTCGCCGTCGGCGCGGCTGAGGAGCGGGCGGTGGTGCGTAAGGGCCAGATCGTCGTGCGCAACATGATTAACTGCACGCTGGCGGTCGATCACCGCGTCGTCGACGGCGCGATGGGTGCGCAATACCTCCAGACGCTGCGTGCCTATATCGAGCAGCCGGCCGCGATGCTGGCCTAGGAGCGACCTGTGGCCGAAACGAACTTCGACATCGTTGTCGTGGGTGGCGGACCAGGCGGTTACGTCGCCGCCATTCGTGCCGCGCAGCTTGGGCTCAAGACCGCTGTCGTCGAACGCGAGCACATGGGCGGCATCTGCCTCAACTGGGGCTGCATCCCCACCAAGGCGCTGCTGCGCACCTCGGAGGTCTATGGCCTGATCAAGCACGCCGATTCCTTCGGACTCTCCGTGAAGGATGTGTCATTCGACCCCAAGAAGATCGTCGAGCGTTCGCGCAAGGTGGCGAGCCAACTCAGTAACGGCGTCAAGGGGCTGATGAAGAAGAACAAGATCACCGTTTTCGACGGCACGGCGAAGCTGGCGGGCAGCGAAGGCGCCTTGCGCAAGCTCGCTGTGGTGATGAACGACAAGAGCAGTGTGGCGCTCACTGCCAAGAACGTGATCCTGGCGACCGGCGCGCGGGCGCGGCAGCTTCCGGGCCTCGAGTCCGACGGCAAGCTTGTCTGGTCCTACAAGGAAGCGATGGTGCCGCCGGAGTTTCCCAAGTCGCTGCTGGTGATCGGCTCGGGCGCGATCGGCATCGAGTTCGCGAGCTTCTACCGGACCATGGGCGCCGAGGTGACGGTGTGCGAAGTTCTCGACCGCGTCCTACCGGTGGAGGACGAAGAAATCTCCGCCTTCGCCAAGCGGGCGTTCGAGAAGCAGGGTATGAAGATTCTGACCGGCGCTACGGTTTCAAATCTCAAGAAGGCTGCGAACAGCGTGACGGCTACGGTCACGGCGGGTGGCAAAAGCCAGGAGATCACCGTCGATCGCGTGATCAGCGCGGTCGGCATCGTCGGCAATGTCGAGAATCTGGGTCTCGAAGGCACCAAGGTGAAGGTCGAGAAGACCCACATCGCGATCGATCAATGGGGTTTCACGGGCGAACCCAACGTCTACGCCATCGGCGACGTCGCGGGCGCGCCATGGCTTGCCCACAAGGCGATGCACGAGGGCGTCCTGGTGGTCGAAAAGATCGCGGGCGTCAAGGGCGTGCACCCGATGAAGACCGAGAACATCCCGGGCTGTACCTACTGCCAGCCGCAGGTGGCGAGCATCGGCCTCACCGAGGCCGCGGCCAGGGCCAAGGGCCTGCAGCTCAAGGTCGGCAAGTTCCCGTTCATCGGCAATGGCAAGGCGATCGCGCTGGGCGAGCCCGAGGGCTTCATCAAGACGGTCTTCGACGCCAAGACCGGCGAACTGCTGGGCGCCCACATGATCGGCGCCGAAGTCACCGAGTTGATCCAAGGCTACAGCATCGCCAAGACGCTTGAAACCACCGAGGCCGAGCTGATGGCCACGGTGTTCCCGCACCCCACTCTGTCCGAGATGATGCACGAGTCGGTACTGGCGGCCTACGGCCGAACGCTCCATATCTAGGACGTCATGGACGGATCGCACGACAAGCTTCCCCTGAGCCGCGCCGAACGACATCCCGAAAAGGCGCACCGGGTCGACAATCCGATTCGGCGCAAGCCGGAATGGATCAGGGTGCGTGCGCCCAACTCACCGGAATACGCCGAGACCAAGCGCTTGATGCGCCAGTATGGCCTCTCGACCGTGTGCGAAGAAGCTGCGTGCCCCAACATCGGCGAATGCTGGAAGCAGAAGCACGCAACCTTCATGATCATGGGTGAGATCTGCACGCGGGCCTGCGCCTTCTGCAATGTTGCCACCGGCAAGCCCGGTGCGCTCAATCCGCACGAACCGGCCAATATTGCCGAGGCCGTCGGCAAGTTGGGCCTCGGTCATGTCGTGGTAACGTCGGTCGACCGCGATGACCTCGACGACGGTGGGGCAGGGCACTTTGCCGAAGTGATCACGGCGCTCCGCAAGTCTGCGCCAACCACGACGATCGAAATTCTCACGCCCGATTTCATGCGCAAGGCCGGCGCCGTCGAGGCGGTGGCTGCGGCACGGCCCGATGTTTTCAATCACAATCTCGAGACCGTGCCGCGGCTCTATCCGACCATCCGGCCGGGCGCGCGCTATTTTACCTCGCTCAGGTTGCTCGCGCGGGTGAAGGAGGTCGACGCGTCGCTGTTCACCAAGTCCGGCCTGATGGTGGGCCTCGGCGAGACGCGCGAGGAGATCCTGCAGGTGATGGACGATCTGCGCGCGGCCGATGTCGACTTCCTGACTGTTGGCCAGTACCTGCAGCCCACGCCGAAGCACGCGCCGCTTGACCGCTTCTGGACACCGGCGGAATTCGAGGAACTGGCCAGGCTGGCCCGCGCCAAGGGCTTTCTGATGGTCTCGGCGTCACCGCTCACGCGCTCGAGCTACCACGCGGGTGACGACTTCGCCCGCCTGCGCGCCGCCAGGGCGGAGCGACTGGCCGCCCTGCCGCGGGCCTGACCGAACCTTGACGACCCGCCACGCCGAACGCCGTCTCGTCGGCCATGCGCCGATGCAGTTGTTCGACCTCGTAGCTGACGTAGCGCGCTATCCCGAATTCCTGCCGTGGTGCCACGCCGCCCGGGTCCGGCAGCGCGACGGCGCGGTCGAGATCGCCGAACTGGCGATCGGCTTCGGGCCGTTCCACGAGAAGTTCGTTTCCCGGGTCGAACTCATGCCTGACCACCTCGGTGGCCCTCGCATCGACACGACGGGGATCGAGGGCCCATTCCGCCGGCTGATCAGCCACTGGACATTCCAGCCCGATCCTCACGGCACGATGATCGACTTCGAACTCGAGTTCGATTTCCGCTCGATGCTGCTGCAGCAGACTGTCCGCTTGCTCTTTGCCGAGGCCGTCCGACGCATGGTTTCGGCCTTCGAGGCGCGTGCCACCCAGCTCTACGGTAAACCTAGCGCTCGGCCAGCGACGCCAGCATCACAAGCGCGGTGAGGACCGAAAAGCGACGGACCGCGTCGCGGTCGCCCGGAAAGACGTGACGTTCGGCGATCGCCTCGTGGCCCGATCGAACGGCCGCCAGATGAACCAGCCCGACCGGTTTGTCCTCGGTACCGCCGCCCGGGCCGGCGACACCCGTCACCGACACCGAGATGTCGGCTTGGGAACGGGCAAGGGCGCCAGCCGCCATCGCGCGGGCTACGGGCTCGCTCACCGCACCGTGACCGAGCAACGCATCCCAAGGCACGCCCAACATTTCGCGCTTGGCCTCATTGGCGTAGGTGACGAAGCCACGCTCGACGACGTCGGACGATCCGGCAATGGCGGTCAGGGTTGCCGCGACCAGACCACCCGTGCAGGATTCGGCGGTCACGACTTTGAGCTTGTGCTTGCGACAGGCGACCAGCACGCGTTCGGCCGCTTCCCTCATCTCGTGATCGAACATGCGGCCCTCTAGGTTCTCGGTACTTCGACGGTCGCGACCGCCTGGGCGGCGATGCCCTCGCGGCGGCCGGTAAAGCCCAGCCCTTCCGTGGTGGTCGCTTTCACACTCACTCTGTCGCGCCCTACACCGGCGATACGGGCGATGCTGTCGATCATCGCCTCCCGGTGTGGACCGACGCGCGGCGCCTCGCAGATCAGAGTGAGATCCAGATGGACGATCCGTCCGCCGCGCTCGGCGAGGAGGCCGACTGCGTGCCGCAGGAAACGATCGGAGGAGACGCCGCGCCACTGAGAATCGGACGGCGGGAAATGGGTGCCGATGTCGCCGGCGCCGATGGTGCCCAGGACCGCATCGGTCAGCGCATGCAGTGCCACGTCCGCATCGGAATGGCCGCTGAGCGCTTGGGCATGCGGGACGATGACTCCTCCCAGGACGATGCTGCTGCCCGGCGCAAATGCGTGAACGTCGAATCCGAAAGCAACGCGTGTTTCCATCGTCGATGCCCGTCGCAGGTCCTCGGCCGTGGTGATTTTCGGGTTATCCCCGCTGCCGGCCACCATGACAACCTTGAGGCCGGCACGTTCGGCGACGGCCGCATCGTCGGTGAGGGCGGTCTCTTCCGTCGCCCCCAGCGCGGCCGCGGCGCGATGCGCCTTGAGCAGTGGCTCAAATCGGAAAACCTGGGGCGTCTGCGCCCGCCAGAGATCGCGGCGCGGGACCGTCCCGG
>MEMN01000080.1:18821-19649 GCA_001767945.1 Alphaproteobacteria bacterium RIFCSPHIGHO2_12_FULL_66_14 | reverse complement strand
AAAGTCCGGGGGGGCGCTGGCGAGCGATTCTAGGCCATTCCGGACCGAAAGCTGCCGGCTTGGCCCACCGAGGATCGGCGTCGGCAGGTCAAAGCCTTGGGTCGAGGCCTGATAGTGACGCTCGTCTCCCGGGGCAATCACAACCTGCATCCGGCCAATGCCCGGCGCCGCTCGAAGCGCTGCCAAGGTGTACCACAGGACAGAACGACCGCCCAAAAGCGCATATTGCTTGGGCAGGGGACCGCCGAAACGGCTGCCGCGGCCGGCGGCGACGATCAAGGCGGTACAGGTGGGCACGAGCAGTTAATAACACCGGGACGCGGGGGAGCGCACTTCGGACCCTTGCAGAAAAGGTCTGGACCCGGTAATGCTCGCTCAATTATTGTGCACTGCACAAGATGCCTATTAACTGAGCAAGAAGAATGGCCCGCGCCAAGCGCCTCTGCCCTGTCGATATTGGCCCAGTCCGCCTTGAGGACCCGGTCATCCTGGCCCCGATGTCGGGGGTTACCGACATGCCGTTCCGCCGGATGGTGAAGCGCGGAGGCGCAGGCTTGGTGGTGTCCGAGATGATCGCCTCGGCGGCCATGGTCCGCGAAAACCGCAAGACGCTCCTGATGGCCAAGAACTCGCCGGAAGAGTTTCCGATGTCGGTCCAGCTCGCCGGCTGCGAGCCGGCCGTGATGGCTGAAGCGGCCAAGCTGAACGAGGACCGAGGCGCGGCGATTATCGACATCAACTTCGGCTGCCCGGTGAAGAAGGTCGTGAACGGCCATGCCGGATCTTCGCTCATGCGCGACGAGGTGCATGCCGCGAAAATCCTCGAGG
>MEMN01000080.1:16138-18812 GCA_001767945.1 Alphaproteobacteria bacterium RIFCSPHIGHO2_12_FULL_66_14 | reverse complement strand
AGGCCGTGAAGCTGCCGGTAACTCTCAAGATGCGGACGGGCTGGGATGAGAACAACCGCAATGCGCCCAATCTTGCGCGCATCGCCGAGGCTTGCGGGATCCGGATGCTGACTGTGCACGGCCGGACCCGATGCCAGTTCTACGACGGCCACGCCGACTGGGCATTCGTTGCCGACGTCAAGGCGGCCACGAGTCTGCCGGTGATCGTGAATGGCGACATCAATACGCTCGACGACGTCGACATGGCGTTGGCTCAGTCGGGCGCCGATGGCGTGATGATCGGGCGAGGGGCCTACGGGCGACCCTGGTTCCTCAACCAGGCGATCCACTATCTGCGCACGGGCGAACGACTGGACGATCCGCCACTGGCCGAACAGTACGGCACGGTGCGCGCCCACTTCGAGTCAATGCTCGAGCACTACGGTTTGGAAACCGGTGTACGCATGGCACGCAAGCATCTCGGCTGGTACTCGAAGGGCCTGCCGGCTTCCGCTGACTTCCGCGGCGCCGTCAACCGCGAGGCCGATCCGGCCAAGGTACGGGGCATGCTTGCTGCCTTTTTCCTTCCCGTCCTCGAGCGGCAGGCGGCGTAGCATGCCATTGCGCCCGCTCAAGCGTTCGAGCATGTCGCCGGAGCTGTTCTCGTCGGCGATCCTGGATTCCCTTTCAGAGGCAGTTGTCGTGGTCGATACTGACCGCCTCGTCCACTACGCCAACCTTTCGGCCGAGCAGTTCTTCGGCGTCGGCCGGGCGCGTCTTGTCGGCCATCCGCTGGACGAATTCGTGCCCGAGGACACGCCGCTCTTCTCGCTGCTCGAACAGGTCCAGGTAAGCGGCGGCGCGGTGGCGGAGAACGGCATTACGCTTGCTTCGCCGCGCATCGGCACCCGGTTTTGCGCACTCCGCCTCTCACCGATCGCCGACAGCGACGGATTGGTCGCCGTCTCGCTGGTCGAACAGACGATCGCCCGCAACATCGACCGCCAGATGTCGCATCGCAGCGCTGCCCGTTCGGTGAGTGCGCTCGCCGCCATGCTGGCGCACGAGGTCAAGAATCCGCTGTCCGGCATCCGCGGCGCCGCCCAGCTGCTCGAGCAGTCGGTTCCCGACAGCGACCGCGAATTGACCGGTCTGATCTGCGAAGAAACCGACCGGATCGTGGCGCTGGTCGACAGGATGGAGGCATTTGCAGAGGGCCGCCCGATCGACCGTGGCCCGATCAATATTCACCAGGTGCTGAACCATGTTCGTCGCCTCTCCGAAAACGGCTTCGGCAAGGGCGTACGATTCATCGAGACCTACGATCCATCGTTACCCGAGGTTCATGGCGATCGTGACCAACTCATCCAGGTTTTCCTCAATCTGGTGAAGAATGCCTGTGAAACGCCGGGCGATGGCGAGCGCGAGATCGAGCTTTCGACCGCCTTCCGCCATGGGCTGCGTCTGGCCGTCCCCGGCCAACAGGCGAGAGTCAACCTGCCGCTGGTCGTTTCGGTCCGCGACAACGGCCGCGGGGTCCTCGACGAGATCCGCGCGCACATGTTTGACGCTTTCGTGACCAACAAGCCGACGGGAACCGGCCTGGGTCTTGCATTGGTGGCCAAGATCATCAACGACCACGGCGGGGCCATCGAGTTCGACAGTGAGCCCGGCCGGACAACGTTCCGAGTGATGCTGCCGATGCAATTTCCCCAAATCAGATCATGAGCACTGCCGCGACCATTCTCGTTGCCGACGACGACCGCGCGATCCGGACAGTCCTGCATCAGGCGCTGGGACGCCAGGGCCACACCGTGCGGAGCACAGGTGCTGCTGCGACGCTGTGGCAATGGGTCCAGGAGGGTGAGGGCCAGCTCGTCATCACCGACGTCGTCATGCCCGACGAGAACGGTCTCGATCTCGTGCCGCGCATCCGCAAGTTGCGGCCGGACCTGCGCATCATCGTGATGAGCGCTCAGTCGACCCTGCTGACGGCAGTGCGCGCCACCGAACGCGGCGCGTTCGAGTACCTGCCGAAGCCGTTCGATCTCAACGAGCTGGTCTCGGTGGTGAATCGGGCGCTCTCCGCGCCCGCCGCGTCGATGCCACGCGGCACTCACCCGCCGGAGGAGAGCGAACGGCTGCCGCTGATCGGGCGGTCTACGGCCATGCAGGAAATCTACCGCGCGCTGGCGCGGCTGATGTCGACCGATCTCACGGTGATGGTATCGGGGGAATCGGGCACCGGTAAGGAGCTCGTCGCGCGGGCACTGCACGACTACGGCAAGCGCCGCAAGGGCCCGTTCGTGGCCCTCAATATGGCCGCCATTCCTCGCGAGTTGATCGAGAGCGAACTGTTCGGGCATGAGCGCGGAGCCTTCACTGGCGCCGTGCAGCGGTCATCGGGCAAGTTCGAACAGGCTTCCGGCGGCACGCTGTTCCTCGACGAGATCGGCGACATGCCGCCCGAGGCGCAGACCCGTCTGCTGCGCGTCCTGCAGGAGGGGGAATACATGACCGTCGGCGGGCGGACGCCGATCAAAGCCAATGTGCGCATCGTCGCCGCCACCCATCGTGACCTGCGCCGCCTGATCCAGCAGGGCCTGTTCCGCGAGGATCTGTTCTACCGTCTCAACGTCGTGCCGATCCGACTGCCGCCGTTGCGCGAGCGTCTCGACGACATCCCCGAACTGAC
>MEMN01000080.1:9551-16066 GCA_001767945.1 Alphaproteobacteria bacterium RIFCSPHIGHO2_12_FULL_66_14 | reverse complement strand
GCAATGTGCGTGAACTGGAAAACCTCGTCCGGCGCCTGTCCGCGCTCTACTCGGAAGAAGTAATCGGCGTCGATACGATCGAATCGGAGCTCGCCGACGCCGTCCAGACGCCTGAACCCGAAGCCGCAGGCGTCGGCCCCGGCCTCGACGACGCCTCCCTGGGCGACGCGATGGACCGGCACCTCCAGGCCCTGTTTGCCGCCCACGGCGACCGGCTGCCGCCGGACGGCATGTACGATCGTGTCATTTCGGAGGTCGAACGACCGCTTCTGTCGCTGGCGCTCGGGGCAACACGCGGGAATCAGTTGCGCGCTGCCCGTCTCCTGGGGCTCAATCGCAATACGTTGCGCAAGAAAATAAAGGACCTCGACGTCCCCGTGGTTCGTACGCCGCAGGTTCGCCGGGGCGGGTGACTTCTGTGACAGCTGCGCTGAGCGTTTCACGCTTGGGCGACAAGGCAAGCGCGGTGCTTCGCGGCCTCAGCGGCCGCTTTGCTGCCGTGTCTCTTGCCGTGCTCGCCATCGTTGCCGGAGCGGTGACCTACGCTTGGCTCGCGGGATTCGTGCCGGCGGCATTCGGCACCCTCGGCTGGATGACCGGTCTTCTCGTCTCGGACCTGGTCATTGCCATCGCCCTTGTGGCGGTGCTCGCCGTTCGCCTGACGCAGCTATGGTTGGACCGCCGACGCGGCGCCGCCGGTTCGCGCCTTCATATGCGCCTGGTGCTGGTCTGCAGCGTCTTCACCATCACGCCGACGCTGATCGTCGGCATCATCCTGTCTCTGCTTTTCCTCAACCTGACGGATTTCGTCGTAAAGCCGTCGCAGGCCGCCTATGAGGCGGCGCGGGCCATCGGCGAACCGGTGCGGCGCGCCCGGGAGGAGGAGATCCTGCGCGACATCGGCGCGATCTCCGGTCCCTTGCAGGCTCTCGGCATCGACGGTGTTCGCAACGGCGAGGGCACGACGCGGCTTCTGGAAACCCTGATCGAGGGCCGTCCGATCATCGAGGCGACGGTCATCGACGCCGACAAGGGCGTGATCGCCCAAGCCCAGGCGCCCGATGCCAAAGGCATGGTCGATCCTCTGCCGTCGGCGAAGTTTCTCTGGCAGGCCGTCAACCAGGCACGACCGGTCCAGTTCGATTCTGCGAACGGTGCCTATTTCGTCATGCAGCTGTTCGTGGGTGAACCTCTCTTTCTGGCGACTGGCCATGCCGTCGACCTCAGGGTCGTGGACTACATCAAGAGCATTGAGTTTGCCGGCACGTTCTATTCGCAGATCGAATCGGCCCTGCAACGCAGCCAACTCGTCATATTCCTGGTCTGCGGCGCCATCGCCTTCCTGATGCTGCTGGCGGCCGTTTGGCTGGCGGTCCTGTTCGCAACGCGCCTGACCGCACCGATCGGTGGCCTGATGCTGGCCGCCGAGCGGGTGCGAGGCGGCGATCTGACGACACGTGTGGAGGAGGGGCCGCCCGACGACGAACTGGGGCAGCTCGCGCGCTCGTTCAATCGCATGGCGAGTCAGATCGAGCAGCAGCGCGGCGAATTGGTCAGCGCCAACAAGGAGCTCGACACCCGGCGGCGCCTCACTGACGCGGTATTGGCGGGGGTCTCCGCCGGAGTACTCAGCGTCGATGGAAAGGGCATCGTCACGCGCAGCAATCGATCCGCGCTCGAACTCCTGGCACTGCCCGAGGATGGTGTGCTGGAGCGGCCGCTGATCGCCGTCATGCCCGAACTGGCGCCACTCGTGGGGCAGGCAGCCGAGCGACCTGATCGCGTTACCCAGGGGCAGGTTGAGATTTTGCAGCGGGGCGCGCGGCGCATCCTGCTGGTTCGGATCAGTGCCGCATCCGACGCCGGCGCCGTCGTCACTTTCGATGACGTGACCGATCTGATGTCGGCGCAGCGCATGGCCGCCTGGGGCGACGTGGCGCGGCGCATCGCCCACGAGATCAAGAATCCCCTCACGCCGATCCAGCTTTCTGCCGAGCGGCTGAAGCGTCGCTACCTGAAGCAGATCAAGGAGGATCCGGAAACCTTCACCATCTGCACCGATACGATCATCCGCCAGGTCGGCGACATCGGCCGCATGGTCGACGAGTTCTCATCCTTTGCCCGCATGCCCCGCCCGACGGTGCAGGCCGAGGATGCCAAGGAGCTCTGCCAGCAGGCACTTTTCCTTCAGCGCAACGGCAATCCCGATATTCACTATGTCTCGCGCCTGCCGGACGGGCCGATTCCGCTGATCTGCGATCGCCGCCAGGTCGGTCAGGTCCTGACCAACATCCTGAAGAATTCGGCCGAGGCGATCGAGGGGCGGGGGGCTTCGCCGGCCGGACCGTTGCCGAGAGGCGAGATTTCGCTGACCTTGAAGGACGACGGCGCGACGGTGCGTATTGTCATCGAGGACAACGGCAAGGGTCTGCCGAAGGAAGGACGAGAGCGCCTGACCGAGCCTTACATGACGACCCGCAGCAAAGGGACGGGGCTGGGCTTGGCTATCGTCAAGAAGATAATGGAAGATCACGGTGGTTATCTTGCGCTGGAGGACCGAGAGGGTGGCGGCGCCTCCATCAGTCTGGTATTCCGACGGGACGCGAAGGAAATCGCGTCGGCTCGACCGCATGCGACAGCCGCACAATGATCCGCAGAGACAGTAGCGGACTGCTTGAAGAGTCATGGCCCACGACATCCTGATCGTCGACGACGAGCGCGACATCTGCACGCTGATTGCAGGTATCCTTGAGGATGAGGGTCACTCGGCCCGCCGCGCTCACAACAGCACCGAAGCCATCGATGCCGTGCGCCAGCGTCGGCCAGCATTGGTGATCCTGGACGTCTGGCTGCAGGGCAGCGACCTCGATGGGCTTCAGCTCCTCGAGGTCATCCGCCGCGAGGATCCGCCCATTCCCGTCGTCATGATCAGTGGCCATGGGACAATTGATACCGCAGTGTCGGCGATCAAGACCGGTGCCTACGATTTCATCGAAAAGCCCTTCAAGGCCGATCGCCTGCTGCTGGTCGTCGACCGAGCCATAGAGGCGGACCGGCTGAAGCGCGAAAACGCCACCTTGCGGCGACGGGCAGGGGGGGACGTCACGTTCGTTGGCTCGTCGCCGAGCGCCGCCAGCGTCCGCACTCAGATCGAACGCGTCGCGCCCACCGGCAGCCGCGTTCTGATCATAGGTGCCTCCGGGGCGGGCAAGGAAACCATAGCTCGCCTGATCCATCAAAACTCGAAGCGGGCCGATGGTCCATTCGTGGTGGTCAATTGCTCGACGCTTCCCGCGGAGCGTCTTGACATCGAATTGTTCGGCACGGATGGCGAGACCGAAGGCGATACGCTTCGCGTCTCCGGCGCCTTTGAGATGGCTCACGGCGGCACTTTGCTGCTCAAGGAAGTCGCGGACCTGCCATTGGCACTGCAAAGCCGGCTGGCTCGCGTGCTTCAGGAACAGTCTTTCATGCGCGACGGCGGCAAGACCCGCGTCGAGGTGGACGTACGCGTCCTCGCCTCGACGGCGCGTAGTCTGCAGGATGAGATTGTCGCGGGGCAGTTTCGTGAGGAACTGTATCACCGGTTGAATGTCGTCTCGCTGCGCGTTCCGCCGCTCAGCGAGCGCCGCGAGGACATTCCCGATCTGGCAGCCGACCTCTTGCGGCGTGTCGCTGACGCAACCGGCCTGCCGTCACGGACGATCGGCGAGGATACGCTGGCCGCTCTGCAGGGCCACGACTGGCCCGGCAACGTCCGGCAATTGCGAAATATCATCGAACGACTGCTGATTTTGGCGCCGGCCGGCGGCGGCCCGATCCGGGTCGACGCATTGCCCAACGACGTCAGCGAAGATGCGCCGTCCGTTCTGCGCTGGGAAAAGGGCGGCGAGATCATGCAACTGCCACTGCGCGACGCCCGAGAAGTCTTCGAGCGGGAATACCTGCTGGCCCAGGTCACGCGGTTTGGCGGAAACATTTCGCGCACCGCGACTTTCGTTGGCATGGAGAGGTCCGCGCTGCATCGCAAGCTGAAGTCGTTGGGCCTGCATGGAAGTGCGCCGGACGAGCGCAATGATACGGAACCTGCGGGTCTAGAGATAAAGTGAAGGAGGGCGGCATGGCCCGCTATGCCTACGTCAATGGCCGCTACGTCGACCACCGCGAGGCCAGTGTTCACATCGAGGATCGGGGCTACCAGCTTGCCGATGGCGTCTATGAGGTCGTGGGCGTGCGCGATGGCCGATTGATCGATGAGGGCCCGCACATCGACCGGCTCGACAGGTCATTGCGCGAACTCAGGATCGGCTGGCCGGTCTCCCGCACGGCTTTGGGATTCATCATCCGTGAATTGATGCGCCGCAATCGCCTTCGCGACGGCTTGATCTACATGCAGGTGACGCGTGGCGTCGCCCGCCGTGATCACGCCTTCCCGACTGTTCCGGTCAAACCGGCGCTGGTGCTCACGACCAAGAACACCAAGCGGGCCGATGCCGACACCGGGCCCGGGATCGCGGTGATGAGCCAGCCTGACATTCGTTGGGAGCGCTGCGATATCAAGACCGTTGCATTGCTGCCGAATGTGTTGGCCAAACAGGCAGCACGAGAGAGTGGCGCCTACGAGGCGTGGTTGATCGATGCTGACGGATGCGTCACCGAAGGAGCTTCGACCAACGCCTGGATCGTGACCCAGGACGGCGAACTGGTAACGCGTCAGATCGACAACGGCATCCTGGCCGGCATCACGCGGCAAACGCTGAAGGGGCTGTGCAATGCACTTCAGCTCAAGTTCGTCGAGCGTCCCTTTTCGTTGGCGGAGGCCAAGAAGGCGCAGGAAGCATTCATTACCAGTGCGACTTCGTTCGTGATGCCGGTCGTCAAGATCGACGGCCAATCCGTGGGCGACGGCAAGGTCGGACCAACGGCCAGGCGCTTGCGCGAGGAGTATGTGCGCTTCGCGGCTACCGGCGAGGCGGTGACGTGAGAGACCTGGCCACGGTCAAACTGCCGCGTGCCGTGCTGTTCGACTGGGACAATACCCTGGTCAATACCTGGCCTACGATCATCGAGTGCTATCACGATACCTTCATGACCTTGGGGCTGACGCCATGGACCGCCGAGGAGGTGCAGGTTCGTGCCCATGGGTCGCTGCGCGATGTTTTCCCCAGGCTGTTCGGCGACCGGGCAGGGGAGGCGGAGAAAGTCTTCTACGAGACCTTTCATCGCATCCATCTGGAACGTCTGCAGCCCCTGCCGGGCGCTGACGCACTGTTGGCGCGCTGCCGGGAAGCGGGGTGCTACGTGGCGGTCGTCAGCAACAAGGTGGGCGAAAACCTGCGGACCGAGATGGCTCACCTCGGCTGGCAACGCTGGATTGCTCGCGCGGTCGGCGCCAAGGACGCGAAACGCGACAAGCCGGCGCCTGATCCGATCTATTTGGCTCTCGACGGCACGGGAATTGCCCCAGATGAGACTGTCTGGATGGTCGGGGATTCCTTGGCCGACCTCCAATGTGCCCATGCGGCGGGGTGTTTGCCCGTTCTGGTCGGGGGAGCGGAACAGCTGTCCGCCGCCCTGCTGGAACATCCACCTCGCCTCAGGGCACGTAATTGTCATGAGTTGCTGGCATTGCTTTGATCCAAGCGTTGCCTATATTTGTTTCAACTCGGTAGCGCGGAGAGACCCGCACCCCCAAACCGGTGACCTTCGGGGAGCCGGCCGCCCAGCAAGAGGCCAAGAACATGAGCGAAAAGGCACAAAACGTTCAGGACGTCTTCCTGAACCACCTGCGAAAGAACAAGACTCCGGTCACGATCTTCCTTGTGAACGGCGTGAAGTTGCAGGGAATCGTCACGTGGTTTGACAATTTCTCGGTGCTTTTGCGCCGTGACGGCCATTCGCAGCTTGTCTACAAGCATGCGATTTCGACCATTATGCCGGTGACTCCGGTGCAATTGTTCGATGGCGACAAAGCCGAGGCAGCAGGCTGATTTGATCGAAGACCTCGAGCACGAAGTCCAGGAAAAGCGTAGGCGCACGCCCAACGATACGGCGCGACCGGCGATGGTCGCGGCGGTTCTGTGCCCCTATGTGCGTGGCCGAGGCGAACAACGCGACGGCGAGGCCAAGCTCGAGGAAGCCGTGGGTTTGGCGCGCGCGATCGACATTGATGTGCGCCTGGCCCAGACCATGCCGCTGCGCCAGGTCACGCCTGCCACGTTGCTCGGCAAGGGTGTCGTCGATCGGCTGAAGGAAGCCGTCGAGGAACTGGGCATCGGCCTGGTGATCGTCGACGACCGGCTCACGCCCGTGCAGCAGCGCAACCTCGAAAAGGCTTGGCAGACCAAGGTCATCGATCGCACGGGCCTCATCCTCGAGATCTTCGGCGCCCGTGCCCGCACGCACGAGGGCCGGCTCCAGGTCGAACTCGCGGCGCTCGATTATCAACGCGGCCGACTGGTGCGGTCGTGGACCCATCTCGAGCGCCAGCGAGGCGGTTTCGGCTTCCTGGGCGG
>MEMN01000080.1:4583-9524 GCA_001767945.1 Alphaproteobacteria bacterium RIFCSPHIGHO2_12_FULL_66_14 | reverse complement strand
CGCGTCGGCCGCAAGAAGGCACGACTACCGACGGTCGCCCTGGTGGGCTACACAAATGCCGGCAAGTCGACGCTGTTCAACCGTCTGTCCGGTGCCGGCGTGATGGCCAGGGACCTGCTGTTTGCTACCCTCGATCCGACAATGCGGTCGATCAAGCTGCCCAACGGCAAGGGATGCGTCATCTCCGACACGGTGGGCTTCGTGTCCGATCTGCCGACGCATCTCGTCGCTGCCTTCCGTGCGACGCTCGAGGAGGTCGTCGAGGCCGACTTGATCGTGCATGTGCGCGACATCGCCCATCCCGACACTGAGCAGCAGCGCGCCGACGTCGAGCGGGTCCTGAAGGAACTCGGGGCGCTCGAGGACGGGGGCGGCAAACCGTTGGTCGAAGCCTGGAACAAGATCGATATGCTGCCGGCCGAAGGGCGGGAGACCCTCCAGACCCGCGCTGCCGCCGGCGCCGAGCGGGCGCTGCAGTATCCGGTTTCGGCCCTGACCGGCGAAGGTATCGATCGCCTTCTGGAGGCGATCGGTGAAATGCTCGGCCGGGCAGGAACGGCCCGCGAGATCTCTGTCCCCTTGAGCGACGGCGCCACCATTGCCTGGCTCTATCGCCACGGCGAGGTCCGGCATCGTCGTGACGACGGTGAATTGGCGCTGCTCACGGTCGCGCTCGATGCCGCGGCCGCCGCGCAGTTAGACCGCCGCCTCGCGCGTTGACATGCATCCGGCGCGAAACCTATAAGCGGCACTACTCCGGACGAAGGAAACACCATGAAATTCAAGCCCTTACATGATCGGCTGTTGCTCAAGCCCATGTCGGCCGAAACCAAGACCAAGGGCGGCCTCATCATCCCCGATACGGCCCAGGAAAAGCCGATGCAGGGCGAGGTCGTGGCGGTGGGTAAAGGCAAGCGGCTGGAGGACGGCCGGCTGCAGGCAGTCGACGTCAAGGTCGGCGACAAGGTGATCTACGGCAAGTGGTCCGGCACGGAGGTCAAGATCGGCGGTGTCGACCACGTCATCCTCAAGGAAGAGGATCTGTTCGGCGTCGTCGGCTGACCTTGAGGCTCGGCGGTAACGGCCCGTCGCGAGTCGCCGACCTGATCCGCGAGACGGCGGCGGCCGAGTTGCTGCCGCGGTTTCGCAACCTTTCCAGAGACGATGTTCGCCAGAAGCGGCCCAATGATTTCGTGACCGTGGCCGATGTCGCCGCGGAACAGCGGCTGGCGTCAGGCTTGGCGAAGATCCTGCCGGGCGTTCCGGTGGTGGGCGAAGAGGCAGTCGAGGACGATGCTGGCCTTCTCGACTTGATCGGCCGTCCGGGGGAGATGTGTTGGATCGTTGATCCGCTGGATGGCACCGCAAACTTCGCGGCCGGCAGGGCGACTTTCGCGATCATCGTCGCTTTGGTCGCGGATGGCCGGACCATCGGCGGCTGGATATTCGATGTCCCGAACGGACGGATGGCCATGGCGCTGGTGGGGCAGGGCGTTACTCTCGACGGCACAGCCGTGGTTGGCGCGCCGTCGGTTCGATCGTCCGCGGGCTTCGTTGGCTACAGGATACGCAAGGCGTTCGATCGCCAGCTTCCGGCGGTCCGGCGGCGCGGGCTGGGCTCCGTGTCGACGCTGCGCTGTGCCGGCATCGAATACCTGGAAATCCTGGCGGGCCGCGCGAGCTTCAGCATTTATCGGCGCACCAAGCCTTGGGATCACGCGGCGGGCGCCCTGATGCTGGCCGAGGCGGGTGGCGGTGCGGTGCGATTTGACGGCGGAGACTATGGTCCAGCCCAGCCGATCGATGCCGGTCTTATCGGCGCCCCGTCGCAGCAGGCGCTGGCCGACGTGCGCGCGGCGTTCGATGCTCTGGAGTTGCCGCTGTTGCAACCCGAGGAAGACTAGACGCGCGTCTTGGCTTCCTGCCAGAGGGCTTCCATCTCGCCGAGGGTGGCGTCGACGGGCTTGCGGCCCTGAAGCGCAAGCTGGCGTTCGATATAGCCGAAGCGGCGCTCGAACTTGTCGTTGGTGGCCCGCAAGGCGGCCTCCGGATCGACCTTGCAGTGGCGCGCGAGATTGGCGACGGCGAACAGCACGTCACCCAACTCATCGGTCAGGCGGGCCTGATCGACGGTCCCGGCTGTAATCTCGGCGCGTAGCTCGCCCAGTTCCTCCTCGATCTTGTCGATGACCGGCGCGGTGTCCTTCCAATCGAAGCCGACTCGGGCGGCTCGCTTCTGTATCTTCTCGGCACGCAGGAGGGCGGGGAGGGCGCGTGCCACTCCATCCAGGGCCCCTGCCGGCTCCGCAGCCTGTTTGGCGGCCCGCTCGGCAGCCTTGCGGGCTTCCCACGAAACGGTCTGCGCCTCGGCCGTGTCGATCCGGGCGTCGGCGAAGACATGAGGGTGGCGGTCGACCATCTTGTCGGCGATCGCCACCGCCACGTCGGCAAAATTGAAGGCCTCGGCTTCCTGGGCGATCTGGGCGTGGTAAACGACCTGGAGCAGCAGGTCGCCGAGTTCTTCCTTGAGGGCCGGCATGTCGTCACGCTCGATGGCGTCGGCGACTTCGTAGGCTTCCTCAATCGTATAGGGTGCGATCGTCCGGAAGGTCTGGTCGATGTCCCAGGGACAACCGTACTGGCCGTGGCGCAGCCAGGCCATGACAGCGAGGAGGCGTGCCATCGGCTCGCGGGGCAGCGCTTCCGCCGTTGGACGTGGCGGCGTCATGGTGCTCGACCTCATTTCTGATTATCGTATAATATATATTATGACAAATATATATATTTAATAAATATCAGATAATTACCAATCAATCTTCAAATTTTCTTTAAGAAGCGCCAATAGTTTGATGCCCCGCCCAGCGTCACTCGCCGGGACGCCGAGCGTCACCAGCACGCCGAGCTTCGGATTGCCGGGCTGCGTCATGACGAGGTCGAAGACGACCCGCATCTCCGAATCGCCCTGCGCCTTGGGGGCGTTCTCGTACACGATCAGATAGGTCCCATCGCCGAGCCTGCGCGCCTGCGCCTTCACCGTGGGACGGCGCGCCTGGATCGAGCCGCCCTTGGTGGCGGCATAATGCTCCGCATCCTTGACGCCTTCGAAATCGAAATCGATCCTCCAAATGACGAGGCGGTATCGTTTGTCGCTGCTATAGGCGACGCCCCGCTCCCAATCCTCGGTTGCCTGCCAGCCGAGCGGCAGCGCCATCGTCAGCCGCATTTGCTCGAAGCGGACGCGTGCGAAGCCCTTGGCGCTCTCGATTGCAAGAACCTTCGAAGATACCGGATTGGGCCCACCAGCGATGATGGGATCGCCCTGGGAAAAGCTCGCGCCGTTGTCGAGTGTCGCGAAATTGAGGAACGTCAGGCCGCCAGCTTCGAGCTTGTCGTTGGCGGCAGCCGGCAAAGCCAGGCACAGGCCAACACCGGCCACAGCCAGGAACTGGCGGACTCCGGACTCCTTTTGTCTCACTTTACTCAAGACATCAAAAAACAAGGATAACCCTCTGAAGTAAAATATTATATTTCATCCACGCTAATGACCAACCCATCGCGACACGGCTGCACGTGGGGCGGCGTCAAACGATCAATCTCAGCATAGTCCATATCGATGTGGAGATTGGTCAAAAAAGCCCGTGCCGGGCGGATCTGCGCGATCCACTCGAGGGCCCGGTCGAGGTGGGCGTGGGTCGGATGCGGCCGGAACCTCATGGCATCGACAATCAGGACGTCCACGCCCGCCATTGCGGCGAAGGCGCTGTCCGGCAGCGCGACGACATCGTTGGCATAGGCCAACTGCCCAAACCGAAAGCCAAGCGACGGCGCCAGTCCATGGTCCTGAACAAAGGGAATCACTGGCAGCCCGGCGGCCTGAAAGGGCCCCTCGATCTGGTTGGCCTGGTAGATCGGATTGTAAACCCCGCTCCCCTCGGCCTCGAAGCAGTAGCCGAACCGCCGTCGCAGGATCGCAAGTGTCCGTTCGTCCGCCCAGGCTTCGATCCTGCCCTGGCGGATCGCATAGGGCCGCAGGTCGTCGATGCCATGGACCTGGTCCGCATGCTCGTGCGTCCAGATCACGGCGTCGACCCGTTCGACCCGGGCATCCAGCAACTGCGATCGCAGATCGGGGGACGTGTCGACCAGCACGGTCTTGCCCTTGTCCTGGACCAGGATGGAACAGCGCCGGCGCTGGTTGCGGCCGTCCTCGGGGTTGGCCGCTCCCCATTCGCCCAGCCCGTTCTTGCCGCCCGGCCGTGGAACGCCTCCGGAGGTACCGCAGCCGAGGATCGTCACCCGCACTGCTGGCGCTCCGCCTTGGCAAATAGCCGGAAAAAATTCGTCGTCGTCGCTGCTTCGAGTTCGGCCACGCTCACGCCCTTGAGTTCGGCGACCTTGGCTGCGGTATGGGCGACGTACGCCGGTTCGTTGGTCTTGCCGCGCTTTGGCACCGGTGCAAGGTAGGGCGAATCGGTCTCAACCAGCAGCCGGTCGAGCGGGATATCGCGGACGATGCCGCGCAGGTCCTCCGCAGCCTTGAAGGTCACGATGCCTGAAATCGAAATGTAGAAGCCGAGTGCCAGGGCGCATCGCGCGACCTCGGGGCCCGACGTGAAGCAATGGATCAGGCCGGGGAAAGCCCCTTTGCCCGCCTCTTCCTCGAGAATGTCGATGGTCTCGCGGTCGGCGTCCCTTGTGTGGACGATCAGCGGCAAGCCGGTATGGCGCGAGGCTGCGATATGCGCGCGGAAGCTCTCCGCCTGCTCGTCGCGCGGACTATGCTCGTAGTAAAAATCGAGCCCGGTCTCGCCGATGCCGACGACCTTGGGGTGATGGGTGGCCTCTATCAGCCTGTCGGGGGTCCGCTGTCCCTCCTCCTTGGCTTCGTGCGGGTGAACGCCGACCGAGCACCAGATATTGCCGTGGCGCTCGGCGATGGCG
>MEMN01000080.1:3775-4574 GCA_001767945.1 Alphaproteobacteria bacterium RIFCSPHIGHO2_12_FULL_66_14 | reverse complement strand
ACTGGTCGAGCCGTGTGCCGATCGTCAGCATGCCGCCCACGCCCGCGGTCCTGGCGCGGGCAAGCACGCCTTCCTCGTCTCCGGCGAGCTCGGGAAAGTCGAGATGGCAATGACTGTCGATAAGCATGTCAGCCCGCCGCCGCGGCCGGTTCGACGAAACGCGGGAATACGCCCTGCGGCTTGGGCAGAGTTGTGCCGGGCTCGAGCTCGCGGTCGAAGGCGGCGAAGGTCCGTCCCGCCGCCGGCACGGCGAGTTGATCCAGGATCTTGCCCGCTGAGTCGGGCATGAACGGCTGTACCAGCAATGTCACCCGCCGGATCGTTTCGGCCAAGACCCACAACACCGTGTCGCGGCGCACCGGGTCGGTCTTGGCGAGCGCCCATGGCGCCTGCGCGTCGACGTAGCGGTTGGCGTCGGCGATCACCTCCCAGATCGTGGTCAGCGCCTTGTGGAAGGCCTGCTCGTCGAGCTCCGAACGCACGGCAGCCAACAGACTCCTTGCACGATCGAGCAGCGCACTGTCTGCATCGGTAAGCGTGCCTTTGGTTGGCACCTGGCCGTCGCAGTTCTTGGCGACGATCGACAGGACGCGCTGACACAGATTGCCATAGGCGTTGGCAAGATCGGCATTGAGACGGCCGATCAGCGCGCGGCGCTGGAAATCGCCGTCGTTGCCGAAGGGGACTTCACGCAGCAGGAAGTAGCGCACGGGATCGAGGCCGTACGCTTCCACCAGATCGACCGGGTCGATCACATTGCCGAGCGATTTCGAGATCTTCTGACCCTCGTTGGTCCACC
>MEMN01000080.1:0-3757 GCA_001767945.1 Alphaproteobacteria bacterium RIFCSPHIGHO2_12_FULL_66_14 | reverse complement strand
CAATGAAAGCGGATGATGTCCTTGCCGTCCATGTGCAGGTCGGCCGGCCAGTACTTCCAGTTCGGATTACCGGTGTCGGGATAGCCGCACTCGGTGATATAGTTGGTGAGCGCGTCCAGCCACACATACATGATGTGCTTGGGATCACCTGGCACCGGCACACCCCAGGAGAAGCTCGTGCGCGACACCGAGAGGTCCTGCAGGCCGCCCCGCACGAAGCTCATCACCTCGTTGCGCCGGCTGTCCGGTCCGATGAAGCGCGGGTTCTTCCCGTAGAAGGCCAGTAGCCGATCGGACCAGGCCGACAGCTTGAAGAAATACGACGGCTCCTCGACCCATTCGACTTCGGCGCCGGTCGAGATCGCGCGGCGCTTGTTGTCTGGTCCGACCTCGGTCTCGCCTTCGGCGAAATAGGTTTCGTCACGCACCGAATACCATCCGGCATATTTGCCGAGATAAATGTCGCCCGAGGCGACCAGCCTTTCCCACAGCGCCTGACAGGCGGCGTAGTGCCGCTTCTCCGTCGTGCGGATGAAGTTGTCCGGGCTGTAATTCATCTTCACGACGAGATCCCGGAATGACTGGCTCACTTTGTCGGTGAAGGCCTGTGGCGGCAGGCCGGCCGCGGCCGCCGCAGTCTCGATCTTCTGGCCGTGCTCGTCGGTGCCGGTGAGGAAGTGAACGTCGCGGCCGTCGAGCCGCATGAACCGGGCCAGTACATCGCAGGCAAGTGTCGTGTATGCGTGCCCGATATGCGGCACGTCGTTCACGTAGTAGATCGGCGTGGTGACGTAGAAGGTACTTTGGCCCGACATGATGACTGAACTCCGAACCGTCGCCCTTCCCCGACACTCTTCCGGGGGCGCCGGGTTCAGCGCTTCAGCGCATCGCCGTTTGGAGAGCCAGGAAGCTGCCGAGAACCGTTTGCTTGCGGTCGAGATTGACGGCATCGGCACGGGACAACAGATGGGCGACCTTTTCCCACGCCTCCATCCAGCGATCAAGGCTGGCCGCGGCGAGCAGGCGGCCGTTCAGGCCGCTCTCCGATGGCACGATGGCTGCAGCTTCCGTGCCCAGGGCCCAATGCCGCGCCAGGCCTTTCGACCAGCCGTCGAACAGGTAGTTGAGCGAACGCCAGTCGGCGTTGGCCTCCTCCCCGCGCTTGGCGAAGCGCTCGGCGAAGGCGTGCAAGCGCGGCATATCGAGCTCAGGCAAGGTCGCCAATACCTCGACCATCTCGCGGTAGAGGTCGAGGCTTCCTGCCCCGGCGAGTTCCAGGGCGCGGCCGATGCTGCCTTCGGCCAGTCGAGCCAAAGCGACCCTCTCCTCGGGCTTGGTATCTGGCGCGAGGTCGCCGACCAGGCGGACGACGGTGTCGTTGGCAAGCGGCTGCAGTGCCAGCCGCCGGCAGCGGGAGCGGATCGTCGGCAACAGGCGCCCCGGCGCGTGCGCCACGATCAGCAGGACGGCATCGGGCGGCGGTTCCTCGAGGATCTTCAGCACCGCGTTGGCGCTGTTGCGATTCATCTCGTCGGCGGAATCGATGATGGCGACACGCCATTTGCCCATTGCCGGCGTCATGTGCATGAAGGCCCCGAGTCCGCGCACGTCATCGACGGCGATCTCGGCCCGCATGCGGCCGGTATCGGGATTGAGCGAGCGTCGCAGATGGAACAGGTCGGGATGCGAGCGTGCGTCGACTAGGGTTCTTCCCGGCGCATCGGCGGCGACCTCCAGATCTGTCGGCCCGTCGCCGAACAGGCCGCCCTGCTGCTGGCCGCACAGCAGGAAACGCGCAAAGCGCCAGGCGAGCGTCGCCTTGCCGATACCGCGCGGCCCGGTCAGCAGCCAGGCATGATGCAGGCGCCCACTTTGCTGGGCGGTCAACATGGTCTTCTCAGCCTCGTCGTGGCCGACAAGCCGCTGGCCGCGCCACGGCGGTGGCCAGCCATAAGGCCACTCCAGCTTCTCGAGTTCGGCCGGATCGGCGCTCGTCTTGCCTCTGGCCATCGCCTCAGGCTCCCAGCCGTTCGATCACGGTCTCGGTGATCGCCACTGCGATGGACTCGATGTCGCGCGTAGCGTCGATCACGACGCAGCGGCCGGGGTCGGCCGCTGCAATGCCGAGAAAGCCGGCGCGGACACGTTCGTGGAAATCCTTCGGCAGGCCTTCGTAGCGCGTTTCGCTGCCGCGCCGCGCCGCGGCACGGCCAAGCCCGACTTCGACGGGAAGGTCGAGGATCAAGGTGAGGTCGGGGTGGAAGTCACCGACGGCGATGCCGTACAGCTTGTGCAACATCGACCGATCGAGGCCGTATCCGTAGCCTTGATAGGCGACGGTCGAATCGGCGAAGCGGTCGCTGATCACCCAGGCGCCGCGCTTCAACGCCGGCCACACCGTCGATCGCAGGTGATCGCGCCGGGCGGCGAAATGCAGCAAAGCCTCGGTCGTGCCGTCCCAGCGTTCGGCGGGCCCTTCCACCAGCAGCTTGCGCACCATCTCTGCCCCGGGCGCGCCGCCGGGCTCACGGGTCGCCACGATCGTATGGCCGCGCCCCCTCAGCCACTCCCCGAGGCGTGAGATTTGCGTCGACTTCCCTGCCCCTTCGCCGCCTTCCAACGTAATGAAACGCCCCGTCGCAGGGTCAGTCACGACAGCCAGCCAAACAGATAGTGCTGGATCATCGCAGTCACGCGGCCGATCACCCCCATGCGCGCCACGTCCATGCCGACTTCCAGGGGATATTCAATGACCCTGCCATCCGGGATGGTGACGGCAACGGTGCCGACCTTGGCGCCCTTCGCGAGCGGTGCGGCCAACGGCCCCTCGAAGCGCGCGACCACACGCGGCGACACCGCCTGACCGGTCGGTGCCGTAATCTGGATGGGGCGCGCGACGACCAACGGCACCTTGTCTTGCGCCCCGAGCCAGACTGGCGCCTCGACCACCGTGTCGCCCGCGCGGAAGATCGTGGTGTTGGCGAACTCACGGAACCCCCACTCCATCAGACGCGACGTCTCCTGTGCTCGCTCGGCCATGGAGGTGAGGCCATTGACGACCAGAATGAGGCGGCGGCCATCGCGCAGGGCCGAAGTCGTCTGGCCATAGCCGCCTTCCTCGGTGTGGCCGGTCTTCAGGCCGTCGGTACCGGGCGTGATCTTCAGCAGGCGATTGCGGTTTGCCTGACGGATGTTGTTGTAGGTCCAGTCGGTCTCCGAATAGTAGCGATAGAGCTTCGGGTAGTCGTCGATGGTGCGCCACGCCAGCACCGCGAGATCGCGCGCCGTGGTGTATTGCCCCTCGGCCGGCCAGCCCGACGAATTCTTGAACACCGTCTTCGTCATGCCGAGTTCGCGACCGCGCTTGGTCATGCGCTCCGCGAAGCTCTCCTCGCTGCCCGACAATCCTTCGGCGACGACGACGCAGGCGTCATTGCCCGACAGGACGATGATGCCCTTGATCAGGTCCTCGACGGTCACCTCGCTGCCGAGTTCGACGAACATGCGCGAGCCGCCCATCGCCCGCGCGCGCTCGCTCACCCGGAACCGCGAATCGAGCTTGAGGCGGCCGGCCGCCAATTCTTCGAAGATGATGTAGATCGTCATCATCTTCGACATCGACGACGGCGCCATCGACTGTTCGGCATCCTTGAACAGCATCACCGTCGACGTTTGCGGGTCGACCATGAAAGCCTGGCGGGCAAGGGTGCCGATACCGACCTGGGAGGGCGGCAAGGCTTCGGTCCGGGCAGCGGCC
>MEMN01000079.1:8866-9046 GCA_001767945.1 Alphaproteobacteria bacterium RIFCSPHIGHO2_12_FULL_66_14 | reverse complement strand
GGAACTTCGACATGGTGGTGAGAAGATCGAAGGCCGGCCCTTCGATCGAGATCACGTGCACGTCCGAGGAAATGACATCGGGCAGGAAGCCCGCCGCCAACATGCCGCGCGTCGTGCCGAAACCGAACGAACCGCCGCCATGGCCGATGTCGAAGATCACGCCGCGGGCGCGCGCCGCCA
>MEMN01000079.1:8700-8830 GCA_001767945.1 Alphaproteobacteria bacterium RIFCSPHIGHO2_12_FULL_66_14 | reverse complement strand
GTGCATTCGGGAAAGGGCGGAAGCAGTGGGTGAGGATGTCGCCCGGCCGCAGCCGGCTCACGACCTCATGGCGCGCGGGCGGCGGCGCGTCGAGATGGGCCATCAGCGGCAGGCCCGTCTCCTCGGCGAC
>MEMN01000079.1:7745-8612 GCA_001767945.1 Alphaproteobacteria bacterium RIFCSPHIGHO2_12_FULL_66_14 | reverse complement strand
ACCAGATCCTCGTGCTCGCGCGCGACGCGCACCGCCTCGCGCGGATCGAGCAGGCGCATGTCGGCGCTCTCGCCCACCATCACGGTCTTGGAGAAGGCATAGATGCCGGGGAAGGAGATGTTGAGGTAGGGCAGGATGCGGACGGGCGAGGGCTCGATCACATGCTTGCGGAAGCCGTGGAAGTTGCCGGGCCCGGCGCTGCCGGCATCGATCGAGGTGGTGACGCCGCCGGTGCGCGCCAGCAGCTCGGCCTCGACGCCGAGCGAGGTGCCGCCCCAGTAGACATGGGTGTGCAGGTCGATCAGGCCAGGCGAGACGATCTTGCCGGCAACGTTGCGCGTGTCCTTGGCCGACAGATTGTCGCCGATCGCCGAGACCTTGCCGCCTGAGAAGGCGATGTCGGTCACCTTGTCGAACCCTTGCGAGGGATCGACGACCCGCCCGCCTTTCAGAACCAGATCGTTCATGTCACCGCCCACCGCTGATGCGAATTCCCGGCGAGTCACTGGGACACCGGCCTACGTCGTTTGCCGGGTTACGCGCACCTTGCCAACCGGTTGATTTCGCAAGGGAATGGATCGCTGTCCCGGCATGGGGCGTGGGACGCCAACTGACTCGTTTCACGTCGGTTCGTCGCCGGCGGGGCTCTGTGTTGAAGGCTTGGGTGGGACGCGAACGGGTGGCGAGGAATTGTCATGTTTCTTATGTAGTAGGAAGTAGGGCGAATGTCAACCTATTGTATCCTATCCATGGTGCTGCCGAGGGCAAAAACCTCGACGACGGCCTCGCGGCCACGCACCTGCACCGAGCCCACCACCGAGGCATCGGCGCAGGTCGAACGCGCGGCCTCGTAGGTCGCACCGCAGA
>MEMN01000079.1:1098-7734 GCA_001767945.1 Alphaproteobacteria bacterium RIFCSPHIGHO2_12_FULL_66_14 | reverse complement strand
TGTTCAGCCGCTCCAGCCGCTGAGCCACGTTCACCGTGTCGCCGTAGACCGTGTAGGTCTGGCTCGTCGTTCCGCCCACGGTGCCGGCGGCGACCGGGCCGGTGGCGATACCGATGCGCAGCCGCAGCCGGTGGCCTTCGAAGTCGCGGCCGGACACGAGTGCCTGGAGGGCGCGGGCGGCATTCACCGCGCGCGCCGCATGGTCCTCGACGGGCAGCGGCGCGTTGAAAGCCGCGATCAGCGCATCGCCGACATGGTTGACGACGATGCCGCCCTCGGCCTCGACGCGCGTCGCCGCCGCTCCGAAGAAGCCGTTCAGCAGTCCGATCACCTGCGCCGCCGCCAGCTGCTCGGAGAGCCGCGTGAAGCCCTCGATGTCGGCGAACAGGATGGTGGCCTGGCGGAGCTGCGGGGCGAGCCGGCCTTCGTCCACGAGTTGCTGGGCCACCTGGGCCGGCACGTAGCGGCCGAGCAGCTGCTGGACCCGGCTGCGCTTTTCCTCGACGGCGGCGTGGGCGCGGACCACGTTGCGCGCGCGGTGCACCGCCAACGCCGCGATGGCGGTCGAGAGCGCGATCATGAGGCCCGCGTTCACCCGGACCGGGATGGCGAGGAAGTCCGGACTGAACACGACCGCCATGAACTCCTCGCGTAAGGGCGATCGCGGCAGGTCGCCGAAGCTCACGACACGCTCCATGCCGGAAAGAATCCAGGCCGTCGCGCCGGCGAGCCCGACCACCGCGCAAAGGCCCGTCCAGAGGACGAGCGCCGGCGACAGGGCCAGGACCGAGAGCGCCACGACGACGTAGTAGTATTCGCTGCGGCCGGACAGGAAGACGAAGTTCTGGGGAATGTCGTCGCCGCCGCTGAGCGGCGCGAAGGCGAGCAGGGCGCTGATCGCCGCCATGTCGAAGGCGAAGAAGGCGTAGCGTCCGCTGCGCTCCCAGCGGCTGCCGACGAGTGCCAGCGGTGCAAGGCCGCCGGCGGCGGCGGCCAGGATCACTGCCGCCGGGACGAGGTTGTTCGGCCAGGCGAAGGCCACGAGGTAGAAGGCGGCGATGGCTACCAGAGCGCCGGTCCGGCCGAGCACGGCCAGGCGGAAGCCCTTACGCTCGGCGTCAAGCAGGGCGGCATCGACGGCGACGGAGCCGCCGTCGGCCGCCATTGTCGGGACGGGGACCGGTGTCGGTACGCTCATCCCGACCTATTACCCTATGCTCGGCATCCGTTCGAGAAGCCGGATCGGTCTCGTCGCTCAGGGCTGCAGGGCCTCGATGCGAACAGTGATCGAACCAGCACGATCAAAGACCGAGACATCGCCGGCGGTCACATTGCCCAGGATCGCGATCCCAGGCTGGGGGACGTTGCCCTTGCGATAGTAGATTACGAAGTGATCCGGCCCCCACAGTCCCAGGGTCCCCACCGCAAAATCCTGCTGCCGCGAAACCTCTGGCAGCGGCGATGGCAGGTTGCCCGTCTTTTCTTGGCGCAGGTGATCCCGCATGGCGATCGTAATCGGCAACAACTGAAACAGCGAACGCGCTGCGGCATTGTTTGCCAGCTCGGCCGTGACATATCCCCAGTCTGACGAAATCTGAATGCGATCTTGAGCCATGGCGGGATTCACCAACGAGAATACCAAGGTGACGGCGGCAGCGATTTTAGAAGGATGCATGGCTGACTCCTGATGTGATCGCGCATCATCGACCGAGGGGACGGGCCTGTCTTGAAGGAGGCGTGGACCGACTTTGGGCCTTACAGTCATGCCTGTCCGCAACTCAGCCTATTTCCGGCAGCTCCTTGAGGAGCTTGTCGAGCGTGATCGGATAGTCGCGCACGCGCACGCCGGTGGCGTTGTGGATCGCGTTGGCAACGGCCGCGGTGACGCCGCAGATGCCGAGCTCGCCCACACCCTTGGCCTTCATCGGCGACGACATCGGATCGGTCTCGTCGAGGAAGACGACCTCCTGGTGGGGGATGTCGGCATGGACCGGCACTTCGTAGCTGGCGAGATCGTGATTGACGAAGAAGCCGTGCCGCTTGTCGACGACGAGATCCTCCATCAGCGCCGCGCCGATGCCCATGGTCATCGAGCCGATCACCTGGCTGCGCGCCGACTTCGGATTGAGGATGCGGCCGGCGGCGCAGACCGCGAGCATGCGCCGCACGCGGACCTCGGCCGTCGCCGCATCGACGCCGACTTCGACGAAATGCCCGCCGAAGGTCGCTTGCTGGTACTTCTTGGCAAGATCGCCGAATTCGATCGCATCCTCGGCTGTGAGGCCCGCTTCGCCCGCGGCCTGGGCGAGCGGCACGCGGCGATCACCCGAACGGACCTCGCCGTCGGCGAATACCGCATCGCCTTTCAAGCCGAGCTTCTGCGCCACGGCCTCGCGCAGTTTCACGCAGGCGGCATAGACGCCCGCGGTCGCGGAGTTGGCGCCCCATTGGCCGCCCGAGCCGCATGAAACCGGGTAGGTCGAATCGCCAAGACGCACCACGACCTTATGCAGCGGCAAGCCCATCATTTCGGCCGCGGTCTGGGCGATGATGGTGTAGCTGCCGGTGCCGATGTCGGTCATGTCTGTCTCGACCGTGACGATGCCGCGACTGTCGAGCCGCACGCGCGCCGCCGACTTCATCACGGGGGCGCCGCGATACGCAGCAGCTACGCCCATGCCGACCAACCAGCGCCCGTCGCGCACCTTGCCGGATTGCGGGTCGCGCTTGTTCCAGCCGAAGCGCTCGGCGCCGCTCTTCAGGCATTCGGTGAGCTGGCGCTGCGAGAACTTCCGGTCCGGCTTCTCGGGATCGACCTGGGTGTCGTTGCGGATGCGGAACTCGATGGGATCGAGGCCAAGCTTCTCGGCCATCTCGTCGATGGCAATCTCCAGCGCCATCATGCCCGGCGCCTCGCCCGGCGCCCGCATGGCGTTGCCTTCCGGGAGGTCGAGGACCGAGAGCCGTGTCGTCGTCAGGCGGTTGGCGCCGGCATAGAGCATCCGCGTCTGGAAGACCGCGGCTTCCGGCTTGCCGCCCGGCAGATCGCCGGACCAGCCCTCATGGCCGATGGCGGTAATCGTGCCGTCCTTGGTCGCGCCGATGCGGATGCGCTGGATGGTGGCCGGCCGGTGCACGGTGTTGTTGAACATGAGAGGCCGCGTCAGCGCCACCTTCACCGGACGCCGGGCGGCGCGGGCGCCGAGTGCGGCGAGCAGCGCGTCGGCGCGTATCCACAGCTTGCCGCCGAAGCCACCGCCGATGAAGGGCGACATCAGGCGGACCTTGTCCTTGGCGATGCCGAGAGTCGTGGCCATGTCGGCCACGCTCCAGGCGATCATCTGGTTCGAGGTCCAAAGCATGAGCTTGTCGCCGTTCCAGGCCGCGATCGAGGCATGCGGCTCCATCATCGCATGGGCGTGATCGGGCGTGGTGTAGGTGGCGTCGAGTTGGACCGGTGCTGCCGCAAACGCACCGGCGAAATCACCGACGGCGCTGTCGGCCGGGCCGCCGAAGCCAGGGGCAGGTTTGCCGGAGTCCTTCGCTGCCGCGAGATCGTAGGCACCCTGGGCCCGGACATAGTCGACGCGAACCAGCGCCGCGGCGGCGCGCGCCTGCTCGAAGGTCTGTGCGACGACAAGGGCGATCGCCTGATGGTAGTGCTCGATTTCGGGACCGCCCAACAGGCGGGCGACGTTGAAGTTTCCCTTGCCGAGCTTGCCGGCATTTTCCGCCGTGACGATGGCGAGCACGCCGGGTGCCGCCTTGGCCTCGGTGAGGTTGATTGACGCGATTCGTCCCTTGGCGATGGCTGAGCCGACGACATAGCCATAGGCCTGGTTGGGCACGACATCGTGCCGGTCGTAGGCGTAGGGCGCGGTGCCGGTCGTCTTCATCGGGCCGTCGATGCGATCGACGGGCTGGCCGATCACCTTGAGCTGATCGATCGGACTGGTCGTGGCGGGCGTGTCGAATTTCATGGCTCAGCCCCTCGCTTCGGCCAGCACCGCGGCGAGCGTGCGCTTGACCAGTGGCAGCTTGAAGTCGTTCTGCGACGTCGGCTTGGCATCGGCGAGCAGCTTCGCCGTCACCGCCTCGGCGCCACGCGGCAGTTCGGCCTCGGCCGCCTCGATGCGCCACGGCTTGGACGCCACTCCGCCCAGCGCCACGCGGCCGCTGCCGTCCGGCTGGACGATCGCGCCGACCGAGATCAGGGCAAAGGCATAGGAGGCGCGGTCGCGGACCTTGTAATAGAGGTGCTTGCCGCCGAGCGGGGGAGGCAACGTCACCGCCGTGATCAGCTCGCCGGGGTCGAGTGCCGTCTCGACGTTCGGCGTGTCGCCTGGGAGTCGGTGGAACTCGGCGATCGGAATTTGCCGCGCCCCGCCGTCGGGCCGCACCGTTTCCACCGTCGCGTCGAGCGCGCGCATCGCCACCGCCATGTCGCTGGGATGGGTGGCGATGCAGGCATCGCTCGCGCCCACGACGGCTTGCTGGCGATTGATCCCGCCTATTGCGGAGCAACCGCTGCCGGGCTGGCGTTTGTTGCACGGCTGGTTGGTGTCGTAGAAATACGGACACCGGGTGCGCTGGAGCAGATTGCCGGCAGTGGTCGCCTTGTTGCGTAGCTGGCCCGAGGCGCCGGCCAGCAGCGCCCGCGACAGCACGGCATAGTCGCGCCGCACGCGCGCATCCGCGGCGAGATCGGTGTTGCGCACCAGCGCGCCGATGCGCAGTCCTCCGTCGGGGGTCGGCTCGATCTTGTCGAACGCCAGGCCGTTGACGTCGATCAGATGCGTGGGTGTCTCGATCTCGAGTTTCATCAGGTCGAGCAGATTGGTGCCACCCGCGATGAACTTCGCGCCCTGGGTGCGCGCGGCGGCCGCGGCGGCCTCGGCAGGCTGCCTGGCGCGTTCGTAGGTGAAGGATTTCATGCCTTCCTCCCGGCGACTTCAGTGATGGCCTCGACGATGTTGGAATAGGCGCCGCAACGGCAGATGTTGCCGCTCATGCGCTCGCGGAACTCGGCGGCGGTGGCCTGCGGCTTGACGTTCAGATCGGTGCTGACATGGCTCGGGATGCCGGCCTCGATCTCGCCGAGCACCGCCACGGCCGAGCAGATCTGACCGGGGGTGCAGTAGCCGCACTGGTAGCCGTCGTGCTTCACGAAGGCGGCCTGCATCGGATGCAGCTTGTCGGGCGTGCCCAACCCCTCGACGGTGGTGATGCTGCCGCCCTGGTGCATCACCGCGAGCGTCAGGCAGGAATTGATGCGCCGGCCGTCGACGATCACCGTGCAGGCGCCGCACTGGCCGTGATCGCAGCCCTTCTTGGTGCCCACGAGATGCAGGCTCTCACGCAGCGCGTCGAGCAATGTCGTCCGCGTATCGACCTGGAGGTCGCGGGTCTTGCCATTGACCGTGAAGGAAACCTTCATCGCAGGCACGGCACTGCCTGCTTGTTGGGCACCGGCGAGAGACGGCGCCGTCATCACCGCCGCGGAGGCGGCAGCGCTGACCAGCAGGTCACGTCGGAAAACGTCGGGATCGCGGGAATTTGGCATGTCGGCTCCTTCTCGCTGATTGGGGTTCAACGCGGCGGGCGTCGGTACTGTTCCCCGGAGACCTGCTCCATCCACTCGACGCTCTTGCCGTCGAGCGCGCGGTTGAAATGCCCCGTCATCTGCTGGATGTGGCCGCCGGCGATGAGGGCGGCGACGGTAACCAGGCTGCGATCGCGCGGCGCCAGCTCCGTGCGCTTCCAGACGTCGCCGAACAACACTTCGTCGGTGTAGGTCGCGAGCGGCGGCGTGACCGCCTGCATGTCGGGTGGCGCCACCCGCGTCGGGGTGCGCTGCTGGGCCTCGGCCGCTGCGGCGACCGAACAGATGGCGAGCGTGGCGGCGAACAGCTTCATCGGCTCTACATAGGCCGTGCGCTGTCTAGCTATTAGATGCTAAGAAGTGCATGAACCTATATCTGGAATTCATGAATGAGACGCGAGGAGCTTGCCGATCTCAACGCCTTTGCCGCGGTCGCCGAGGAGCGCAGTTTCACGCGGGCCGCGAAAAAGCTCGCTACGTCCCAATCGACTCTGAGCTTCACCGTTCGTCGATTGGAGGAACGGCTCGGCGTCCGGCTGCTCAGCCGAACCACGCGGAGTGTCGCGCCCACCGAAGCCGGAGAGCGGTTGCTCCGCACGCTCGGCCCGGCGCTGGACAAGATCGGCGCCGAGCTGGCGGCGCTCAGCGAACTTCGCGAGAAGCCCGCCGGCACCATCCGGATCACGACAGCCGAGCACGCGGCCGAAACGATTCTCTGGCCCGCGCTCGCGACGCTGCTGCCGAACTATCCGGATATCAAGGTGGAGCTGGTCGTCGACTATGGCCTGACCGACATCGTCGCGGAGCGCTACGATGCCGGCGTTCGCATCGGCGAGCAGGTGGCGCGGGACATGATCGCCGTGCCGATCGGCCCTGACATGCGCATGGCCGTCGTTGGCGCGCCGTCGTACTTCGCAGGCCGGCCGATCCCGAAGCGGCCGCAGGACCTTACAGCCCACGAGTGCATCAACCTTCGCCTGCCGACCTACGACAGTATCTTTGCCTGGGAATTCGAGAAGCGAGGACGAGAGCTG
>MEMN01000079.1:0-998 GCA_001767945.1 Alphaproteobacteria bacterium RIFCSPHIGHO2_12_FULL_66_14 | reverse complement strand
TGCAAACGCATCTCGCCGACGGACGGCTCATCCAGGTGCTGGAAGACTGGTGTGCCCCGTTTTCAGGCTATCCCCTCTACTATCCGAGTCGCCGGCAGCTCACGCCGGCCTTTGCCGTGCTGGTGGACGCGTTGCGCTATCGGCGCTGACGGCTCATCGCCTTGCCGAGCGCCCCGGCGCGCGGAAGCGACACGCCTTCCAGCCCGAGCCAGTCGGCCATCAGACGCAGTTCCTCGACCAGCGGCCCTGCCACCTTTGTCGCGTCGTTGCCCGGTTCGAGATGGGCGGCGTGGGCGAGCAGGCGGGAGTTGGCGCGATCGGCTTTCAGATCGACGCGGGCCACCAATTTGTCGTCGAGCAGGAACGGCAGCACGTAATAGCCGTGCGTGCGCTTGGCGACCGGCGTGTAGATTTCGATGCGATAGAAGAAGTCGAAGATCCGTTCGGTACGGTCGCGCTCCCAGATCAGCGGATCGAACGGCGCCAGGAGCGCGCGGGCCTCGATGTTGCGCGGCTGGCGCGCGGCGGGATCGAGGAAGGCGGGTTGGCCCCAGCCCTCGACGGCCACCGGCAGCAGGTCGCCGGCCTCGACCAACTCGGCCAGTCGCGCCTTGAAGTCGTCGACCGGCAGGCGGAAATAATCGCGCAGGTCGCGCGCGGTGGCGACGCCCAACGCGCGCGAGGCTATGCGCACGAGTTCGCGCTGCGCCTCGGCCGGCTCCGGTGTCGGCAGCGCCCGCACGGCGGCCGGCAGCACGCGCTCGGTGAGATCGTAGACGCGCTCGAAGGCGCCGCGCCGCGTGGCCGTCGTCACCTCGCCGGCGAAGAACAGCCATTCCATGGCGTACTTGGCGTCGCTCCAGCCCCACCACGGTCCGGTCTTGGCGGTGCCCGCCTCGAGGTCGGAGGCGGCGAGGGGGCCGCGGCTAACGAGCTGGCGCCGCACCTCGTCGATGAAGGCACCCTTCTCGCGGCGGAAGACGTGCAGCTTGTTCTTG
>MEMN01000078.1:36201-45802 GCA_001767945.1 Alphaproteobacteria bacterium RIFCSPHIGHO2_12_FULL_66_14 | reverse complement strand
GTGCACAATTATTTCCGCACGCGCGGCGTCACGCTCACGAGCTTCGAGTTGCGCCGGCTGGTGGCCGAGGTCCTCGACTTGCAGGATCGGGCGGGACAGCGGATGGAAGGGCGCGCCGATCCCGCGCTGGTCGTTTTCGCCTCCGAACCGCGGGGGAGCAAGCCGTCCTGGACCGGCGACGAGGCCGCCACGCCGATGCCCGATGTCCCTGACGCGGTGTTTTGGGCGCCGCCCTCGCCGCTGGTCGACCTGCCGGTGCGCGATGCCGTCTCGTTCGATGGACTCCTGGCGACGGTCGTTGCGCGTGCGCGCGTGCGTCTCAAGACCGGTGTCGATCGCGCGACTGTCGATCGCGCAACGGCGCGCGAGGCCATCGACGCGGTCCTGGCCGACCTCCCGGCCGAGGGGCGTGAACGGTTGGCGCTCCTGGCGCTGAGCGAGATCAGCGGTCTCGGCTTGATCGACAGGTTATGGGCGGACCGCTCCGTTCGCGCCGTCATCGTCAATGGGCCGGAGGCCGTTTTTGTCGAGCGCAACGGTGTGCTCGAGCCGGCACCGGAACGGTTCCGCGATCGCGCGCATCTGCTCGATATCGTCGGCCGCCTGACCCGCACACCGCCCTCGGGCGTCGCCGTATTCCGCCTACGCGACGGCAGCGAGGGCACGTTGGTCCGGCCGCCGGCCGCCCCGTCCGGTCCGGTGCTGCATTTGCGCCGGGGCGAACCAGGCGCTGCGACCTTCGAACGCCTGATCGCGTCGGAGATGCTCGATCGGCGGATCGCCGATCTTCTGAGAATCGCGGTGCGCTGCCGCCTCGACATGCTCGTCATCGGGCCGGAGGGTTCGGGAAAGACCGCGGTGCTGGCCGCGATCGCCCGCGATCTCGGCGACACGGTTCGGGTCGTCACCTTGGCCCGGCATCGCGAGTTTCGCTGGCCGTCGCCGTCGAAGGTCGAACTCGTGGCGCCACCAGAGGGCGAGGGCGGCGCGTCGCTGCCCGCGCTTCTGGCGGCAGGTGTGCGGTTGCGGCCTGATCTGCTTCTTGTCGATTCGATCGAGTCGCGCGAGCTGTCGGCCCTGGGCAAGGCTCTGTCGCATGGCGAACGGGCGACCATCGCGGCCGTGCCGCCGGCGGCGGCCATAGCACTTCAGGGACTGTTCGATCTTTCGGTTCGTCTTGGACGGGGCCGCGATGGTCTGTTCCGTGTCGTATCGGCTGCGGACTCGTCAGGTGCGGAGTTGTTTGGGCAGGAGAATGGTCGGTTTCGCCGCGGCACGACCGAGCCATCCTTCGCCGCTCTCGTGCGGGACGCGGGCTATGGCGAGGCGCTTTCGACCGTCCTGCGCTAGCGGCTGCGACCGGCCGCCACATACCGAGTGGGGGTGAAAACCCGTTACCTGCCAGAGCTATATCTGGTACTAACCGCTGTGAAATGCGGGGGATTTTGCGGTTCGGAATCCTGAGGGAATTCGGCGCCGCTCAAGGGGACGGATGCATGGTCGGCAAGCGCTTGTTGGGCATTTTCGGAGTTCTGTCGGCGATCGCGGGAGTTGGCGTCGCGAGCAGCGCCCGCGCACAGCCGGTCATCGGCGTGCCGCATGAATGGCAGATGGATTTCCCACCGTCCTATACGCCGCTGATGGAGAGGGTCGCGTCGCTGCACGATCTGCTCCTGGTGATCATCACCCTGATTTCCGTGTTCGTGCTGTTTCTGCTTGTCTACGCGATGTGGCGGTTTCACGTCTCACGCAACCCGACGCCCGCGACCTCGACGCACAACACGGTCCTCGAGATTGCCTGGACGATCATTCCGATCCTCATCCTCGTGGTCATCGCGATCCCGTCCTTCCGGTTGCTCTATTACGGTGACAAGGCGACGGACGCCGCGTTCACCATTAAGGTCACGGGACACCAATGGTACTGGTCCTATGCCTATCCCGATCAGGGCAACTTCACCGTCGAGAGCCGCATCCTGAGCGAGGCCGATCGCGTCAAGCTGAAGCCGAACCAGCCCCGTATGCTGGCGGTCGACGAGGAGATGGTCATTCCCGCGGGCGCCACGGTGCGGATCATCGGCACGGCTGCCGACAGCATGCACGGCTGGACCGTGCCGGGCTTCGGCATCAAGAAGACCGTGATCCCCGGCCGCCTCAACGAGGGTTGGATCAACGTTCCCAAGGAGGGCTATTACTTCGGACAATGTTCGCAGATCTGCGGCAACGGCCATTCCTACATGCCGATCGCGGTCCGCGTTCTTTCCAAGCCCGAATTCGACAAGTGGGTTGAGCAGAAGAAGAAGTCGGCGGGGCTGCTGCCTGCGACCGATTTTGCTTCCGCCACCACTCCCGCCAACCGCTAAGCGCTTCTCCGCAGGAGACTCGAAATGGCCACCGCGCACGGCGCCACTCATGACCACAGCCCTCATCAGCATGGGCACGACGACCATCACACGCCGACCGGATGGCGTCGTTATGTCTACAGCACGAATCACAAGGACATCGGCACGATGTACCTGGTGTTCGCGATCTTCGCCGCCCTGATCGGCGCCGGGTTCTCGGTCTATATGCGCCTCGAATTGATGCAGCCGGGCGTGCAGTATTTCAACGGCCCCGACGGTACGCCGGACGGCCACTTCTGGAACACCATCGTCACGGCCCACGGCCTGATCATGGTGTTCTTCGTCGTCATGCCGGCGCTGATCGGTGGCTTCGGCAACTGGTTCGTGCCGCTGATGATAGGCGCACCGGACATGGCGTTTCCGCGCATGAACAACATCAGCTTCTGGCTGCTGCCGCCGGCCTTCATCCTGCTGCTGATGTCGGCTCTGATCGGCGGTGGCGTCGGCACCGGCTGGACGGTCTACGTGCCGCTCTCGGTGCAGCAGGGGGCGGGCATGGATCTCGCCATCTTCTCTCTGCACATCGCGGGCGCGTCGTCGATCCTGGGCGCCATCAACTTCATCACCACGATCCTCAACATGCGCGCGCCCGGCATGACCTTGCACCGCATGCCGCTGTTTGCCTGGTCGATCCTGGTTACGGCGTTCCTGCTGCTCCTGGCCCTGCCGGTGCTGGCCGGCGCCATCACCATGCTGCTGACCGACCGCAACTTTGGCACGCACTTCTTCGACCCGGCCGGCGGCGGCGACCCGACGCTGTTCCTGCACCTCTTCTGGTTCTTCGGCCATCCCGAGGTGTACATCATGATCCTGCCGGCCTTCGGCATCGTCAGCCACATCATCTCGACCTTCGCCAAGAAGCCGATCTTCGGCTATCTCGGCATGGCCTATGCGATGGTGGCGATCGGCGTCGTGGGCTTCGTCGTGTGGGCGCACCACATGTACACGGTCGGCATGGACGTCGACACGCGCGCCTATTTCGTGGCCGCCACGATGGTGATCGCGGTGCCGACGGGCATCAAGATCTTCAGTTGGATTGCCACCATGTGGGGCGGCTCGATCCGGCTCGAGGTCCCGATGCTGTGGGCGATCGGCTTCATCTTCCTGTTCACCGTGGGTGGCGTCACCGGCGTCGTGCTGGCCAATGCCGGCGTCGACTACGCTCTGCACAACACCTACTACGTGATCGCGCACTTCCACTACGTGCTGTCGCTCGGTGCGGTGTTCGGCATGTTCGCGGGCTTCTACTACTGGTTCGGCAAGATGTGCGGCCGGCAGTATCCGGAGTGGGCGGGGCAGGTGCATTTCTGGACCACCTTCGTGGGTGTGAACCTGACGTTCTTCCCGATGCACTTCAGCGGCCTCGCCGGCATGCCGCGCCACTACGTCGATTATCCCGACGCGATGTCGCACTGGAACTACATCTCGTCGATCGGCGCGTTCATCTCGTTCGGCTCGACGATCTTCTGGCTGATCTTCGTCGTGTTCGGCACGCTGCTGTACGGCCGCAAGGTCGGCGCCAACTACTGGGGCGAGGGCGCCACGACGCTGGAATGGACGGTGGATTCGCCGCCGCCGTTCCACACGTTCGAGGAACTGCCGCACATCTCGCCGACGGCACACCACTAGGACCGGAGCGGAGGCGCCCCCCAGGAATCAGAGGGAGGCGCCTTCGCCTTGAAGGGCTCATGAGCGACACCGCGCACACTTTCACGGGCAACATCGGCAGCGCCGCCGCGCCGGCCCGCGTGCGCGACTATGTCGATCTGCTGAAGCCCCGCGTGATGTCGCTGGTCGTCTTCACCGGCCTCGTCGGCGTGCTGATCGCGCCGGTCCATCCGCATCCCTTTACCGCGGCGCTCGCGGTGCTGGCGATCGCGCTCGGCTCCGGCGCCGCCGGCGCGATAAACATGTGGTACGAGCGCGATCTCGATGCCCTGATGGCCCGCACGCGGAACCGGCCGCTGCCGGCGGGCCGCGTCGCGCCCGACGACGCGCTCGGGCTCGGTGTCTTGCTGTCGATTTTCTCCGTGCTGCTGATGGCGGTCGCCACCAATTTCGTGGCGGCGGCGCTGCTGGCGGCGGCCATTCTGTTCTATGTCTTCGTCTACACGATCTGGCTGAAGCGCCGGACGCCGCAGAACATCGTGATCGGCGGCGCCGCCGGCGCCTTCCCGCCGATGATCGGTTGGGCCGCCGCGACCGGCGATGTCTCGGCCGTCGGCGTCGCGCTCTTCCTGCTGATCTTCCTGTGGACGCCGCCGCATTTCTGGGCGCTGGCGCTCTACCGTAGCGACGACTACCGCCGCGCCGGCGTGCCGATGCTGCCCGTGGTGGCCGGCGCGCGCGAGACCAAGCGGCAGATGCTGCTCTACACCCTGGTCCTGACACCCGTGGCGCTGGCGCCGACCCTGCTGGGGGCGGTCGGCTGGGTCTATGGCGGTGTCGCGCTGGTGATGAGCATCGTCTTCATCGGCCATGCCGTCACCGTGTGGCGTTCGGCCGACGACGAGACCGCATACGGTCCGGCGCGTCGGATGTTCCGCTTCTCGCTGCTCTATCTCGCCGTCCTGTTCGCGGCGCTGCCGGTTGACCGGATCATCGTCGGATGAGCGAGGCCATGGTCGAAGAACGCCGCCCTGGCGACACCGATCTGCACCGCCGCCAGCGGGGTAAGAACCTGGTCGTGGCCGGGTTCCTGCTGGTGATGGCCATGCTGTTCTTCGCCCTCACCATCGTGCGGATGGGGGACAAGGTATGAGCCCGCAGGAGACGAGCGCCGGCACCAGCCGGAAGAACGCCCGGGTTGCCGGTCGGCTCGTGGCCATCGCCGTCGGCATGGTCGGTCTCGCTTACGCCTCGTCGCCCCTCTACGACCTGTTCTGCCGGACCACCGGGTTCGGCGGCACGCCGGTCGTGGCCCAGCAGGGCGAACGGCCGGTGCTGGACCGGAAGGTGACCGTGCGTTTCGATTCCAATGTCGATCCCACCCTGCCCTGGCGCTTCGAGCCGCTCGAACGCGAGGTCAAGGTGCGCCTCGGCGAGGAACGGCTGGTCCACTATCGCGTGACCAACGTCTCGCAGCGGCCGATCGTCGGAACCTCGGTGTACAACGTCACGCCCGAACCGGCGGGCCCGTGGTTCAACAAGCTGCAGTGCTTCTGCTTCACCGAGCAGCTGCTGCGGCCCGGGCAGTCGCTCGACATGCCCGTCGTGTTCTTCGTCGATCCCGAGATGGACAAGGATCGGCGCTACGACAATGTCCGCACGGTCACGCTCTCCTACACTTTCTTCGAGGCGAAGACGGAGCGGGCGAAGATATTGCTCGGCGGCAACGCCGTGAACGGAACCGGAAAGGGTGGATGAACATGGCCGAAGGCACGCAGAAGCATCCGTATCATCTCGTCGATCCCAGCCCCTGGCCGGCGCTGGGCGCGATCGGCGCGCTGTTGCTGGCCGTGGGCGCCGCCCTGGGAATGCATCCCGACATGCTCGGCAAGGGCGTCGAGGGCATCGTCAAGACCGTCGAATGGTGGGTCGTGGCGCCCGGCTTCGCCATCATCTTCGCCGTCATGTTCTGGTGGTGGAGCGACGTCATCGTCGAATCGCGCAAGTACCACACCGCGGTGGTCCAGCTCGGCCTGCGCTACGGCATGATCCTGTTCATCGCCTCGGAAGTGCTGTTCTTCGCGGCCTTCTTCTGGGCGTTCTTCGACTCGGCCCTCTATCCCGGTTCGCCCGAGATGCCGGTCCGGGCGGAGGCGACCGGCGGCGTCTGGCCGCCCAAGGGCGTCAAGATCATCGCGCCGTTCGACCTGCCGCTGATGAACACGCTGATCCTGCTGCTCTCGGGCACCACGGTCACCTGGGCGCACCACGCCATCGTCGAGGGCAACAAGCGCGATGCCGTGCGGGGCTTGGTTCTGACGGTGGTCCTTGGCGTCTGCTTCACCGGCATCCAGCTCTACGAGTATCTGCACGCCCCGTTCGGCTTCCGCGACAACATCTATTCGTCGACCTTCTTCATGGCGACCGGCTTCCACGGCTTCCATGTCTTTGTCGGCACGACCTTCCTGCTGGTCTGCCTGTTCCGGGCCATGGCCGGGCAGTTCAAGCCCAAGCAGCATTTCGGCTTCGAGGCCGCCGCCTGGTACTGGCACTTCGTCGACGTGGTGTGGCTGTTCCTGTTCTTCTGCATCTACTGGTGGGGCGCCGGAAATGCGCCGATCGCGCTGCACTGACGCTGTAAAGCGGACTATTGTTGGAACCGCCGGGCGCTCCCCGGCGGTTCGCCTTTTTGGGAGCACGAGATGGCTGAGTGGCCGCGTCAATCACCGCCTGATGTTGCGCTCCGCGGCGCCTGCCCGCGCTGCGGCCGCGGTCGGCTGTTCGTCGGTCTGCTCACCGTCGTCGACCGCTGCTCGGTATGCGACCTCGATCTGCGCGGCAACGATGCCGGCGACGGACCGGCGGTGTTCGTGATCCTGGGGCTGGGCGCCATCATCATGATCGGCGTGTTCTGGGTCGAGTTCCGCTACGAGCCGCCGTGGTGGCTCCATGTCGTCATCTGGGGGCCGCTCACCTTCGGCCTGGCGGTGTGGTTCCTGCGCGTCCTCAAGGCCTTGCTGATCGCCCAGCAGTACGCGCACCGCTCGACCGCGCTCGACGACGAGTAAGGGAACGGAATGATCAGGTTGAGGCCGGCCCTGTGGCCAACGCTCATTTCACTGCCGATTCTCGTGCTCTCGCTGGGACTGGGCATCTGGCAGATGGAACGCCGCGAGTGGAAGCGCGACATCCTCGATCGCCTCGCCGTCAATCAGGCGGCGGCGCCGCTCACGCTCGACGAATTGCTGCGCGGCGATCCGCTGCGCCATGAATACGGCCGCGTGAAGGTGGCCGGCACGTTCGAGCACGGCAAGGAATTCCATCTCGCCGCCCGCAGCCACAAGAACAAGGTCGGCCTCCAGGTCGTGACGCCGCTCAGGACCGACGACGGGCGGATCGTGCTGTTCGATCGCGGCTGGATTCCCTCGGAGAAGAAGGAGCCTGCAAAACGGGCCGAAGGCCAGGTCGCCGGTCGGGTCGAACTCACCGGCATCGTCCGCCGCAGCCAGGTCCGCCGCCAGTATGCGCCGGAGAACGTGCCGGACAAGAACGTCTGGTTCCATGTCGACGTCCCCCTGATGCGCCAGCTGGCGGGGGCGCCGCCCGATCCCGGGCTCGACATCTTCTTCCTCGACGCCGATGCCGCGCCCAATCCGGGCGGCGTGCCGGTCGGCGGCCAGACGCGCCTCGACATCCCCAACGACCATCTGCAGTACGCCATCACCTGGTTCCTGATCGCGCTGGCGCTGGCCGGCGTCTATCTCGCCTATCACTGGGAGAACGGGCGGCTCGAGATCGCCGGCCGGACGAAGCGCAAGCCGTGATCACCCCATGAACGCCCCCATGATCGCCAACGATCCTTATGCCGAACTGGAGCGCCGCTTCGCGCGCATGAGCGCGGTCAACCGCGCTGGCGCGATCCTGAACTGGGATCGCTCGACCATGATGCCGGACGGCGCCAGCGCCGATCGCGCCGACCAGCTCGCGACGCTCGGTGTCATCGCCCACGAGATGATGACGGCGTCCGACATGCCCGACCTGCTGGCGCGGGCGGAGGAGGGGCGGGCGCCGCTCGGCCGCTGGCAGGCGGCCAACCTGCACGAGATGCGCCGCTCCTGGGTGCACGAGAACGCCTTGCCGGGCGATCTCGTCGAGGCCCGCACGCGCGCCACGTCGGCCTGCGAGCATGCCTGGCGCGAGGCCCGGAAGAACGCCGACTTCAAGGCGTTGCTGCCCTCGCTCTCGGAAGTGCTGACGATCATGCGTCGCGTCGGCGAGGCGAAGGCGGCGGCCCTCGGCACCTCGCTCTACGACGCGCTGCTCGACGAATTCGAGCCGGGCGGCCGGGCGGCGCGCATCGATGCGCTGTTTGATGAATTGCGCGCCTTCCTGCCGGACCTGCTCGGCCGCGTGCTCGAGCGCCAGAAGAGCGAGACTGCGCCGCTCGCCCTCGACGGGCCTTTCCCGGTCGATGCCCAGCGCCGGTTCGGCGAAGAGCTGATTCGGATCATCGGCTTCGATTTTCATCACGGCCGGCTCGACGTCTCGGCCCATCCCTTCACCGGCGGCACCGCCGACGACGTGCGCATCACCACGCGCTACGACGAGGCCGATTTTGCCCGTTCTCTGATGGGCACCCTGCACGAGACCGGGCACGCGCTCTACGAAGCCGGGCTGCCGCGCGACTGGCGGCGCCAGCCCGTCGGCAGTGCGCGCGGCATGGTGTTGCATGAAAGCCAGTCGCTGCTGATGGAGATGCAGGCCTGCCGCGGCCGGACCTTCATCGACTTCGCCGCCCCGCGCATGCGCGCGGCCTTCGCCAAGGACGGCCCGGCCTGGACGGCGGGCAACATCCATCGCCTCTACACGCGCGTGGCGCCGGGCTTCATCCGCGTCGATGCCGACGAGGTCACCTATCCCCTGCACATCATGCTGCGCTACCGGCTCGAGCGCGCGATGCTTGCGGGCGACCTTGCGTTGGCCGATCTGCCGGGGGCCTGGAACGACGGCATGCGCGATCTGCTGGGCATCGTGCCCTCGGACGATGCGCTGGGCTGCCTGCAGGACATCCATTGGCCGGATGGCGGATGGGGGTATTTCCCCACCTACACGATGGGCGCCCTGGCGGCGGCCCAGCTCTTCGCCGCCGCGCGCCAGGCCGTTCCCGGTCTGCTGGAGGCCATCGGAAAGGGCGATTTTGCGCCCCTGCTGGCCTGGTTGCGGGCCAATGTGCACGGCAAGGGCTCGATTGCGGGCACCGACGAGATCCTGACGGAGGCCACCGGTTCGGCCCTGGGCGTCGCGGCCTTCAAGGCGCATCTGGAAAGCCGTTACCTCTCGGCGTAAGAGAGAGCCATGCTCGACCTGCGCCCCAACTGCGAATGCTGCGACAAGGACCTGCCCAACTGTGCGTCCGACGCCCTGATCTGCACTTTCGAGTGCACGTTCTGCGTGGACTGCGCGCGAACTCGCCTGGGCGGTCATTGCCCGAACTGCGGCGGCGATCTGGTCAAACGCCCGACCCGCCCGGAGCGAGCTCTTGCGAAGTTCCCGGCTTCCACGAAGCGGGTCCGCAAGGATCATGAGGCCTGCCG
>MEMN01000078.1:36007-36175 GCA_001767945.1 Alphaproteobacteria bacterium RIFCSPHIGHO2_12_FULL_66_14 | reverse complement strand
GTTTCCTTTGCGTTACATCAGCACCCGCCACGGCTCGCAGGGAGAACCCGCGCCGCTCGGCTTCGAGGATATCATGCTCGCGGGCCTCGCCCGCGATGGTGGCCTTTATCTGCCGGCCGACTGGCCGCACTTCTCCACGGCCGAGATCGCCGGACTCGGGGGTTTGTC
>MEMN01000078.1:3302-35998 GCA_001767945.1 Alphaproteobacteria bacterium RIFCSPHIGHO2_12_FULL_66_14 | reverse complement strand
TCTCGCGTTCCGGATCATGCGGCCCTTCATCGGCGATGCCTTCGACGAGGTGACCTTCCGCCGGCTGATCGGCGAGGCCTACGCCACCTTCGAGACGCCCGAGGTGGCGCCGCTCAAGCCGCTCGGCGATTCGGGCCTGCACCTGCTCGAACTGTTCCACGGCCCGACACTCGCCTTCAAGGACGTGGCGCTGCAGCTCCTCGGCCGGATGCTCGACCACACCCTCATCCGCAGGAACCAGCACGCCACGATCGTCGGCGCCACGTCGGGCGACACCGGTTCGGCCGCGATCGAGGCGGTGCGCGACCGCAAGACGATCGACATCTTCATGCTGTTCCCGCACGGCCGGGTGAGCGAGGTCCAGCGCCGGCAGATGACCACGGTGCTGGCACCCAACGTGCACAACATCGCGGTCCAGGGCACGTTCGACGACTGCCAGGATCTCGCCAAGGCCTGCTTCGGCGATCTCGCCTTCCGCGACCGCCATGCGCTGACGGCCGTGAATTCGATCAACTTCGCCCGGGTGATGGCACAGATCGTCTACTACTTCTGGGCCGCCCTGAAGCTCGGCGCGCCCGAGCGTCCCGTGGCCTTCACGGTGCCCAGCGGCAATTTCGGCAATGTCTATGCCGGCTACGCCGCCAAGCAGATGGGCCTGCCGGTGTCGCACTTCGTGGTCGGCTCCAACAGCAACGACATTCTGGCGCGCTTCTTCGAGAGCGGCACCATGACCACCTCCGAGGTCGTGCCGACCTGGAGCCCCAGCATGGACATCCAGATCTCGAGCAATTTCGAGCGCCTGCTGTTCGACCTCTACGATCGCAACGGCCGGGCGCTGGCCGATGCCATGACCGCCTTCCGCAGCACCGGCACGCTCGAGGTGGGCGCCAATGCGCTCGCGGGCGTGCGCGCGCTGTTCGACGCCGGCCGCCTCGACGACGCCGGCACGCTGGCGGCGATCGCCGACTGCCGTCGCCGCTTCGGCGAGACCATCGATCCGCACACGGCCGTGGGCTACGCGTTGGCGCAGCAGCATCGCCGCGACGCCTCGGTGCCGATGGTCGTCCTGGCCACCGCCCATCCCGCCAAGTTCCCGGATGCCGTCGAGAAGGCGACCGGCGAGCGGCCGCAGCTTCCGCCACGCCTCGGAGATCTGATGGATCGCGCCGAGCGGGTCGATGGTCTGCGCAACGACGTCGAGGCCCTCAAGGCGATGATCGACGAACGGCGCGCCATGGCGCTCGCCCCCGTCCGAGCCAAGGTGCGCACATGAGCGAGGTCAAGGTCACCACCCTCGCCAACGGCCTGCGCGTCGCCGTCGACGAGATGCCGGAGGTCGAATCGGCTTCGCTCGGCATCTGGGTCGCCTGCGGCACCCGGCACGAAAGCGCCGAGCTGAACGGCATGGCCCATATGCTGGAGCACATGGCTTTCAAGGGTACTCGGACCCGCAGCGCCCGCGCCATCGCCGAGGAGATCGAGAACGTCGGCGGCAGCCTCAATGCCTATACCGGGCGCGAGATCACGGCCTACCACGCGTCGGTCCTCAAGGAGGATGTGGCGCTGGGCGTCGAGATGGTCTCGGACATCCTGCGCAATTCGGTATTCGATCCCGACGAGCTGCAGCGCGAGCGCGGCGTCATCCTGCAGGAGATCGGCCAGGCGCTCGACACGCCCGACGACCTGATCTTCGACCAGTTCCAGGAGACCGCGCTGCCCGGCCAGCCGCTCGGCCGGCCGGTGCTGGGCACGGCAGAGTCGGTCGAGGCGATCGGGCGTGACGATCTCTTCGCCTTCCTCGCCCGCCACTACACCGCCTCCAACATGGTCCTGTCGGCGGCGGGCCGGGTCGAGCACGACCGCATCGTCGATCTCGCCGAGAAGCATTTCGGCTCCGTGCCGCGCACCCCGGCCAACGCCGCGGCCCCGGCGCCGCTGCGCTACGTCGGCGGCGACGGCCGCGAGGCCCGCGTGCTCGAGCAGGCGCACCTCGTGCTCGGCTGCGAAGGCATCGGCTACCGCGACCCCGACTATTTCGCGCTCGCCATCTACTCGACGCTGTTCGGCGGCGGCATGTCCTCGCGCCTGTTCCAGCGCATCCGCGAGGAGCGAGGGCTGGTCTACGGCATTCACTGCTTCAACACCGCCTATGCTGACGGCGGCCTGTTCGGCATCTATGCCGGCACCGGCGAGGACGATCTCGCCGAACTGGTGCCGGCGGTATGCGAGGAATTCGTCGGCGTCGCCGACACGGTGCACGAGGCCGAGCTGACGCGCGCCCGCAACCAGATCAAGGCCGGCACCTTGATGGCGCTGGAGTCGAGCGGCGCGCGCTGCGAGCAGGCGGCGCGCCACCTGATCGTGCATGGCCGGCCGATTCCCTATGTCGAGATCGTGTCGCGCATCGAGGCGGTCGATCAGGATGCCGTCCGTCGCGTCGCCCGCCGCCTGCTGAAGGGCGACCTGACCCTGGCTGCCCTGGGCCCGATCGATGCGCTCGAAACCCTCGACCGCATCGCCGCACGGCTCGCGGTCCGGAAGACTAGAGCAAATCGTTCTAGTGCCGCTCGTCGCTGCGTGCGGGGGCCGCGGCGGGAACGGGGTTCGTGCTACGGGCGCCGCTGATCAGTCCCGCCGTCGTTTGCGTGGCCGGGTTGCGCGGCGGCACACCGATCGAGGCGCGTTCGACGACCTTGAGCACTTCGGCGCTGCGACGGATGAGGTTGTAGCGCAGGCCGGTATAGAGGTTCACCGGGAACGGCATCCGGGCGTCGAAGTCGATGATCAGGACCACGCGTGTCTCGTCGGTCTGGTTCTTCACCCAGTGCTCGCGCGTGTCGTCGAACACCAGCGGCTTGCCGACCTCCCAGAAGAAGTGGTGGCCGCCGATCTCGATCCAGCACTTCTCCGGCTCCTTGGGCACGATCAGCGGGTAGTGGAAGCGGACCACACCGGCCGCCGAGCCCCGGTGCGGCTCGATCTCGGCGCGGCCGTGGAGGATACTGAACAGCGCGGTGTGCACGCCGGGGATCTTGTTGATCGCCGCCATGGTGTCGGGCACCGCCGCGGCATTCTCCTTCACCTCGTGACCCATCAGCTTCAGCAGGAAGGTGCGCCACGCCCGGCCGGGCACGTAGAGGTCGCGCGGATGGACCTCGTGCAGCGCCGGAATTTCCTCATGATGGCTGAGCAGATACTGCAGGTCGGCAATGATCTTGTCGTGGCTCTTCTTGAGTTCACCCAAGACGGGGAACGAGCGCATCGCCTCCTCGCCGGCCAGCGGCAGCTTGGGCATGTTGCGCAGGATCATGTCCGACATCTTGAGATTGAAGTTCTCGATCGGCTGCTGCGGCACCCAGATGTGCTTGGTCAGGTAGAAGCGACCCTTGTGCCCTATGCCTTGGGGAGACTCATTTGCCATGATCTGGGTCCTGACAGGGTGAAATCCGGTTCAAGGTTCATACTCCCGATTTGCGCTTCCGAGACGGCACAATTGACGCGGGAGGCGCGACGGACAGTCTCAATTTCCTACGTCAAGCCTCGGAAAACATGTAACAATTCTAAACCTACGTTACTATGGCGCCAAGATGTTCCGTTTTGCCGACGTCCCGTTGTCGTTGTCGGGGATGACCCGGATCGCCGGCCGGCGCGTTTTCCTGCGCGCCCCGGGCATGGACGACTGGGCCGAATGGGCCGAATTACGGGCCCGCAGCCGGGCTTTTCTGACGCCCTGGGAGCCGACCTGGCCCGAGGATTCGCTGGGGCGCGACCATTTCCGCCGCCGGCTGCGCCAGCAGGTCCGCGAATGGCGGGCGGGCGAAGCCTACGGGCTGTTCGTCTTCACCAACGACGGCCGCCGGCTGGTGGGCGGCATCAACCTCAGCAACGTCCGGCGCGGCGTCGCCCAGGCCGCCGCGGTCGGCTACTGGATGGGCCAGCCCTACGCCGGCCAGGGGCTGATGACCGATGCGCTCCGGGCCACCCTGCCGTTCGTGTTCGACGAGCTCCGGTTGCACCGTCTCGAGGCGGCCTGCCTGCCGCACAACGAGCCCTCCAAGGGGGTGCTGGCCAAGGTCGGCTTTCATGAGGAGGGGCTGGCACGCCAGTATCTGCGCATCAACGGCCAGTGGGCCGACCACCTGCTGTTCGCCCTGCTGCGTGCCGACTACGATCAGCTCCTGAGAAAGACCCGCTAGCCGACCAGGAGACTCGCATGCGCAATCTCACTCCGACCACCATCACCCAGGCCTTCGCCGACTACGCGCGCAACGCGCCGTCGGCCCGCACGCGCGATCTGATGGTCTCGCTCGCCACTCACCTCCACAGCTTCGTGCGCGAGAACAAGGTCACGCAGGATGAGTGGATGGCGGCCATCGACGTGCTGACGCGTGCCGCCAAGTTCACCGACGACAAGCGCAACGAGTTCATCCTGCTCTCCGACCTGCTGGGCGTCTCCTCGCTGGTCGACATGGTCAACACGACCGATTCCGGCACGACGTCCTCGCTGCTGGGCCCCTTCCTCATCGAGAACGCGCCGGAGCTGCCGAACGGCGGCGACATGTGGCGCGGACAGGAAGGCGAGCCGCTGGTGGTGAGCGGCAAGGTCGTGGACGAGAAGGGCGCGCCCGCCAAAGGCACCGTGCTGGCGCTCTGGCAGAACTCCGGCAATGGACTCTATGCCCAGCAGGATCCCAACCAGGCGCCGACCAACTATCATGCGCGCCTCAAGGTGGCCGACGACGGCAGCTTCGCCTTCTCGACCGTTCGGCCGGTCTCCTACCAGGTGCCCTACGACGGCCCGGCCGGCGACATGCTGCGCGCGCTCGGCCGGGACGCGTGGCGGCCGGCCCATCTGCACATGATGGTCCATGCGCCGGGCCACGAGCCGCTGATCACCATGTTCTTCCCCGACGACGACAAATACCTCGACAGCGACGCGGTGTTCGGCGTGCGGGTGCCGCTCGTGCTGCCGTTCGCGAAGGTGACGGACCGCGCCAAGCTGCCGGCCAACCTCGCGGCGCGCGAGACACTGCCGCTGCCGGTGTGGGCAACCAGGCTCGATCTCAGCCTTCCCGCGGGCTGACGCGCCCCGGTTGATGCAGCTCGTCGGCGTCCGCGGCGTCTCCAAGGTCTTTGCCAACGGCGTGAAAGCGCTGGACGGCGCGTCGCTCGATATCGAGGCCGGCGAATTCTTGAGCGTGCTGGGCCCGTCGGGCTGCGGCAAGTCCACCTTGCTCCGCCTCATCGCCGGCCTCACGCCGCCCAGCGCCGGCACGATTAAGTGGCCGGAGAGCGAACGGACGGGGGGCAAGCCCGATCTCGGCTTCGTCTTCCAGGAACCGACCTTGATGCCGTGGGCGACCGCGCTCGCCAACGTCGAGCTGCCGCTAAGACTTCGCGGCGTGGCGCGCGGCGAGCGCGAGGCGCGGGCGGCCGAGGCGCTCGGCCACGTCGGGCTCGCCGGCTTCGAGCGCAGCTGGCCGCGCGAACTCTCGGGCGGCATGAAGATGCGCGTGTCGATCGCGCGCGCGCTGGTCACCGGGCCCAAGCTCCTGCTGATGGACGAGCCCTTTGCCGCCCTCGACGAGATCACCCGCCGCCGTCTCAACACCGACCTGCTGGAACTGTGGCAACGCACGCGTTTCACCGCGGTGTTCGTGACGCACTCGGTGTTCGAATCGGTGTTCCTGTCGCAGCGCATTGCCGTGATGAATGCCCGGCCGGGCCGCGTGCTGTCGGAACTCGCCATTCCGGCGCCCTATCCGCGCACCGAGGCCTTCGGCACCTCGGCCGAGTACGCAGCGCTCTGCCGGCTCGCCTCGGCGCACCTTTCCGAAGCGATGATGGCAGCATGAGTGCGCGCTTCATTGCACCCGTCATCATGGGCCTCATCATACTGGTCCTGTGGGAGGCCGTCGTGCGGCTGGCGGAGATTCCGCCTTACGTGCTGCCGGGACCGCTGGTGGTCGCGCGGACCCTGATTGCCGACTGGGCCACGCTCGCACCCGCGCTATGGGTGACGCTCACCATCACCCTGGAGGCGCTCGCCGCCGCCGTCGTCGTCGGTGTGCTGCTGGCGGTGCTGTTCTCGCTGTCACGCTGGGTCGAGCTGTCGCTCTTTCCCTACGCCATCATCCTGCAGGTGACGCCGATCGTGGCGATCGCGCCCCTGATCATCGCCTGGGCCAACGACGTCGACCTGTCGCTGCTGATCTGCGCCTGGCTGGTGGCGTTCTTTCCGATCCTGTCCAACACCATCCTCGGCCTGCGCTCGGTCGACCACAATCTGCTGGCGCTGTTCGAACTCTACGGCGCCGGCCGCTGGCGGACGCTGATCCATCTCAGGCTGCCGGCCGCGCTGCCGTACTTCCTGGGCGGGCTGCGTATTTCCGGCGGGCTGGCGCTGATCGGCGCCGTGGTGGCGGAGTTCGTGGCCGGCACCGGCGGCAATGCCTCGGGCCTCGCCTGGCGCATCCTCGAAGCGGGCTACCAGCTCAGGATCCCGCGCATGTTCGCGGCCCTGGTGCTGATCTCGGCGGCCGGCATCGCGATCTACCTGCTGCTGTCACTGCTGTCATACCTGCTGCTGCGCCGCTGGCACGAGAGCGCGGTCGGCCCGGAGGGCTAACGCAGGGCAGCATTGTGTCAAGAGAGTTGCAAGTTCAGCAGAGTTATGACTATGTTTTCTCTAAGCTGGCGCTTGGACTGCGCCGGCCTTTTCCATTTCCGGCACGACCTGCCCGCGGCCGCCCGCGGGTTCGCCTCATGGCCTGGTGCAGCCGCCGCGGGTCCTGACCCGTGGACAGTCCCAAGAACGACCCCGTCTCAACGACACGCCAAATAACGACGTGCGAACAGACACTTAACGACGCCTGGGGCACAGGGCGCGCCGGGGCTCGTGCAAACGAAGAAGCCGAGAGTCGCATGAAAGCCCATGGAACAAGGCTTATCCTGGAGTCTGGCCCAACTCGGGGCACAACATTTGACCCATTCAGGTGGGCCCGGGGAGCGGGCGAAAAGCCCGCCGTCATTGGCTCTCCGGCGTGCGGGGAGCCGATTTAGACGCCGGCAACTTGTGCCGGAACCGCACACGGGCGTCGCTCATCGCCGGGCCGCGCGCGCCAGGAAGAACGAGCAGACGGCGACGCCGCCGGCCAGCAGCAGGTAGCCCACCTCGTAGGCGTCGGTGAGGGCGAGCACGGTGCGGAAGAGCAGCGGCGACAGCAGCGCGCCGCTGAAGACGAAGAGCTGCGTGGCGCCGGTGAACTCGGCGGCGCGACCGGGCGGGGCGCGCGCCGCGCTTTCGGCGATGAAGACGCCGTTCCAGCCGACCGCGGTGCCGCCCAGCACGATGCAGACGAGGTAGACCGCGGTGGTCGGCCAGGCCGGCGTCGAGAAGGCCATGGCCGTGGCGGCAAGCGTGACGATGGCGCCGATGCCGGCCAGCACCGCCGAGGGGCGGCGCAGCATGTCGGCCAGCGCGCCCCAGAAGACGCGGCCGAAGGCGCCGGTGACGGTCGCGGCCGACAGGAGCGCTCCGGCCAGCACGTAGGACATCTTCAGGCCGTCGACGGCGTAGACGACGGTGAAGTTCACGACGATCGCCTGGGTCGCCGAGAACAGCAGGCCGATGAAGCACATCGGCCGCAGGATCGGGTCGCGCCATGCCAGCCGCAGCGGCTCGAAGATCTCCGCGGCGGAGGGCAGCCGGCCGCCGGCGCCGCTGCTGCGCTCGTCGTCGTAGAGCCGCCGCAGCGGCTGCACGGCGACGGCGGTCGCGAGCGAGACCACGCCCACCGCGGCGGCGGCCCAGCGCCAGCCGAAGTCGAGTGCCAGGGTGGGCAGGACGGCGCCGCAGATCGCGAAGCCCACCGGCACGCCGCTCTGCTTCAGCGAGAAGGTGACGTTGGCGAGGCGCGGCGGCGAGACGCGCGCCAGAATGTGCGAACTCGCGATGGTGAGCGGGCCCGAGCCGAGGCCGACGATCAGGGCGGAAAGGGCGGCCAGCGCCACGCCGCCCAGGGCGAAGATGAACGAGCCGAGGGCCGCCACGGCAAGGCCCGCCTGGATGAAGCGGATCGGTCCGAAGCGCCGGTTGATGGCGCCGCCGCCCAGGGTCGAGATCATGGCGGCGAGATAGACGAGGGAGACGTAGTAGGCGACGTCGGCGGCCTCGACGCCGAGTTCAGGTGCCGCGGCGGGCGCCAGCACCGAGGCCTGGTTGAAGCCCATCGTCGCCACGACCTGCACCAGCGTGAGCGACACGAGCGCGATCAGGTAGCGGCGAAGATCGGTCGGCGCGGCGGACATGGCCGCGCGACTATAGCGGGCTACCTTAGGCCGGCGAGAAAACTCTCGACGAGAGGGCCCCACAGCGAAACGCCGCTGTTCGCACCGGCGAGGCCGTGGCCGTCGCGGCCGAACGGTCCGAGCGCCTTGTAGGTGGCGTTGCCGCCGGCCCTGTCGTAGGCCTCGGCCATCCGTCGGGCGAGGGCGGGTTCGAAGAAGCTGTCGTTTTCGGCGTAGATCCAGAGCATCGGCAGCCGCGCCGTCGTGCCGTACTTCGCCGCCGCTTCCACGAGCGCTCCCGGCGTGCAGTTGCCGATGCCGCCCTGCGGCAGTTTCTGGTGACCGCCACGGCCGCCGGCGAAGTTCACCAGGCCAGCGACGCCCGGCGGGTTGCGGCTGGAGAGGGCGATCGTCGCCCAGCCGCCGGCGGATTGACCGACGACGACGGTGCGGTCAGCCGCCACATAGGGCTGCGAGCGCATGAAGTCGATCGTGGCCTGGATGTCGGCCGCGCTGCGCAGCCCGGCGCCATAGTAGTCGGGTGTATCGCAGCGGCCGTAGGCTTCGGCCAAGGCGCCGCCACTCTCGCCATAGCCGCGCCTGAGCGGCAGGGCGACGACATAGCCGCGCGCAAGCAACCACGACGACAATGCCGTGTAGCGCGGCGGTTCCATCCTGGCGCGCTGCGAGCCATCGGCGGGCGAGCCGTGATTGATGACGACCAGCGGATGCCGCGCCTCGCCCGGAGGTCGTATCACCCTGGTGACGAGGTTCGAGCCGCCTGGGCCGGGTACGCGCACGACCTGCTCGCGGTCCTGCGCGGCGGCCGGCCAAATGATCGCAAAGACAAGCAGCAGGGCGGCGAGGAGGCTCCGATGCATGGATCGCGTCCTAGCGGCCGCTGCGCCGCCCCGGTCGTCCGCCCGCGCCCGAGCCGGTGCGCACGCCGCGGAAGACGCGGGAGTGCTGCATCTTGCCCAGGTGGACGCCGACGTTGGCACCGGCGGCCTGGCCCGGCAGCTCGAGCTCGTTTATCTCGAGACGGCGGATCTCGTCGCGGACGCGGGCGGCTTCCTCGAACTCGAGGTTGGCCGCGGCGTCACGCATGCGCTTCTCGAGCTCGGCGATGTGGCTACGCAGATTGTGGCCTACCAGGTGCACGTCGCCCGAGACGCCGGTGTCGACGGTGTAGTGGTCGCGCTCGGCGGTCGACTGCAGGATCTCGGAAATGTTCTTCTTGATCGAGGCCGGGGTGATGCCGTGCGCCTCGTTGTAGGCGGTCTGCTTGGCGCGCCGGCGGTCGGTCTCGGCCACCGCGTACTTGATCGAGTCGGTCATCTTGTCGGCATAGAGGATGACCCGGCCCTCGACGTTGCGCGCGGCGCGGCCGATCGTCTGCACCAGCGAGGTCGGCGAGCGCAGGAAACCCTCCTTGTCGGCATCGAGGATGGCCACCAGCGCGCATTCCGGGATGTCGAGGCCCTCGCGCAGCAGATTGATGCCGACCAGCACGTCGAAGGCGCCGAGGCGAAGGTCGCGGATGATCTCGATGCGCTCCAGCGTGTCGATGTCGGAGTGCAGGTAGCGGCAGCGGATGCCGGCCTCGTGCAGGTATTCCACGAGGTCCTCGGCCATGCGCTTGGTCAGCACCGTGACCAGGACGCGCTGGGCCTTCTTCGCGCAGTCCTTGCATTCGGCGATCAGGTCGTCGACCTGCTTCTCGACCGGCCGGATGATGACCGTGGGATCGATCAGGCCGGTCGGCCGGATGATCTGCTCGATGAAGGCGCCCTGCGTGCGCTCCATCTCCCACGGACCCGGGGTGGCGCTGACGAACATGGTCTGCGGCCGCAGCGCCTGCCATTCCTCGAATTTGAGCGGCCGGTTGTCGATCGCCGACGGCAGGCGGAAGCCGAACTCGGCGAGCACGCTCTTGCGGTTGAAGTCGCCGCGGAACATGCCGCCGATCTGCGGCACCGTGACGTGGCTCTCGTCGACCACCAGCAGCGAATTCTCAGGGAAGTATTCGAACAGGGTTGGCGGCGGCTCGCCCGGCTTGCGGCCGGTGAGATAGCGCGAATAGTTCTCGATGCCGGCGCAGGCGCCGGTCGTTTCCATCATCTCGATGTCGAAGATCGTGCGCTGCTCCAGGCGCTGCGCCTCGAGCAGCCGTCCGGCGCGATTGAATTCGTCGAGCCGCTGCTTGAGGTCGGTTTTGATCTGCTGGATGGCGTGCTGCATCGTCGGACGCGGCGTCACATAGTGGCTGTTGGCGTAGACCACGATGTCGGAAAGAGTCGCCGTCTTCTCGCCGGTCAGCGGGTCGAACTCGACGATCGAGTCGATCTCGTCACCGAACAGTTCGATGCGCCACGCCTTGTCCTCGTAGTGGGCGGGAAAGAGATCGACCGTGTCGCCGCGCACGCGGAAGGTGCCGCGCTGGAAGGCATTGTCGTTCCTCTTGTACTGCTGCTCGACGAAGCGGCGGAGCAAGGTGGAGCGGTCGACCTTCTCGCCCTTCGACAGGCGGAAGGTCATCGATTGGTAGTTCTCCAGCGGGCCGATGCCGTAGATGCAGGAGACCGACGCCACGATGATGACGTCGTCGCGTTCCATCAGCGCCCGCGTCGCGGAGTGGCGCATGCGGTCGATCTGTTCGTTGATCGACGAATCCTTCTCGATGTAGGTGTCGGTGCGCGCGACATAGGCTTCGGGCTGGTAGTAGTCGTAGTACGAGACGAAATACTCGACGGCGTTTTCCGGGAAGAAGCCCTTCATCTCGCTCCAGAGCTGCGCCGCGAGGGTCTTGTTGGGGGCGAGCACGAGCGCCGGCCGGCCTGACGTGGCGATCACGTTGGCCATGGTGAAGGTCTTGCCCGAACCGGTGACGCCCAGCAGCACCTGGTCGCGCTCGCCGGCCCCCACGCCTTCCAGCAGCTGGCGGATCGCCTCTGGCTGGTCGCCGGCGGGCGTGTAGTCGGACACCAGCTTGAAGGGCTTGCCGCCGACTGATTCGGGGCGCCGCTGGATGTACGGCATCGGGAGCGGCACGGTCGCGACTGCGAGATTCTTTGGGGGCATGGCCTGCATTATATGATGCGCGACCGGCAGTCCGGCAATGCTAGCGTCGCCGGCCGTCATGCCCGACCTGTTGGCCGTTTCCTTCCTGATTTCCGCTGCCGTTGCCTGCATTGCGGGCATGGTGCGCGGCTTCGCCGGGTTCGGCGCGGCGATGCTGATGACGCCGGTGTTTTCGGCCCTCTACGGCCCGGCGGCCGGCGTGGCGCTCTGCCTGATGCTCGAGATCGCGGTCGCCCTGCCGCTGCTGCCGGCGGTGGTGCGCCTGGTCGATTGGCCGCGGATCGCGCTGCTCATGGTCGCCGCCGTCGTCTGCGTGCCCGCCGGCAATTTCATGCTGACGCTGGCTGATCCAGAGCCCATGCGCTGGGTGATCTCGGCCATCGTGCTGACGGCAGTCGCCTTGCTGGTGAGTGGCTGGCGGTTCCGCGGCCGGCCGCGCGCGGTCACGACCCTTGCTGCCGGCGCCGCCAGCGGCTTCCTCAATGGCCTGTCGGGCATGGCCGGCCCGCCGATCGCCTTCTACTATCTCGCCGGCCCCGATACGGCGGCGCACGTTCGCGCCAATCTCACGACCTATTTCGTGTTCGTCGATCTGGCGGCGATCGCCATATTCGCCTCGCGCGGCCTGGTCGGATGGGACACGGGTGTCCAGGGCCTCGTCCTGGCGCCGGCGGTCATGCTGGGCGGCGTCGTGGGCGAACGGCTGTTCCCACTGGCCAGCGAGCGGTTCTACCGACGCCTGGCGCTCGGCCTTCTGGTCGGCGTGGCGATCGGCTCTTTGATGTTGTAAGCGGGCGGACATGAGCATTTGGGACATGATCACGGACAAGGCGGCACGGCTGGGGATCGGCGGGCCGATCGGCGCACTGCTCGGCCTGGCGACGCCGGAGCCGGGCGAGGGCCAGCATTCCGGCCTGCGCCAGATCGGCTTCACCATCGGCGTCATCGCGCTCGGCGCCAAGATGGCGCGGGTCGACGGCGAGGTGTCCGATGCCGAGGTTGCTGCGTTCCGCGCGTTCTTCCAGGTACCGCCCGGCGAGGAGCGCAACGTCGAGCGCTTCTTCGATCTCGCCAAGCGCGATGCTGCCGGCTTCGAGACCTACGCGCGCCAGGTGGCCGATCTGTTCCCGGATGCGCCGGAAATTCTCGAAGGCGTGATCGAGGGCCTGTTCGACATCGCCCAGGCCGACGGCACGATCGACGCGGCGGAAGCCGACTACCTCGCCAAGGTGGCGCGCATCTTCGGGCTCGAAACCAGCCGCTTCGAGCGCGCCAAGGCGGCGGCGCTCGGCGTCGTCGAGTGCGAGGCCTGCACGATCCTCGGCATCGATCCGCTGGCGACCGACGAGCAGATCCGCGAGGCCTGGCTGAGGTTGGTCCGCGCCAACCATCCCGATCGGCTGATCGCCCAAGGGCTGCCCGAGGAGGCGATCGCCATGGCCAGCCGCAAGCTCGCCCTGATCAACGACGCCTACGATCGCCTGCGGCGCGAGCGCGGCCTGGTGGCCGCCTGACCGTGTCAGCCAGGCCGTGACCGTCACCGACCTGCTGTCGCCGAATCAGGCGCCGCGGCCCGAGGGCGCGATCGTCGATTTGCTGGTGCTGCATTACACCGAGCTGCCACTGCAGGAGTCGCTCGATATCCTCCGCGATGGTGCGCGCGAGCATCGCGTGAGTTCACACTATGTCTTGGCGGAGGACGGCACAGCCTATCGCCTGGTGCCCGAAGACCGCGTCGCCTGGCATGCCGGTCGCTCGCACTGGCGCGGCCGCGAGGCGCTGAACGCCACATCGATCGGCATCGAGATCGTGAATCTGCACGGTGATCGCCACGATTATCCGACGCGCCAGATCGCGGCGTTGATCGAACTCTGCAAGGGCATCTTGGCGCGCCATCCAGCAATCGAGCCTCGCAATGTCGTGGGCCATTCCGACGTCGCGCCCAAGCGCAAGATCGATCCAGGCCTCCGCTTTCCGTGGGCGGCCCTGGCCGCGGCCGGTGTCGGGCTCTGGCCGAAAGCCGGTGGGCGGCCGCTCGACGGCGACTTCCACAAGGCCCTCCAGCGCTTCGGCTATGCACCGCCGATCGCAGTGCCGCCCAAGGACATCGTGAAAGCCTTTCAGCGGCACTTCCGGCCGGCCCAGGTCGACGGCATGCCCGACCCTGAGACGCGGACTCGCCTGGCCGACCTCCTTGACCAGGTCGGAGGAGCCGCCTAGCTAGGGCCGTGGGTCAGACGGCTGGATGGCTGCGCCGTCGCGGGCAACTGCGGCGGTGAGGAAAGTCCGGGCTCCACGGAGACACGGTGCCGGATAACGTCCGGCGGGGGCGACCCCAGGGAAAGTGCCACAGAAAACAGACCGCCGGGTTGGCCCGCTTTCGAGCGGTAAACCAGCCAGGCAAGGGTGAAACGGTGGGGTAAGAGCCCACCGCGCGACCGGCAACGGAAGCGGCACGGCAAACCCCACCGGGAGCAAGACCAAATAGGGGCGACACGCCGGGCAACCGGCAGCGGTGTTTCCGCGCCGTCGCCCGGGTCGGTCGCGCGAGGCGTTCGGCAACGGACGTCCCAGAGGAATGGCCATCCATCGTCCCCGGCTTGCCGTGGACGAGGACAGAACCCGGCTTACAGGCCGTCTGACCCGCTTTTGTTGCTCGAATCGGGCAAATTCTCAACCTATTGTGGTTTTCAGCCATGAGTGCACAATAGATATTGTGGCTAAGGTCTTCAGATTCCTCACCGAATCCCACTTTCGACATTGCTTCCCTGAATATCCCATGGTATCCCATAATATCCCGTAAGCAGGGAACCGCAGGGGCGTGGGGCACCTGTCGTGGATTTAGGGGGACAGGGTCGTGGCCTTTCGGTCCGAAATCCTGATCAAGCTCGACAAAAAAGGCCGGGTCTTGTTGCCCGCAGCCTTCCGCGACGAGCTGCCGGCCGACGACCGCGGGGCTTTCGTCCTCTACCACTCACCCAACGTGCCGGGCGTCGTGAACGGAAACTCGCGCCTGGGCTTCGACGCCATGCTCGACCGTCTTCGCGTCGAGGCGCTCGGTCCCAAAGGCTCGCTGAAGGTGGCGCTCGACGACGAGGCTTTCGATCCCGCCGGTTATCTCTCGGCCAGCGCCCGCACCATTGCGATGGAACCGGACGGCCGCTTCTCCCTGCCGGCTGAATTCTCCCAGGCGCTCGAAGTCGACGAGGGCGTCATGCTGGTCGGCAAGGGCGACAAGTTTCAGATGTGGAATCCCAAGCGCTGGCAGGCCCGTCGCGACGGTGATCGCGACAAGATGGCGGCCTTCGTGCGCGGCCTCTCGGACAGGGGCGAGGCATGAGCGGCACTGGTGGGCATGTCCCCGTCCTTGCACGCGAGGTGATCGACGCGCTGCGGCCGCGCGACGGCGGTCGCTACGTAGATGGTACCTTCGGCGGAGGCGGGTACACCGCGGCAATGTTGGACCGCGCCGACTGCCGGGTGATCGCCATCGACCGCGACCCCGATGCGATCGCCGCCGGCCAGGCATTAGCCGGACGCTATGCGCCGCGGTTGCGCCTGATCGAAGGCCGCTTCGGCGACATGGCCGAACTGCTATCCGCCGAAGGGGTCAAGGATGTCGACGGCGTGGCGCTCGATCTCGGCGTCTCTTCGATGCAGTTCGACCGCGCCGAGCGTGGCTTCTCCTTCCGCGGCGATGGCCCGCTCGACATGCGCATGGAAAAGCGCGGGCCTTCCGCGGCCGATCTCGTGAACGAGGCGGATGAGGCGGAGCTCGCCGATATCTTCTGGCGATACGGCGAGGAGCGGCGCAGCCGCCGAGTCGCACGCGCCATCGTCGAGGCTCGCAAGGCCAAGAAAATCGAGACGACCGGCGAACTGGCGGAGATCGTGCGTCGCGCCGTCGGTCCTTCGGCTAAGGACGAGAGCGACCCCGCGACTCGGGCCTTCCAGGCACTTCGCATCGCGGTCAACGACGAGTTGGGCGAACTGGAACGTGGCCTCGCCGCGGCCGAGTCCGTGCTGGCGCCAGGTGGCCGCCTGGCCGTGGTGTCATTCCATTCTCTGGAGGACCGCGCGGTCAAGGAATACGTGCGCGCCCGTGCCGGCCGCACACCCGGCCCGTCACGTCACGCGCCGCCGCGCGCCGCCGAACACGAAGTCACGCTGCGCGACCTCACGCGCAAGCCCGTGCTGCCGACCGAGTCCGAAGTGGCCGCCAACCCGCGCGCTCGTTCGGCCCGCCTGCGTGTCGCCGAAAGGCTCGGCGGCTCCGGAGGCCGCACATGATCCATCGTGGGCTCGTCTTCTGGTCGGTCGCCGCCGTGGCCACGGCGGTGGGCCTGTTCACCGTGAAGTACAAGGTGCAGGACCTCGAAGAGAAGATCGACCGGACCAACCACAAGATCGTGGAGAGCCAGCAGGCCACGCACATGCTGCGGGTCGAATGGGCTCACCTCAACGAGGCCGAGCGCATCGAGAAGCTCGCCCAGAAACATCTGAAGCTCGAGCCGGCATCGATCAAGCAGGTCATCCGGCTCGACTCGCTCAGACCCGAATCTGTCCCCCCGCGGCGCGATCCACCACTCCCTTCCCCCCCACGTACGGGCAACGACGTCCCCTCGTCGAATTTGCCCGGTGGTGGCCGCGTCGCAGCGGAGGCCGGCAGCCCCTCGCCGGCCTCCGCACCCCTTTCAGCGCGTTCCACCGGACCCACGACGCCCCCTCGACCGGCCGCAATCCAAGAGCCGGCAACATCGGGTCCGGTTGGCGACAACCAGAGCGTCGCAGCCTCGATCGATGAAATCCTCTCGCGAAATGACGGAGGGCGTCGGTGAGGCTGTGGCGTAAATCTGGCTCGCCCGAACCGGCCGCCGCGCCTCGCGCGGCGGCCGGCGCGCGTTACGGATCGCCGCAGGACCGCCTCAAGGGCGATGCCCAAGAGACGGCCCGCCAGCGTCTCGTCATCGCCTCGGCGCTCTTCGTGATGGCCTTCGTCGCTGTCGGCCTGCGGATGGGCTACGTCTCGCTGCTGCGCGACGGCGCCGAGCCGACACAGCGAGTCGCGGCCCGCGGTGGCTCGATCCAGTCGGAACGTGCCGACATCGTTGATCGCAACGGCGCCGTGCTCGCGACGTCGGTGCCGGTGATGTCGGCCTTCGTCAATCCGCGGCTGCTGCTCGAGCCCCAGGACGCTGCGCGCAAGATCGTCGCCGCCCTGCCGGAGTTGAAGTACGACGACGTCAGGGAAAAACTCGAAGGCGACAAGACCTTCGTCTGGATCAAGCGTGGCCTCAGCCCGCGCGAGCACAACCTCGTCAATCGTCTCGGCATTCCCGGCCTCGAGTTTCAGGCCGAGGAGCGGCGCATCTACCCGCAGGGTTCAGCCGCGGCGCATGTCATGGGCTATGCCAGCGTCGACAATACCGGCCTTGCCGGGGTCGAGCGCTACTTCGACCAGCAGCTTCAGAGTGGCGAAACGGTGCAGCTTTCGATCGATTTGCGCCTGCAGCGCATGATCGAGCGCGAGATTGCTTGGGCGACCCAGAAATTCTCGGCGATCGGCGCCACCGCCATCGTCATGGATTCGACCAACGGCGAGATTCTCGCCATGGCGTCGTTGCCGACCTACGACCCCAACAGTGCCAAGACCATCACGAATGAGGCGCTGTTCAACCGTGCGACGCTGGGCGTCTACGAACAGGGTTCGACCTTCAAGATCTTCAACACGGCGATGGCGCTCGACACCGGCCGGGTGACGATGACCAGCGTCTTCGACGCGACGTCGCCCATCAAGATCGACCGCTTCACGATCAACGACGACCATGCCCAGCGCCGCCCGCTGTCGGTGCCGGAGATCTTCAAATACTCGTCCAACATCGCCTCGGCCAAGATGGCGGTGGAAATGGGTCCTGAAACCCAGCGCGCGTTCTTCGACAAAATCGGCTTCCTGAAGCCGCTGTCGACCCAGCTTCCCGAGGTCGCAGGTCCGCTCTATCCGCGGCACTGGATGAAGATCAACACCATGACCATCGCCTTCGGGCATGGCATTTCGGTGACGCCGCTGCACCTGGCGACGGGATCGGCGGCGGTGATCAACGGCGGCATCCTCTTTCAGCCCAGTCTCGTGAAGCGGAACGCCGCCAGCGACCCGGGCCGGCGCGTGATCCAGGCCAAGACGTCGATGAACCTGCGCCAGCTCCTCCGGCTGAACGTCTTGGAGGGCACCGGCAGGAACTCGAACGTCGTGGGATACGAAGTCGGCGGCAAGACCGGTACCGCGGAAAAGCCATCCCGCGGCGGCTACCGGCAAAAAGCCCTAATCAGCTCGTTCGTTGGCATGTTTCCCATGAACGATCCGAAATTCGTCATTCTCGTCTCGCTCGATGAGCCCAAGGGCCTCCCGGAAACCGGCGGTTACGCTACGGCCGGCTGGGTGGCCGCGCCGTCGGTCAAGCACATCATCGAGGGTATCGTGTCGCTCTATGGCATCCTGCCCGGCGACCTCAAGGAGGGTTTGCCGCCGCTCGAGATCGCCTCGACTCCGGTTCCTGCGCCGGTGGTGCCACCGAAGTTCGTTCCGGCGAACGCACGTCATCGCGCATCGGCGCAACGCAAGGCCCTGCCGCTGCGGCCGGGCGCGGCGCAGACCGCTGCGGCGCCCGCTGCGGGAGTGCGTCGCGTTGCGGCTGAGTGAACTCATGCGCCTCAGCGCACATGAAACCGCGACCTCTCCCGCGCTGCCGCGCGATCCCGTTCTCGCCGGCCTGACCCTCGATTCACGAGAGGTCCGGCCAGGCTATCTTTTCGCGGCTCTGCCGGGCGCGCACCACGACGGCGCCGCCTTCGTCGCCGATGCAGTAGGCCGCGGCGCCGCGGCGATCCTCGCTGCCCTCGACGCGCCGCTGCCGGCGCTCGATCCCGCCATCGTCGTCGTACGCGATGCAAATCCGCGCCACCGCGTGGCGTTGATGGCGGCGGCCTTCGCTGGTCTCCAGCCCACGACTATCGCCGCAGTCACCGGCACCAACGGAAAGTCCTCGACCGTCCATTTCGTGCGCGAGATCTGGGCGACGCTTGGTTTCAGGGCGGCGAGCGTCGGCACGCTCGGCATCGTCTCGCCGGGACTGACGCGCGAGGCCGGCCTTACGACGCCCGATCCGGTACAACTCCATGAAGATCTTGCGACGCTGGCCCGCGAAGGCGTAGCGCATCTGGCGATCGAGGCGTCGAGCCACGGTCTCGACCAGCATCGCCTCGACGGCGTTCGCCTCTCGGCCGCGGCCTTCACCAACCTCACTCACGAACACCTCGACTACCATTCGTCGATGGAGTCCTACTTCGCTGCCAAGGCACGGCTGTTCGATCGCCTGCTGCCGGCCGGCGGCACGGCGGTCGTCAATGCCGACAGCGACCGTGCCGAAGCGCTGGCCGTGATCTGCCGGCGACGCGGCCTTCGTTTCTGGACCTATGGCGCCAGAGGGCGCGAGATCCGCTTGCTCGGCGACGATCCGACCTCGACCGGCCAGCATCTCGCGATCGAGGTGCTGGGCACCCGTCACGAGGTCGACTTGCCGCTGGTCGGTGGCTTTCAGGCGTCCAATGCGCTTGCCGCCCTTGCTCTCGTGGTGGCGACGGGAGGTGACCCAGCGCTCGCCGTGGCGGCGCTTGCGACCCTGACCGGCGCACCCGGCCGGCTGCAGCTCGTCGCGCGCCATCGCTCCGGCGCACCGATCTATGTCGACTATGCCCACAAGCCCGAGGCACTGGAGACGGTACTGCGCACGCTGCGCCCCTTCGCCCGCGGCAAGCTGGTCGTGGTATTCGGCTGTGGCGGCGATCGCGACCGCGCCAAGCGGCCGGTCATGGGCGAGATCGCGACCCGGCTCGCCGACCTCACGATCGTCACCGATGACAATCCGCGCAGCGAGGCACCCGAGGCGATCCGCGCCGAGATCCTGCGCGGCATCGCGGCCGACCGCAGGAACTGGACCGAGTCCGCCGATGGTCGGCATGCCGCCATCGCAGCTGGCATGGCAGCTCTCAGCGGCGCCGACGATCTGCTGCTGATCGCCGGCAAGGGCCACGAGACGGGACAGACCATCAAGGGTGTCACGCATCACTTCGACGATGCCGAGGTGGCGCGCGAGCTTGCGGGAGTGCCCGTATGACGGCGCTCTGGACATCGGACGAAGTGAACAAGGCGCTGTCGCCGATCGCCGTCACGGCGCCCTTCGCGGCCGAGGGGGTGACGTTCGACAGCCGCGCCGTCGGCAAGGGGGACCTCTTCTTTGCGCTGAGCGGCGAGACCACCGACGGTCATGGCTTCGTAGCCGACGCCCTCGCGCGTGGCGCGGCGGCGGCCATCGTTTCGCGCGATGTCGCGGGTGCGCGCGGCACGTTGATCCGCGTTCCCGACACCATGAAGGCACTGGTCGATCTCGGCCGCGCCGGGCGCCGCCGCAGCAAGGCGCGCATCGCCAGCATCACCGGATCGGTCGGCAAGACCAGCACCAAGGACGCGCTGCGCGAGATGCTGTCGGCGCAGGCGTCGACTTCGGCCAGCGTGGCGAGCTACAACAATCACGTCGGCGTTCCGATCAGCCTCGCCCGTCTGCCGCGCGAGGCACGCTACGGCGTGTTCGAGATCGGCATGAACCATCCCGGCGAGATCGAGCCGCTCGCTCGCCAGGTCGAGGCGCATGTCGGGGTGATCACCAACGTGGGTGCGGTCCATATCGGACATATGGGGAGCGAGGAGGCGATTGCCGACGAAAAAGGCTGCCTGTTCGCCGGCATGGCCGAAGGTGCAGTCGCCGTGCTCAATCGCGACAATCGCCACTACGAGCGCCTCGCGGGCCACGCCCGCCGTTTCGGTGTTTCCCGCGTCGTCGGCTTCGGCCGCAGCGAGGTGGCCGAAGCGCGGCTTCTCGCCTGCGACCTGCAGGATTCGGGCAGCGATGTCGTGGCCTTGATCGATGGCCGGCGGATCGAGTATCGGCTGGGAGCGGCGGGTGAGCACTGGGCATTGAACAGCGTGGCGGCGCTCGCGGTCGTCGGCGCGCTTGGCGCCGATGTCGTGAAAGCGTCAGTGACGCTGGCCGGTGTCAAGGCGTCGCCCGGTCGTGGCGCGCGCCGGATGCTGAAGTTCGGGGCTGGTGCGATCGAGCTGCTCGACGAGAGTTACAACGCCAACCCGGTGTCGGTCCGGGCGATGCTCGCCGTACTGGCGCGCACCGAACCCAAGGCTGGCGGTCGCCGGATGTTGGTGTTGGGCGACATGCGCGAGCTGGGCGAGGGCGCCGACGCCTATCACGCGAGCCTGGCCGGGGCTGTGACGGCGAGCGGCGCGGCGCAGGTGTTCCTGTGTGGGCCGCACATGCAGGCCCTGTGGCACCAGCTCGCGCCGACACAACGCGGCGTGCACCGGCCGGACTCGGCGTCGCTCGCGGGCGAGGTTGCGGCGGCGCTGCGTGCCGGCGATGTGGTGGCGGTGAAAGGCTCTTTGGGCTCGAAAATGAAGATCGTCGTAGACGCCATCGTGGCGGCAAGCGACGGCGAGGCGGGACACTAGGGATGTTCTACAATCTTCTCTATCCACTGGCGGACGTCTTCAGCCCGTTCAACCTGTTCCGCTACCTGACGTTCCGCTCGATTGGCGCGTTCCTGACGGCGTTGGTGCTGAGCTTCCTGATCGGCGGCGTCCTGATCCGCTGGCTGCGCAGCAAGCAGCAGCAAGGCCAGCCGATCCGGGACGACGGGCCCGCCAGCCATCTCATGACCAAGAAGGGCACGCCCACCATGGGCGGCCTCCTGATCCTGATCACGCTCGCTATCGCGACGCTGCTGTGGGCTGATCTCTCCAATCGTTACGTCTGGATTGTGCTCGCTGTTACCCTGGCGTTCGGCGCGATTGGCTTGTGGGACGACTTCCTCAAAGTTACCAAGCGCAACTCCCGAGGCGTTCCGGGCAAGGTGAAGCTCGTTCTGTCGATCGTGGTCGCGGCGGTCGCGGCCTACCTGATTGCGCAGCTGTCGCCGCCGCCGCTCCGTTACATGCTGGCGTTTCCGTTCCTCAAGGATGTTCTGCTGCCTCTTGGCATCGTGGGTTTCGTGGCTTTCGGCGGCCTGGTGATGGTGGGGGCTTCTAATGCCGTCAACCTGACCGATGGTCTCGACGGCCTGGCGATCGGTCCGGTGATCATGGCGTCGGCCGTGTTCGGCCTGATCACCTATGTGGTCGGCAACATCATCCTCACCAACTACCTCTACCTTCATCATGTCCCGCGGTCCGGCGAGCTCGCCGTGCTGCTGGCGGCGCTCGTCGGCGCCGGGCTGGGGTTCCTTTGGTTCAATGCGCCGCCCGCGATGGTGTTCATGGGCGACACCGGCTCGCTTGCAATCGGCGGCGCACTCGGTGCGGTGGCCGTGGTCACCAAGCACGAGATCGTGCTGGCGATCGTCGGTGGGCTGTTCGTCCTCGAGACCGTCTCGGTGATCGTGCAGGTGCTGTCCTACAAGTGGACGGGACGCCGCGTCTTTCGCATGGCGCCGCTGCATCATCACTTCGAGCAGAAGGGCTGGGCTGAGCCCACCATCGTTTTTCGCTTCTGGATCATCGCCGCCATTCTGGCGATGGCCGGCCTTGCCACCCTGAAGCTGAGGTGACGGGATGATCGATCTCGCCGCGCTCAAGGGATCGTCCTTCGTCGTGCTGGGGCTCGCGCGCTCCGGTCTGGCGACGGCGCGCGCCCTCGCGGCGGCGGGTGTGGGGTGCGTCGCCTGGGACGACAACGCGGGGTCGCGTGCAGCGGCGGTGGACGCCGGCGTGGAACTGGCGGACCCCGGTTCGATCGACTGGCGCCGCATCACCGCGCTGATCATCAGTCCGGGCATTCCCAGCCATCTGCCGGCGCCGCATCCCGTGGCGGCGGCGGCACGGGCGGCGGGCAAGAAGATCATCTGCGATGTCGAAATGCTGGCTCGTGCCGTGCCGAAAGCATGCTTCGTCGCGATCACCGGGACTAACGGCAAGTCGACGACGACGGCGCTGATCGGCCATATCCTCGTCCAGGCCGGCGTCCCCTGCGAAGTCGGCGGCAACATCGGCCGTGGCGCGCTCGACCTCGCGCCGCTGGCCGAAGGCGGCGTCTATGTCCTGGAACTGTCGTCGTATCAGCTCGAGCTGCTCGAAACCTTCCGCGCCAACGTGGCAGTCTGGCTGAACGTCACGCCCGACCATCTCGATCGTCACGGCGACATGGCGGGTTACGTGGCAGCCAAGGTAAACATCTTCGCGCGTCAGCAGGCTGGCGACTGCGCCGTGATCGGCATCGACGATGAACCGTCGCGCGCAATTTATGCCAGGACGTTGCCCCGGCCGGGCATTACCGCCGTACCGGTGGCGTTCGACCGACCGGTCGCCGGCGGCGTGTCCTTCCGCGCCGGGCGGCTGATCGACGCCGACGGCTATTCGGTCGACTTTTCCGATGTGCCGACCCTGCCAGGCGACCACAATGCCCAGAATGCCGCCTGCGCCTGGGCAGCCTGTCGCTGGCTCGACGTGCCGCGCGAGAAGATCGTCGAGGGACTGCGCAGCTATCCCGGCCTGCCGCACCGCCAGGAGCGCGTCGCCTGCGTGGGCAACGTCGTCTACATCAACGACAGCAAGGCGACCAACGCCGACGCCACGGCGCGCGCGCTGTCGAGTTATCGTGACATCTACTGGATCCTCGGTGGTCAGGCGAAGGAGGGCGGCGTCGCGCCGCTGGCGCCGTACTTCGACCGCATCCGCCATGCCTTCCTGATCGGCGAGGCGACGGATCTGTTTGCCGGCCAGCTCGAGGGCAAGCTGCCCTACAGCCGCTGCGGCGACCTGCAGTCGGCGCTCGATGCGGCGCATAGCCGAGCGCAACGCGACGCTGGCGGATCCGCCGTGGTCCTGCTCTCGCCCGCATGCGCATCGTGGGATCAATGGAAGAGCTATGAGCATCGCGGCGATGCGTTTCGCGCCATGGCGCGGGCGTTGCCGGGTGCCCGGAGTTTGGGGATGGCGGCATGATCCAGGTTCCACGCGACGACCGCAGCGTCATCGGCCAATGGTGGTGGACGGTCGATCGCTGGTCGCTGGGCGCGATCCTGGCGATCATGGCCTTCGGCGTGTTGTTGACCCTCGCGGCCTCGCCGCCGGCAGCCGAGCGCATCGGCGCCGACTCCTTCGTGTTCGCCAAGCGCCAGTTCATTTTCCTGCCGATGGCGCTGGTGGTGATGCTGGCGATTTCGCTGTCCTCGCCGCGCCACGTCCGGCGGCTCGCCCTGCTGGTGTTCTGCGGCAGCGTGGTGCTGCTGGCCGCCACCTTCATTATCGGCGTGGAGATCAAGGGCGCGCGGCGGTGGATCGCCGTGCCCGGTCTCTCCAGCCTGCAGCCCTCGGAATTCGCCAAGCCCAGCCTTGCCGTGATCTCGGCCTGGTTGCTGGCCCAGAGCCGCACCGAGCGTCGGGTGCCCGGCTACTTTCTCTCGACCCTGCTGGTGGGCGGGGTGCTCGCACTGCTGATCCTGCAGCCCGACCTCGGCATGAGCGTCGTCGTGGTCGCGGTGTGGGGCGCACAGCTCTTCGTCGTCGGCCTGCCGATGTGGATCGCCGCCTTCGGCGTCGTGGGCGGCGCCGCCGGGTTGGTCGGTACCTATTTCATGTTCGGCCACGTGCGCAGTCGCTTTGATCGCTTCCTCGATCCCTCGTCGGGCGACAACTACCAGGTCAACACCTCGCTCGAGGCTTTCATGAACGGCTCGCTGTTCGGGCGCGGCCCCGGCGAGGGCACCGTCAAGGCGCAGCTTCCGGATGCGCACACCGATTTCGTGATGGCCGTCGCCGGCGAGGAATTCGGCCTGGTCGTTTGCCTGCTGATCCTTGGCCTGTTCGCCTTTGTGACCTTGCGCTCGATGTCGCGCGCGTCGAAGGAGACCAGCCTCTTCATCACGCTGGCGGCCACCGGGCTCGCCGTGCAGTTCGGCCTGCAGGCCGCCATCAACATGGCGTCGACCATCCAGCTCATTCCCGCCAAGGGCATGACGCTGCCGTTCATCTCCTACGGCGGTTCCTCGGCGCTGGCCATGGCGATCTGTCTCGGTATGCTGCTGTCGCTGACACGCGAGCACGCCGGGCTCAGGGAGGCGGTGTGATGGCCGAGACCCACTCTCCTCTGGGCCCCGTGGTCCTGGCGACCGGCGGCACGGGGGGGCATGTGTTCCCGGCCGAGGCGCTGGCCGGCGAACTCGAGGCGCGCGGCTTGCCGTTCGCGTTGGTGACGGATTCGCGCGGCCGGCAATGGCAGGGTGCGTTGTCGCGCCGGCCAATCTACTACATCCACTCCGCCAGCCCGACCGGCTCGTTGCGTCGGCGGGTGACGGCGGTATTCGCGCTCGGCCTCGGCCTGTTCGATGCCTGGCGCGCACTAGGGCGCATCGGCCCGTCCGCCGTCGTGGGCTTCGGCGGCTATGCCTCGGTGCCGACCCTGATCGCCGCGCGTCTTCGCCGCCTGCCGGCCCTGCTGCATGAGCAGAACGCCGTTCTCGGCAAGGCAAATCGTCTCGTTCTGGGCGGCGCGGCGCGGGTGGCGACATCGTTTGCCCGGACTCAATACGTCACCGCCGACGATCGGCGCGCCTGCCTGGTCGGAAATCCGGTGCGTGAGCCCGTAAGGGCGCTGCGCGACTTGCCCTACCGCGCTCCGGGCGAAGGCCGCATCATCGATCTCCTGGTGTTCGGCGGCAGCCAGGGCGCGGCATCGTTCAGCCGGGTCATCCCCGAGGCGATCCTTTCTCTGCCTGCGGCCCTGCGCGCGCGGATCCGTCTGGTGCAGCAGTGCCGGCCGGAGGATATCGAGCATGTGCGCGCGCGTTATGGCGCGGCCGGTGTCGTGGCCGAATTGGCGCCGTTCTTTGCCGACCTGCCGAAGCGGCTCGCCGCGGCGCACCTCGTGATCGGTCGCTCCGGCGCTTCGACCGTGGCCGAGCTGTCGGCGATCGGCCGGCCGTCGATCCTGATTCCCTACCCCCATGCGGCCGACGATCACCAGAGCGCCAACGCGGGTGCGTTCGAGGCGACGGGGGCATGCATCGTCATCCCGCATGCCTCGTTTACGTCTGCTGCCCTTGCATCCCATTTGAGTGCGTTGTTCGAGGCGCCACAGCGGCTTTCCACGATGGCCGCCGCTGCCCACGCTGCCGGACGGCCCGACGCTGCCGTCCGCCTGGCCGATCTGGTCGTCGAGATGATCGGCCTCTCCCTCACCCCGTCAGGAGCCGCCGCATGAGGGCGCTGCCGCTGGATATCGGTCTCATCCATTTCGTCGGCATCGGCGGCATCGGCATGTCCGGTATCGCCGAGGTCCTGCACAATCTCGGTTACAAGGTGCAGGGCAGCGACGTCGCCGAGGGGGCGAACACGCGCCGGCTCGCCGAACTCGGTATCAAGGTCGCGATCGGCCATCGCGCCGACAACATCTCCAACGCCCAGGTCGTCGTCGTCTCCAGCGCGGTCAAGAAGGACAATCCCGAGGTCCTGGCGGCGCGCACGCGTCTCCTGCCGGTCGTGCGGCGCGCCGAGATGCTGGGCGAGCTGATGCGTCTCAAGTGGTCGATTGCCGTCGGTGGCACGCACGGCAAGACCACGACGACGTCGCTGGTGGCCGCCATGCTCGACACCGGCGGACTCGATCCGACGGTGATCAACGGCGGCATCATCAATGCCTACGGCACCAACGCGCGACTGGGGGCCGGCGACTGGATGGTCGTCGAATCGGACGAGTCGGACGGGTCGTTCCTGCGACTGCCGGCCACTATCGCCGTCGTGACCAATGTTGATCCCGAGCACCTCGATCACTATGGGACCTTCGACGCACTGCGTGAGGCGTTCGTGCGTTTCGTCGAGAACATCCCGTTCTACGGCTTCGCGGTCCTGTGCTCTGATCATCCCGAGGTCCAGGCGCTGATCCCCCGTGTCGCGGATCGACGCATCGTTACCTACGGGATCGGCGCCAATGCCGACGTACGCGCAATCAATCTGCGGCTCGACCGTGGTGGCGCCGATTTCGACGTCATGGTTGAGCACCGCGCCACCAACGAATCGCGCATCATCAGCGGCCTGCGCCTGCCGATGTTCGGCCAGCACAATGTGCAGAACGCGCTTGCCGCCATCGCGGTGGCGCAGGAGATGGGGCTGTCGGACGACACGATACGACGCGCGCTGAGTACGTTCGCGGGCGTCAAGCGGCGCTTCACCAAGACCGGCGAGGCGCACGGCATCACCGTCATCGACGACTACGGTCACCATCCGGTGGAGATTGCCGCCGTCCTGCGGGCGGCACGCCAGGCCTATGGCGGTTCGGGCCGGGTCATCGCGGTCATGCAGCCGCATCGCTACACGCGGCTCGCTTCGCTCAAGGGCGAGTTCGCCTCCTGCTTCACCGACGCCGACGCGGTGATCATCGCCGATGTCTATGCCGCGGGCGAAGCGCCGATCGAGGGCGTGAATCGCGACATGCTGGTCAACCTGGTGGGCCGCGCCGGGCATCGCGACGTGACGCCGCTCGGCGCGCCGGGTGACCTGCCGGGGCTGATCTGGCAGGCCGCGCGGCCCGGCGATGTCGTGGTCTGTCTTGGCGCGGGCAACATCACGGCCTGGGCGCATGCCTTGCCCGGCCAGATCCAGCAACTCGCGGCGGAGCAGGCCGGCCCGCGTGCCATCGCCAACGCCAACGATCCCGGATCGGCGGCATGATGGCGCTCGCGACCACTCACCCCCATCTGATCGACCGGTTACCCAAGCCGCGCGGCCGGCTCGCGGCCGATGCGCCGCTCGGTCCGCAGACCTGGTTCCGCACCGGCGGGCCGGCGGAGGTGCTGTTCCGGCCGGCCGATGTCGAGGACCTGGCGTCGTTCCTGGCCGCGCTGCCGGCCGACGTCGCGGTCACGGTGCTGGGCGTCGGTTCCAACCTTCTGGTGCGCGATGGCGGCGTGAAGGGGGTGGTCGTCCGGCTGATGCGCGGCTTCACCGCCATCGCCGTCGAGGGCCACGAGGTGGTGAGCGGCGCCGGTGCGCTCGATCTCAACGTCGCCCTGACCGCGCGCGATCACGCCTTGACCGGACTCGAATTCCTGAGCGGCATTCCCGGCACCATCGGTGGCGCCGTCGCCATGAACGGTGGCGCCTACGACGGCGAACTTTCGCAGGTGCTGGTGTCGGCCGAGGCCGTCGACCGCGCCGGGGCGATCCATCGCGTGGACGCGGCCGAGCTCGGGTTCAGCTATCGGCACAACGTCGCGCCAGCCGACTGGATCTACACGTCGGTCCGGCTGCGTGCCACGCCGGGCGACCCATTGGCGATCGCGCGGCGCATCGCCGAGATCGATGCCGCCCGCACCGAGTCCCAGCCGCGCAGCCGCACCGGTGGATCGACCTTCGTGAATCCGCCCGGCCACAAGGCATGGGAGTTGATCGACCGCGCCGGTTGCCGCGGCCTGCGCATCGGTGACGCGCAGGTCTCCGAGAAGCATTGCAATTTCCTCATCAATCTCGGGGTGGCAACGGCCGCCGACATCGAAGCCTTGGGCGAGGAAGTCCGCCGGCGGGTGCGCGCAGACAGCGGCGTGCAGCTGGAGTGGGAGATCAGGCGTATTGGAGTGCCCACATGAGGCGAACGGTGGCAGTCCTGATGGGCGGCTGGTCGCCCGAGCGCGAGGTCTCGCTGGTGAGCGGTCGTGCCTGCGCCGAGGGGCTGCGCGAGGGCGGTCACAACGTTGTCGAATATGACGTGAAGCGCGACCTGCGTGCGCTGATCGATTTCCTGCGGCCGGCCGGAGGCGGCGGCCCGGACGTCGTGTTCAACGCCCTGCACGGACGCTACGGCGAGGATGGCTGCATCCAGGGGGTGCTCGAAATCATGGCGGTGCCCTACACCCACTCCGGTGTGCTGGCTTCGGCGATCGCCATGGACAAGCCGATGGCGCGTCACGCTTTCACATCGCTCGGGTTGCGCGTTGCCGAGGGCAAGGTGATCGAACGCCAGGTGCTGGCCGCCGGCGATCCGATGCAGCGGCCCTATGTCGTGAAGCCGCTCGACCAGGGATCGAGCGTCGGTGTCCACATCGTGCGCGAGGGCGACAATCTCGCCGCCGTCGAGGCGGCGGAAGCGGCCTTCGGCGAGCGCGTTCTGATCGAGAAGTTCGTGCCCGGCCGCGAACTGACCGTGGCGGTGATGGGCGATCGCGCCGTCGCCGTTACGGAGCTGCGTCCGCGGACGCGCTTCTACGACTACGAAGCCAAATACACCGACGGCATCACCGAGCACCTGGTGCCGGCGCCGATCCCGCCCGAGGTCTACGATCTCGCCAAGGAATGGGCGCTCACGGCGCATCAGGCGCTGGGCTGCAGCGGCCTCACGCGTACCGATCTGCGCTGGGACGATTCCCAACCGGGAACGTCGGGTCTGGTCGTGCTCGAACTCAACACCCAGCCCGGCATGACGCCGCTGTCCCTGGCGCCCGAGCAGGCGAAATGGGCCGGCATCTCCTGGTCCGATCTGATGACCTGGATGGTCGACCACGCGAGGCATCCGTCGTGAGCGCCGCGCCAAGGAGAACGACGGCCAACACGACGACCATCCGGCGCGACTACGATCGTCGCAAGAAGCGCGGCCCCATGCGCAAGACCGGCCGGCCGCTGTGGCGGCAGCCCATGCTGCTGGGTATCGCCGTGCTGCTTCTGGGTTGCGGCGGCGGCGGTGGCTGGTGGGCGTGGCGCGAGGGCTGGCTGGTCGAGGCCCAGGCCCGGATCGATGCGGCTTCACGCAGCGTTATCGGTGCCATCACGCCGTTCAAGCTCGCCGATGTCACCGTCGAGGGCCGCGACTATGTCGAGCGCGGCGCCATCCTGGCGGCGCTCAACGTCAGGCAGGGCGATTCGCTGCTGGGCGTCGACCTGCAGGCCTCCCGCCAACGCCTCGAGGCCATCGACTGGGTGGCCAGCGCCACCGTCGAGCGCCGTCTTCCCGACACGCTTTACGTGACGCTGCGGGAGCGTCGTGCCGTCGCCCTCTGGCAGAATGGTACGGAATACACGCTGATCGACAGGAACGGCCGCACCGTCCGCGCCAGCCGCATGCCGCCGGGTGCCGAGTCGCTGCTGCTGCTGGGCGGCGCCGGCGCGCCCGAGCATGTCGGCGAGCTGCTGTTGCTGCTCGCCTACGAGCCCGCCCTTACCCGACAGCTGCGCGCCGCCGTGTGGGTCGGGCAGCGCCGCTGGAATCTCGTTCTGACCAACGGTGTCGAGATCTGGCTGCCCGAGGAAGATGCGGTCGCCGCCCTCCAGCAGCTGGCCAAGCTGGAAGAGCGGCACAAGCTGTTGTCGCGCGAATACGGCGTCGTCGATCTCAGGCTGCCGGACAAGCTCTATCTCAGGAAGCGCGGTTCTGGTGGCGATCCGTCACCCGGGCCGGCGTGACGTCCAATGAAACCCAAAGTGTACGCGTAGAGACGGGGGACTATCGTGGCGAAGGCAAGAAACGGCATTATCGCGGCGCTCGACATCGGAACCAGCAAGGTCGTCTGCTTCGTGGCGCGAGTCGACGGGCAGGGACTGCGGGTGGTCGGCATCGGCCACCAGGCCGCCCAGGGCATGCGCTCCGGCAACATCATCGACATGGAGGCCGCCACGCGCGCGATCTCGTCGGCGGTGTCGACAGCCGAGGAGATGTGCGGCGAGCATGTGCGCGAGGTGATCGTCGGCGTGAGCGGCGGCTCGGCCGCCTCGCACAATCAAAGCCTCGAAGTCGCGATCGGCCATCATGAGATCGGCGAGCGCGATGTCCGCCGGGTGCAGACCCACATTCACCTGCCGGCCGAGACCGCCGACCGCGACATCATCCATTCCGAGGCGATCGGCTATACCGTCGACGGCATTCCGGTGCGAGATGCCCGCGGCATGTTCGGCGAGCGCCTGGGAGTCGATGTCCACCTGGTCACGGCAACGAGCGGCGCCATGCGCAACCTTCAGGTCTGCGTCCGCCGTGCCCATCTCGAGATTGCCGAGCGTGTGGTGGCCGCCCATGCCGCCGGGTTGAGTTCATTGGTCTCCGACGAGCGCGACCTCGGCGTCACCCTGATCGACATGGGCGGCGGCACGACGTCGATCGCCGTCTTCTACGAGGGCCATCTTGTCCACGTCGATTCGATTCCGGTCGGCAGCGAGCACGTCACCCGCGACATCGCCCGGGGGCTGTCGACGCCGCTTGCCCATGCCGAGCGCATGAAGACCCAGATCGGTCGCGCCGTCGCCAAGCCCAACGACGAGTACGACATCATCGACGTGCCGCTGATCGGTGAAGAGGAACGCACGCGTCCGAATCACATTCCGCGTTCGATCCTGGTCGGGATCATCCGGCCCCGTGTCGAGGAGACGTTCGAACTGGTGCGCAGCCGCCTCGAGGCCAGTGGTGTGGATAAGTTGGCCGGCGGGCGGGCCGTTCTGGTCGGCGGCGGTTGCCAGCTCGATGGCGTTCCCGAGGTTGCCGCCGCGATTCTCAACAAGAAGGTCCGCACGGGAGCACCGTTGCGTCTTGCTGGACTGGCGGATTCCACCGGTGGACCGGCGTTTTCCGCCGCTGCTGGCCTGCTGTCCTTCGCGCTGCACCATCACGCGGCGGCCCAGGCCCAACCGGCGTCGGGAGAAGCCCAGGCAAGCCGGATTGGTCGCATTGGCAGTTGGATTAGAGAGAACTTTTAGGCAATATGTTGTGTGGGATGTGGCAGTTCCCAACAGGCTGTAGATAACAACAAGAAAAAGCCCGGTGGCGGTGAAGGGTCTTTACCAAAAAGGGTCCGCGTCGCTACTCCGAGCAGATACCCCCCTCGTTTGCGTGGAGAAAGCCGAATGACAATCAACCTCAGCCTCCCTCAAAAGGAGTCGGAGATTAAGCCCCGCATCACCGTCATCGGTGTCGGTGGCGCGGGCGGAAACGCCGTCAACAACATGATCAGCGCCGCGCTCGAAGGCGTCGAATTCATCGTCGCCAATACCGACGCGCAGGCACTCGGCCAGTCGCTCGCCGATCGACGGGTGCAGCTCGGCATCACCATCACGCAGGGTCTGGGCGCGGGTGCGCGTCCCGAGGTCGGCCGTCAGGCCGCCGAGGAGGCGCTGCCCGAGATCCTGCAGCTTCTCGACGGCGCCAACATGGTGTTCGTCACCGCCGGCATGGGCGGCGGCACCGGCACCGGTGCGGCGCCCGTGATCGCCGCGGCGGCGCGGGAGCAGGGCATCCTCACCATCGGTGTCGTGACCAAGCCGTTCCACTTCGAGGGTCGCCGGCGCATGCAGTCGGCCGAGCAGGGCATCACCGAGCTCGAGAAGGTGGTCGACACCCTGATCGTCATCCCCAACCAGAACCTGTTCAAGATCGCCAACGAGAAGACGACGTTCGCCGACGCCTTCAAGATGGCCGACGACGTGCTGCACATGGGCGTGCGCGGCGTCACCGATCTCATGGTCATGCCGGGCCTCATCAATCTCGACTTCGCCGACATCCGCACGGTGATGGGCGAGATGGGCAAGGCGATGATGGGCACCGGCGAGGCCGAGGGGCCGGATCGCAGCCGCGTCGCGGCCGAATCGGCGATCTCCAACCCGCTGCTGGAAGACCATTCGATGAAGGGCGCCCAGGGCGTTCTCATCAACATCACCGGCGGGCTCGACATGACCCTGCATGAAGTCGACGAAGCGGCCAATCGCATCCGCGAGGAAGTCGATGCCGATGCCAACATCATCTTCGGCTCGACGTTCGACGCCACGATGCAGGGCCGCATGCGCGTGTCGGTCGTCGCCACCGGCATTGCCGCGATGGCGGCGCAGCAACCGGCACCGAACTATCTCTCGCTCGACATGAATCGCCCGATGCAAACCGGCCAGCCGGCGCTCAGCCGACCGGTCGCGCCGCCGGTCGGTCGTGTTGCCCTGCCGACCGCGGCGAGTGCTGCTCCGGTCGCGCCGATGCCTGCCGCACCGATCCCTGCGGCTCCTGTCGCGACAGCGCCAATGGCGTCGCCGCCGGCAGTTCCCGCTGCGCCGCCGGCACCGCCGGTGATGGCGCCCGCGCCGATGGCCGCCGTCGCCCAGGCCCCTGCACCGGTCGCCGAGACCCCGATCCCGGCCCAGATCATGGCCGCGCCGCCGGTCGAAGCTTCGGCGGCGCCGGCGGCTCCGCCCCCCGTGGCGGCACAGGCTCCGGCGGCTGCCCCGCTCGCGGCGTCGGCCCTGGTGCCCGCGC
>MEMN01000078.1:0-3289 GCA_001767945.1 Alphaproteobacteria bacterium RIFCSPHIGHO2_12_FULL_66_14 | reverse complement strand
GTTCTCCGCACCCAAGCCGGTGACCGCGGCGGCTCCCACCGAGCCGTCGGTTGCCCGTGTGGCTCCGGAAAACGTCGTGGCTGTCGCGCCGAAGCCCGTTGTCCGGGCCGCGCCGGTCCAGACCTCGATCAGTCTCGACGTCACCGAGCGGACCAAGCCGGCGCGGGACGACGACGACCTGCAAATTCCGGCGTTTCTGCGTCGACAAGCCAACTGACGCAGATTTTCGCGTTCTCCACGCATCCTATCGAGGGGCCGTTCGGCCCCTCTTTTTTTGGCTTCCGCGTGATATAACCCGGCGGCACTCTGGTTTGACGGATGGGAAATGTCGAAAGCGGGCGTAGTTAGGACTCGGCATGCGGTTGCGGGACTGGCACTGGCGTGCATGGCGCTGGGCTTGGCCGGCTGCGGTTCGTCGGACGACGACAAGGACTATGTCGAAAGGCCGGTGGAGCAGCTCTACAACAATGCCCTCGATCAGCTGAGCGTCCAGGACTACAAGAAGGCCGCCAAGGGGTTCGAGGAAGTCGACCGTCAGCACCCCTATTCGGTATGGGCAACCAAGGCCCAGATCATGGCCGCCTTCTCCTACTATCAGTCGAACAAGTACGATGAGGCCATCGTCGCGCTGGACCGCTTCATCCAGCTCCATCCCGGCCATCGCGATCTTGCCTACGCCTATTATTTGAAGGCGCTTTGCTACTACGAGCAGATTTCCGACGTCGGCCGAGACCAGCGCGTCACGCAGCAGGCGCTCGAAGCGCTGGCGGAAGTCGTGAAACGCTTCTCCGGCTCCCCTTATGCGCGGGATGCTCGCCTGAAGGTCGAGCTTGCCATCGACCATCTCGCCGGCAAGGAGATGGACATCGGCCGCTACTACCAGTCGAACCAGCAGTACGTCGGCGCGATCAACCGCTATCGCGTCGTGATCGAGCGCTACCAGACCACCACCCACGTGCCCGAGGCGCTTCATCGGCTCGTCGAAAGCTATCTGGCGCTCGGTGTGAAGAGCGAGGCTCAGGAGAACGCCGCCGTGCTGGGCTACAATTTCCCCGGCAGCGAGTGGTACCAGGACAGCTACTTCCTGATGACCGGCGAGGGCCAAAGGCCGCCCGACGAGAAACGCGGCTGGTTCTTCGGTATGTTCTGACCGGGGCGGCATGCTGGTTTCGCTTTCGATCCGCGACTTCGTCCTGATCGAGAAGCTCGATCTCGGATTCGCGCGAGCCGCCGATGGTGGTCCCGGCGGCGGGCTGGGGGCGCTGACCGGCGAGACCGGCGCCGGCAAGTCGATCCTGATCGATGCGCTCGGCCTCGCCCTGGGCGCCCGCGCCGAGTCGGGCGCGGTACGTCGCGGCGCAACGCAGGCCTCGATCGCCGCTTCCTTCGACCTGGCCAAGGCCCACCCGGCGCATGCGATCCTCGCCGAGCAGGGCTTGGGCGACGAGGATGTCCTGACGCTGCGCCGCATGGTCGCCGCCGATGGCCGGGGTCGCGCCTTCGTCAACGACCAGCCGGCGTCGGTGGCACTGCTGCGCCGCCTTGGCGACAGCCTGGTCGAAATCCAGGGACAGATGGAGCAGCACGGCCTGCTCGACGTCGCCACGCATCGTGCCTCGCTCGATGCATTTGCCGGCCTGGAGAAGCAGGCGGACGCCGTCCGCGCGGCGTGGCGCGACTGGCGCGCGGCCGAGCAGGCCCATGCCGATGCCGAAGCGGCGGCCCAGGCGGCGCGGCGCGACGAGGATTTCCTGCGCCATGCGGTGAAGGAGCTCGAGGCCCTGGCGCCCAATCCCGACGACGAGGAGACGCTGGCCTCGGAGCGGCAATTGCTGCGCGCCGGCAGCGCGCTCGGCGAAGCGGTGACGCAGGCGCTGGCCGAACTGGAGCAGGGCCGCGGCACGATCGCCGCCCTCAGCACGGCGCATCGCCTGATCGAGCGCAGTGTCGACAAGGCCGCCGGCCGCCTCGACGCGCCGCTGGCCGCCCTTGACCGGGCGCTGAGCGAGGCGACCGAGGCGCAGGCTCAGCTCGAAGCGGCGCGCGATGCCCTGGAATTCGACCCGGCGCGGCTGGAGAAGATCGAGGAGCGCCTGTTCGGTCTGCGTGCTGTGGCCCGCAAGCACAATGTTGCGGTGCCTGAGCTGGCCGCGCTCGTCGAAAGGATGACGGCGCAGCTCGCCGCCCTCGACTCCGGCGAGGCCGGCCTGAAGAGGCTCGCCGCCACAGCCAAGGCCGCCCGCGCGGCTTATGTTGCGGCAGCCGAAGCCCAGTCGGCGGCGCGTCGCAAGGGGGCGGCCCGGCTCGACAAGGCAGTAGCGGGTGAACTCGGTCCCCTCAAGCTCGAGAAGGCGAAGTTCGTCACCGAGTTGGTGCCGCTGCCCGAGGCCGAATGGTCCGAGGCGGGGACCGATCGCGTGCAGTTCACCGTCGCCACCAACCCCGGCACGCCGCCGGCGCCGATCGCCCGGATCGCCTCGGGCGGCGAGCTCTCCCGTTTTCTGCTGGCGCTCAAGGTCTGCCTTGCCAAGGTGGGTGACGCCGTCACCATCGTGTTCGACGAAGTCGACTCGGGCATCGGCGGTGCCACCGCGGCGGCCGTGGGCGAACGCCTGAAGCGGCTGGCCAGGGACGTGCAGGTCCTGGTGGTCACGCATTCGCCCCAGGTCGCTGCCGTCGCCGACCGGCATTGGCTGATCCGGAAGACGACGACCCGCAACGCGGCCAGCACCGACGTGCTGGCGCTCGATGCCAAGAGCCGCCGCGAGGAGATCGCCCGCATGCTGTCGGGTGCCGAGGTGACGGCCGAGGCCCGCGCCGCCGCCGACCGCCTGCTGGCGGCGGCAAGCTAGGAGGGGATGATGTCGCGGGCGGCCAAGGTCGTGGCGTCGCTGCAGGTCGACGAGATGACGGAACGTCAGGCGCGTGCCGAGCACAAGCGGCTCGCCGAGGAGATCGCACACCACGACAAACTTTATCACGAGAAGGACGATCCCGAGATTTCGGATGCCGACTACGACAGGCTGCGCCAGCGCCTGAAGGCGATTGAGGCGCGCTTCCCGCAGCTGGTCGACATGTTCAGCCCGACGCAGAAGGTGGCGCCGACGCCGACCACCGCCTTCGCAAAAGTCAGGCATGGCAGGCCGATGCTGTCGCTCGACAACGCCTTTACCGACGAGGAGCTGCAGGGCTTCCTCGACCGCGTGCGCCGGGGTTTGGAGCGCGAGACCGACCTCAAGCCCGACGCCGAGATTGCGCTGAGCTGCGAGGCCAAGATCGACGGGCTCTC
>MEMN01000077.1:320-6662 GCA_001767945.1 Alphaproteobacteria bacterium RIFCSPHIGHO2_12_FULL_66_14 | reverse complement strand
GTAGGCGAAGTTTCCGAGGTTGCCGAGCAGGCCGGCGATCACCCGCGTGGCGGGCGAGATCAGGACGATGTCGTCGTTCACCCGCGCATACTCGTAGCCGTAGGGCGGCGGGGTGAGCTGGCTCCACAGCGCGCGCGGCATCGGATGGTAGACGATCTCGGGCGGCAGGGGCTGGCCGATGACCCACGCCCTGTTCGCCAGGCCGGGCGGCATGCAGCCGTTGTTCTTCTTGGCGAGGCCGGGCGGACACCGGCCGGCAGCGTATTCGGTACGGTAGTAAGTATGCACCCTGTCGCGATCGCGATCGACGATGACGATCTGCTGATAGGGCACGACGGTGGCGGAACCGGGTACGGCACGCCGCTCGAACGTCGGACCGTCATTCCCGCGACCGCGGTCGTCGTCGCTTTTGCCGGCCTTGGGGCCGCCGCCGTGACCCTTGTTCTTGTCGTTGTCGGCAAAAGCCGGCGATACCAGCCCGGCGCACAGAATGGAGATGAGAGCGATCGAAGCGGTTCGCATGGGGCGTTCCTCCTGTTGAGGCTCCTCCTGTGACAGGCCGGCCGGCATCGTTCCCGCCGGTTTCATATCCGGGCCGGTCGCTGCCGAGTGCACCTATTGGGAGCATGAGGAGAACGCGGCGGCCGGGCGCAGGTTCCACGTCGTCGTCCGGTCCTGGCGCCCCCGACTTCCACGCTTCGGCCGGCGGTCGAGCTCTGGAACCAACGTGCCGATGGCAGCGTTGTTGGGGAACGCCCCTGTTGAACGGCGTGGCGATCCAAAAGGCATCCCCAATGAAATTCAGGTTCGTGGCTCTCGCGCTGTTGGCAGCGACGGCGAGTGTCGCCAGCGCGCACGTCCTCATGCCGGTGCCGGCGCAGAACGGGACTTCGCCCCGTACCAATGGCCTGTCGCTGCCCTTCCCGATAGCTGTCCCGTCTATCGCTGTCCCGCTCAAATTGTCGGCGCTGCCCACCCGAAACGCGTTGGAAGCGGGCACGACTCGTTCACCCGTCCCCCTCCTTCTCGGCCATCGTCGCCCGTTCGTCCCTGCCGCCGGTGCCTCCTGGGACTCCTCTTCGCCGGGCAGCGAGGCTGCGCCTGCCGGCAAGATGACGGAGACAGCCGCGAAAGCGGCGATCGAAGCCGATGGCTACAAGGTCGTTCGCGCCCTCAGCCGCGGAACCGATGGCGTGTGGACGGCGCGCGCCTTGCGCGGCGGAACCGAAGTGCAGCTGAGCGTAAACTCGGCGGGGGACGTTTCCGCCAACTGATCGATGGCTGTCACCGCCGCCGATTGAGGCGGCGGCCGAGAGCGCCTTGAGAACAGGCCCGGGCGTGCTACAAAACTGGCGCTTCCGGCACCCGAAGGAAACGGCCAGGAGCCCGTGCTTTCAACGTTTCATCGGTCCTGATCGGTGCCTCCCGCAGGGAGCGCCAAGCCGGGGGCGCAAGCGGACAGTTCCTTGGTCTTCGCCTCCCCTCCCGCCAGTTCATCGCCCACGGCCTCCTCAAAGGGGGGTTACGCCGCCGATCTCGCCCTGCTGGCGGTCGGCGGCAGCGCGCTCCTGATCGCGATCATCCTGTGGTTCGACAATGCCCAGGGCGGGCTCACCGGCAACGGCGTGTTCAAGAGCCTGGAGCTCAAACCCTGGGTGGTCGATCCCGACAACGCACCGCTCTATCCCGCCAACTATCTCTTCTATCCGGTCTATGGCGCGCTCTGCCGCGTGCTCGACCTCTTGGGTGTGTTCGCGGGCGATCCGCGGCGGCAGATCACGATCCTGAATGCGGTGAGCGCCAGCCTCTGCCTCTGCGCGGTCTATCTGATGGTGCGCGCCCTCACGGGCGACCGGCTGGTGGCGCTGCTTGCTGCGCTGTTCCACATCGCGTCCAGCTTCGTGATGTTCCTCGCCATCGTGAACGAGGACATTCTTCCGAGCTACACGCTGCTGTTCGCAGCGATGGCGCTGGCCGCCGTCTGGTTCGCCAAGCCGACGACGGCGCGGGTGGTGGCGGTCGCGGCCCTGTTCAGCCTCGCCTGGCTGTTCGAATGGCGGCTGATGTTCCCCACCCTGCCGGCGATGTTGGCGGCGCTCTGGCTCTGCGAGCGGCGGCAGGCGATGCGCTTCGGCCGGGTCACGCTGTTTCTCGCCACCATGGCCGCGATGGCGAGCGTTGCGGCGCTCGCCTCGCACGGACACAACGGCGCCGTCGGGCCGCTCGACCTCCTGTGGACCGGCAAGGCGGTGAACTCGGTGTGGGCGGGCTTCACCTGGCCCAAGGTCGGCTATCTGTGGGACGGCATGGTGGCCTATCTGCTGGGCGCCGGGGTGGCGGCGATCCCCGGCATCCCGGGCTGGGACATCTGGCGCTACACCGCCACCGTCTGGATGCTGGCGATCGCGGCCGTCGCCGTACCGATGCTGTGGCGCGCCCGCCACGACAGCCGCGCCGTGGCGCTGGGTGTCGTGTTCGGCGTCACCTTCGCCGCGGGCTCGGTGTTCAACCTCTATTCCCAGCCGCAGGATCCGCAGATGCAGATCAACGTCATGGCTTGGCTGACGCCGGCCTGGGCGCTGGTCCTGGTGATGGCCGGGCGGCGCTGGGGTGGCCGGGGACTGGCGGCGCTCGGCGCGCTCACCGTGACGCTGCTCGCCTACAACGTCTGGAGCCTGGCGCCACTGCGCGGCCTCGACGGCAAGTGGCAGCAGGCGATCGAGCGCCTCGAGCGCGAGGCCGACCCGGCGCGCACCGTCTTCGTGCTGCACGATTTCGATTGGGCGATGATCTACGCCTCGCTGCACTGGGGGCCCGCCGAACCCGGTATCGACACCCTCGGCCCGGCACCGCAGGTCCTGCCGAAGTTCAAATGGATCGGCTTCACCGGCCAGGTGCTGCGGCATCCGGAGTGGACCACTGACGCCCATGTCGCCGATCTCCGCCGCCAGATCGATCGCGCGCTGGAACTCGGCTACGACGTGCTGGTGGCCCGGCTGTGGCCGATGGAGCAGAGGCAGCTGGAGACGGAGACCGGAATGGTCGCCGACAGCGCGAGGCTGGCCGCGCTGCACCGCATGCTGCGCGCCGACTATGTCGCGACCCTGGCTTTCGACGATCCGGTCGCCGGGCCTTTCCACCGCCTCAAGCGCGCGCCGGGTCGCTAAGGGACGACAGCCTGCTGTATGCGGCGCTCGTCGAGACCGACGGAACGCGCCGTCTCGACGATGGCGGCCCAGGTGTCGTCGGGCAGCGGCACGCCCTCGGCCAGCCGCTTGGCCCGGGTGCGCGATTCGGGTTCACCCGGTACCAGCACTTCACCGCCGGCACCGGCGGGCTTGGAACTTTTCACGAAGGCCACGTATTTGGCGATGTCGGCCGGGAAGAAGCCCGCGGGATCGAACACCTTGGGATCGACGTAGAACGACAGCATGCCGTTGGCGAAGCGGCCGCGTTTGGGATCGGTGGCGCCGTTGCCGCTGAGCGAGCCGCCCAGCATCTCGCACATGAAAGCGAGGCCCGAGCCCTTGTGGTCGCCGAAGGCCTGGATGGCGCCGGTGCCCTTGGCATGCTCGCGCGGGCCGGTCCGCGTGTAGTCGCCGTAGAGCAGGTGCGGATCGGCGCTGGGCTTGCCATCGGGGCCGATCAGCGCGCCGTCGGGCACCTTCTTGCCGCCCTGGCTCGCCACCAGCACCTTGCCCTCGGCCACGATCGAGGTGGCGAAATCGAGGACCAGCGGGTCTTGCCCGGGACGCGGGATGCCGACGCAGTAGGGCGCCGTCGAGAAGCGTCGTTCGACGCCGCCGTAGGGCGCCACGAGCACGCTGCCCGAAGCGTTCACGAAGTGGATGGAGATCAGGCCGGCCTCGGCCGCCATCTCGGCCCAGTCGCCGACGCGGCCGACGTGGCCTGCGTTGCGTAAGGTCACGGCCGAGAGGCCGTTCTTCAGGCACTTCTCGATCCCGATGCGCACGGCCTGCGGCGTCACCGTCTGACCAAAGCCGTACTTGCCGTCGACGACGGCGATCACCGGCGTATCGACCACGACCTCGACCGTGACGTCGGCCACCACCGTGCCGTTCTTCTTCTGGATGGCGTAGCGCGGTACCCGCACGACGCCGTGGCTGTCATGGCCGGAGAGATTGGCGCTGACGAGATAGCGGCCGATGCGACCGCCCTCCGCCTTGGAGCAGCCGGCCGAGGCAAAGATGTCCGCGACGAAGGCTTCGAGCGCCTCCGCCTTGAGGGTGACCGTCATGTCAGGCCTTGCCGCGCTGCAGGTTGGCGACGTAGCCGCGGTTCCAGGTCGGGTTGATCATGACCTCATTGATCACGATGTGGGCCGGCAGGCAGGCGATGTAGCGGATCAAGTCGCCGACATCCTCCGACTGCGCCATGCGGGCACGCTCGGCCTTGGTGATCGGGATCGGCCGCTTGTCGAGGATCGGCGTCGCCACCTCGCCGGGACAGACGACGCAGGAGCGGATGCCGTTCACGCACTCCTCCATGTTGATGGTGTGGCTCATCGCCACGACGCCGTGCTTGGCCGCCGAATAGGCAGGCCCACTCAGCAGGCTCGCTTGCCGGCCGGCCATCGAGGAGGTGTGGATCAGCACGCCGCCCTTGTTCTTGCGCATGATCGGCAGGACCGCCGAGGTGCAATAGAAGGCGCTGGAGAGGTTGCCGTCGATCACCTGGTCGACGCCGGCGGGCGAGAGCTGCTTCCAGCTCCGCTCCAGGATGTTGAGACCGGCGTTGTTCACCAGGATGTCGAGGCGGCCGAACTTCCTGTCAATGTCGGCGGCGACGCGGCCGACGGCAGCGGCTTTCATCAGGTCGGCGGGCTTCACCACGGCCTTGCCGCCCGCCTTCCTGATCGCCGTGGCCGTCTCCTCGAGCGGCGCCTTGCGGCGGCCGGTCAGGACGACGACGGCGCCCTCTTTCGCGAGCGCCACTGCCGCGGCCTGGCCGATACCCGAGCCAGCACCGGTCACCCAGGCGACCTTGCCCGTCAACGTAGTCATCGATGTCTCCCTAAGGATTCGAGCGGACGATTACAGCACCTTGCCGGTGCCATCGTCGATCAGATGCATGTTGCTGAGGTCGGCGCGCAGTTTCATGACCTTGCCCGCCGTTGCGCCGGCATTGGGATTGACCCGGCCGCAGATATCGGCGCCGGCAATGGTGAAGTAGACCAGCGTTTCCATGCCCATCGGCTCGTCGACGTCGATCATCATGTCGAAATCGTGCTGGTTGGGCTCGGTGTGCGGGCGGGTCTCGGCGATGTGTTCGGGGCGTAGGCCGAGCACCAGACCGGCCTTGCCGGCATGGCTGGTGTAGCGTGCCGTGCGGTCGGCGGGCACCGGGAAGGAGAGCTTGTCGCTGAGGCGAATGCGCAGCGCACCGGCCGCCTGCTCGAGCTGGCAGGGGATGAAGTTCATCGCCGGCGAGCCGATGAAGCCTGCCACGAACTTGGTGGCGGGCGAATGATAGAGGTCGTGCGGCGCACCCACCTGCTCGATAACGCCGTGATTCATCACCACCACGCGATCGGCCAACGTCATCGCCTCGACCTGATCGTGGGTGACATAGACGGTCGTGGTGGGCACCAGCTGGTGTACCTTCTTGATCTCGGTGCGCATCTGGACGCGCAGCTTCGCATCGAGGTTGCTGAGCGGCTCGTCGAACAGGAACACCTTGGGGTTGCGCACGATGGCGCGGCCCATGGCGACGCGCTGGCGCTGGCCGCCTGACAGGGCTTTCGGCTTGCGGTCCAGCAGCATCTGGATATCGAGCATCCTGGCCGCGTCGTCGACGCGGCGCTTGATCTCGTCCTTGGGGAATTTGCGCAGCTTCAGGCCGAACGCCATGTTCTCGAACACGCTCATGTGCGGATAGAGCGCATAGTTCTGGAACACCATGGCGATGTCCCTGTCCTTCGGCGGCACGTCGTTCACCACGTCGCCATCGATCCAGATTTCACCGGAGGTGACCTCCTCCAGCCCGGCGATCATGCGCAATGTGGTGGACTTGCCGCAGCCGGACGGACCGACCAGCACCACAAACTCGTGGTCCCCGATCTCCAGATCGATGCCCTTCACCGCCTGTACGTCGCCCTCGTATGCCTTCACGATCTTGCGGATCGAAACCTGCGACATGCCGTCTATCCCTTGGTTGCACCGGCCGTCAGGCCCGCGACATAGTAGTCCATCAAGAACGTGTAGATGATAATGGGCGGCGCCGCCCCCATGACGCACGCGGCCATGATCGTGCCCCAGGCGAACACGTCGCCGCGGATCAGCTCACGCACGATGCCGACCGTCAGCACCGCCTGATCCGCGC
>MEMN01000077.1:0-298 GCA_001767945.1 Alphaproteobacteria bacterium RIFCSPHIGHO2_12_FULL_66_14 | reverse complement strand
CAGGAACGCGCCCCAGCCAACCGTGAAGGCGAAGATGGTAGCCGCGATGATGCCGGGCAGCGCCACGGGAATGAAAATCTTCAGCAGGATCTGCGGGTAGCTGGCGCCGTCGATCAATGCTGCTTCGTCGAGTTCCTTCGGGATCGAGCTGAAGTAGCCGATCATGATCCAGGTGCAGAATGGCACGGCCAATGTCGGGAACAGCAGCACCAATACCCAGGTGTTGTTGATCAGGCCGAGCGAACCGACAACCTGGAACAGCGGGATGAACAGCAGCGACGGCGGCACCAGGTAGGTC
>MEMN01000076.1:6776-7539 GCA_001767945.1 Alphaproteobacteria bacterium RIFCSPHIGHO2_12_FULL_66_14 | reverse complement strand
CGCTCGAGGAGATCCGCTTCGAGACACTGATGAACTACGGCCAGAACGAGATCCTGGCCGAAACCATCCCTGACCCGAAGACTCGCGAGGCGGCGATCCGCGCCAATGCCCAAGCCTGGTCACGCGTCTACGACGGACACTCGTTGGTGACGCTGCGCCGGGCAATCGGCACAGTCGACGTAACCGGCGACTACACCAAGCTCAAGGGCACCAAGGTGCTCTATGTGCAGTCCAAGACCGACAAGCTGTTCGACATCGCTCTCTGTCCCGCCTATGTGAGCGACATGCGCAAGACCGGCATCGATATCACCTACGTCGAATTGCCCTCCAACAAGGGCCACATGGCGAGTCATGCCGATGCCGCCCTGTGGGCGCCGATCCTCGGCACGTTCCTGAAGCGCCTGGGATGATCGCATCAGCCCCGCCGCGCGAGGACCTCGCCGCCCTGCTGAAGTGGTACGCCGACCACGGAGTCGACGAGACCATCGGCGAGGAAGCGATCGACCGCTTCGCTTTGCCGCCTCCCGCCGCCGTGCCGACTATCGCGCCGACAAGAGTCGCCGCGGCGCCGACGCCGATCCGCACGCCCGTGCCGCCGCCCGCAACCCGCGCACCGGTGCCGCTCGAATCGCCGCAGCTCGCGGAGGATGCGCGCGAGCTCGCGCGGCGCTGCACCACCATCGCCGAACTCGAGGCGGCGGTGCGTGCCTTCGAAGGCTGCGCCCTGAAGCGCACCGCCAAGAACACGGTGTTCGCCGACGGC
>MEMN01000076.1:0-6749 GCA_001767945.1 Alphaproteobacteria bacterium RIFCSPHIGHO2_12_FULL_66_14 | reverse complement strand
AAGCCGTTCGTGGGCGTCAGCGGCCAGCTCATGGACCGCATGTTCGACGCCATCGGCATGAACCGCGCGCGCGACCTCTACATCACCAACATCCTGTTCTGGCGGCCGCCCGGCAACCGAACGCCGACGCTCGCCGAACAGGCGGTCTGCGTTGCCTTCACGCGCCGCCACATCGAACTTGCGAAACCGAAGGTGCTGATATTGGCCGGCGGCACGGCGGCCAAGGCGATGCTCGAAACGACAGAAGGCATCATGCGGCTACGCGGCAAGTGGACGACCTTGAAGCTCGACGACGGCACCGACGTGCCGACCATGCCGACCTTCCATCCCGCCTACCTGCTGCGCACGCCGGCCAGCAAGCGCCAGAGCTGGCTCGATCTGCTGGCGATCGACAAGAAGCTCGAAGAACTCGGCGCTAAAGCTTCTTCCTGAGAAAGAACTTCTTGTGGCCCTTCGGGTAGTCGTCGAGCATGCCGAAGACCTCGTAGCCGCGCTTTTCGTAGAACGGCCGTGCCTGGAAGGAATGCGTGTCGAGCGTCGCCGAATGGCAGCCGCGCTCGACGGCGTAGGCTTCGGCCTGGTCCATTAGCGTGGTCGCCCAGCGCTGGCCGCGCACGGCTTCGTCGATCCAGAGAAACGTGATGTGCAGCCAGCCGCCCCAAACGCTGCCCAGCAGTCCGCCCACTGTCTCCCCACGTTCGTTCTTCAAGAAGAAATTGGTGGGGTAGTAGGCCGACACGCCGGTGACGCCGACATTGTAGAAGTCGAGATGATCGCGCACGAACTGGGCATCGGCGCCGCCCGCCTGGTCGAAGACGATCTTGAGGTCCATCCGGAGCTTCATGAAGCGGTCCCATCCGCGCCCGTTGGATCGGCGCGAAAGTGATGTGGCCGATGTCCGCTAGGCTGACAATCCCCTTTCGGGGGTCTTCGCCAGCTTGAGGCGTCCGACGGCCTCGCAAACGGGCGCGTCGAGACCGGCGCCGCCGGCCGCCAGGTGCGCCACGATGGCGGCCCGCATGCGCGGATCCCAGAACTTCTCCAGATGATCGGCGATGGCCGCGACCGCATCGCCGTCGCGCTGGGGCGTGAAGAACCGCCCGATCTGGTTGGCCATCATCACCAGCTTGTCGGCAGACGCGGACATGGCCGTCTACTCCGCCGCGACCTTGGTGGCGATCCGCCGGCTGTGCTCGGCCTGCTCGGCATAGTCCTTCTGCCATTCGCTCGGGCCGTTGGACGGCGAGACCTGGACGGCGGTGACCTTGTACTCCGGGCAATTGGTCGCCCAGTCGGAGAAATCGGTGGTGACGACGTTGGCCTGGGTCTCGGGATGGTGGAAGGTCGTATAGACCACGCCCGGCGCCACACGGTCGGTGATGCGCGCATGCAAGGCCGTGCCGCCCGCCCGGCTGTCGAGCTTCACCCAGTCGCCGTCGCGCACGCCGCGCTCCTCGGCGTCGTGCGGATGGATCTCCAGCACGTCCTCGTCGTGCCACACGACGTTGTCGGTGCGCCGCGTCTGGGCGCCGACATTGTACTGGCTGAGGATGCGCCCGGTGGTCAGCAGCAACGGGAAGCGCGGGCCAACCTTCTCGTCGGTCGGCACATACTCGGTGATCATGAAGTTGCCCTTGCCGCGGGCGAAGCCGCCGATATGCATGATCGGCGTGCCGGTCGGCGCCTTCTCGTTGCACGGCCACTGGACCGAGCCAACCTCGTCGAGGAGGTCGTAGGAGACGCCGGCGAAGGTCGGCGTCAGCTCGGCGATCTCGTCCATGATCTCGGACGGATGGTCGTAGGGCATCTCGAAGCCCATCGCTTTGGCGATGGCGAGCGTGATCTCCCAGTCGGCCATGCCGTTCTTCGGCGTCATGACCTTGCGCACGCGGTTGATGCGGCGTTCGGCGTTGGTGAAGGTGCCGTCCTTCTCGAGGAAGGTCGAGCCCGGCAGGAAGACGTGGGCGTAGTTCGCCGTCTCGTTCAGGAACAGGTCCTGCACCACCACGCATTCCATCGCCGCCAGCGCCTTGGTGACATGGACGGTGTTGGGATCGGACTGGAGGATGTCCTCGCCCTGGACGTAGAGGCCCTTGAAAGTACCGTCGATCGCCGCATCGAACATGTTGGGGATGCGCAGGCCGGGCTCGTTGTCGAGCGGGCGGCCCCACAGCTTCTCGAACATGGTGCGCGTGGCGTCGTCGGAGATGTGGCGGTAGCCGGTCAGCTCGTGCGGGAAGGAGCCCATGTCGCAGGCGCCCTGGACGTTGTTCTGGCCGCGCAGCGGGTTCACGCCGACACCCTGCCGCCCGAGATTGCCGGTGGCCATCGCGAGATTGGCAAGCGCCATGACCGCCGTGGTGCCCTGGCTGTGCTCGGTGACGCCGAGTCCGTAGTAGATCGCGCCATTGCCGCCGGTGGCATAGAGCCGGGCCGCGCCCCGGATCGCCTCCGGCGAGACGCCGGCCACGAGACCGACGGTCTCGGGGCTGTTCTGCGACTCCGACACGAAGCTCGCCCAATGCTCGAAGGCATCGAGATCGCAGAAGTCGCGGACGAAGGCCTCGTTCACCAGGCCTTCGGTGACGATGGTGTGCGCCAGCGCGTTCAGGATTGCGGCATTGGTGCCCGGCCGCAGCGGCAGGTGATACTGCGCCTCGATATGCGGCATGCGCACGATGTCGGTGCGGCGCGGGTCGATCACGATCAGCTTGGCGCCCGCGCGCAGCCGCTTCTTCATGCGCGAGGCGAAGACCGGGTGGGCGTCGGTCGGATTGGCGCCGATCACCATGATCACGTCGCTCTGGTCGACCGAATCGAAATCCTGCGTGCCGGCCGACGTGCCGAAGGTGGTCTTGAGGCCATAGCCGGTCGGCGAGTGACAGACGCGGGCGCAGGTATCGACGTTGTTGTTGCCGAAGCCGCCACGCACCAGCTTCTGCACCAGGTACGTCTCCTCGTTGGTGCAGCGCGAGGAGGTGATGCCGCCGATCGCCAGCCGGCCGTGCTTACTCTGGAGCCGCTTGAACTCCGAGGCGACGCGGTCGATCGCGACCTCCCAGCTCACTTCGCGCCACGGCTGGTCGATGCTCTCGCGGATCATCGGATTGAGGATGCGCTCCTTGTGGTTGGCGTAGCCCCAGGCGAAGCGGCCTTTTACGCAGGAATGGCCATGGTTGGCCTTGCCCTCCTTGTAGGGGACCATGCGCACCAGCTCCTCGCCGCGCATCTCGGCCTTGAAGCTGCAGCCTACACCGCAATAGGCACAGGTGGTGACCACCGAATGCTCGGGCTGGCCGATGTCGATCAGGGACTTCTCCGACAGGGTGGCGGTCGGGCAGGCCTGCACGCAGGCGCCGCAGGATACGCATTCGGAACTCAAGAAATCGTCGCTCAGCATGCCGGCCGAGACCTTGGAGCCAAAGCCGCGGCCCTGGATGGTGAGCGCGAAGGTGCCCTGCACTTCCTCGCAGGCCCGCACGCAGCGCGAACAGACGATGCACTTGGAGGCGTCGAAGGTGAAGTACGGGTTCGACTCGTCCTTCTCGAGCTCGAGATGGTTCTCGCCCGCGTAGCCGTAGCGCACATCGCGCAGGCCGACGGCGCCCGCCATGTCCTGCAGCTCGCAATCGCCGTTGGCGGCGCAGGTCAGGCAATCCAGCGGATGGTCGGAGATATAGAGCTCCATCACGCCCTTGCGGATCTGCTTCAGTCGCTCGGTCTGGGTGGAGACGACCATGCCGGCCGCGACCGGCGTGGTGCACGAGGCGGGCGTGCCGGGACGGCCGGTGATCTCGACCAGGCAAAGACGGCAGGAGCCGAAGGCGTCGACGGAGTCGGTGGCGCAGAGCTTCGGCACCTGGATGCCGGCATCCATGGCGGCGCGCATGATCGAGGTGCCGGCAGCAACCGTCACCTCGTTGCCGTCGATGGTGAGCTTGACCGTTTCGGCCGACTTGGCAGCCGGCGTGCCGTAGTCGATCTCGTGAACGAGAGACATGGCGCTCTCCTCTCTATTCCGCCGCCGCCGCGAGGCGCGGGCGGGTGAAGTCCTCGGGGAAATGTTTTATGGCGCTCATCACCGGATAGGGCGTGAAGCCGCCCAGGGCGCAGAGCGAGCCAAATTTCAGCGTCTGGCAAAGATCTGCGATCAGCGCCAGGTTGGCCTCCGGCCGGTCGCCGGCGATGATCTTGTCCATCGTCTCGGTGCCGCGGACCGAGCCGATGCGGCAGGGCGTGCACTTGCCGCAGGATTCGATGGCGCAGAACTCCAGCGCGAAGCGCGCCTGCCTGGCCATATCGACGCTGTCGTCGAACACCACGACGCCGCCATGCCCGACCAGCCCGTCGCGCGCGGTAAAAGCCTCATAATCGAACGGCGTATCGAACAGTGCGCGCGGGAAGTAGGCCCCCAGAGGCCCGCCGACCTGTACGGCACGCGCCGGCCGGCCACTGGCCGTTCCGCCGCCAATGTCGTCGACGATCTCGCCCAAGGTGAGACCGAAGGCCGCCTCGAACAGCCCGCCATGCCTGACGTTGCCGGCGAGCTGGATCGGCATGGTGCCGCGTGAGCGGCCGACGCCGAGATCGGCATAGTGCTTGGCGCCGTCGGCCAGGATGGCGGGCACCGTGGCGAGCGAAATCAGGTTGTTGATGACGGTCGGCTTGCCGAACAGGCCCTTGTGCGCCGGCAGCGGCGGCTTGGCGCGCACCTGGCCGCGTTTGCCCTCGAGACTCTCGAGCAACGAGGTCTCCTCGCCGCAGACATAGGCGCCGGCGCCGACGCGAACCTCGATGTCGAACTTGGCCTCGGTACCCAGCAGGCCCTCGGCTTCGGCCAGGACGATGGCGCGTTCCATGACGCGGATGGCGTCGGGATATTCCGAGCGGATGTAGACATAGCCCTTGGTCGCGCCGACGGCGAAGCCCGCGATCGTCATGCCCTCGATCAGCAGGAAGGGATCGCCTTCCATGATCATGCGGTCGGCGTAGGTGCCCGAGTCGCCTTCGTCGGCATTGCAGACGATGTATTTGCGATCGGCAGACGTATCCGCGACGGTCTTCCACTTGATGCCTGTCGGGAAGCCCGCGCCGCCGCGGCCGCGCAGGCCCGATTTCGTGACCTCCTCGACGGCGGCCGCAGCGCCCAGGCTCTTGGCGCGTTCCAGGCCGCGATAGCCGCCATGGGCGCGATAGTCGGCGAGCGACAGCGGATCGACGATGCCGCAGCGTGCGAAGGTGATGCGCGTCTGGCGCTTCAGGAAAGGAATATCCTCGGGCCGGCCGACACACAGCGGATGGGCCGCGTTGAACGGCGCGGCGCCGGTGAAGAGGCCCGGAACGTCCTTGGACGTCATCGGCCCGAAGGCGATGCGCCCGCCGGGCGCTTCGACCTCGACCATCGGCTCGAGCCAGAACAGGCCGCGCGAGCCGGTGCGGACCACGTCGACGGCAAGACCGATTCGCTTGGCCTCGTCGAGGATGGCGGCGGCAACGCGATCGGCGCCAACCGCCCGGGCGGCGGCATCGCGCGGCACGAAGATCCGCGTCGTCATCGGCCGGCCTCGCGCACGATGTCTTGCAGCGACGCTTGTGTCAGTCGTGCGACCGGCTCGCCATCGAGCATGGCGGAGGGCGCGCAGGCGCAGAGGCCCAGACAGTAGGTTGCTTCGACAGTGAGGCGGCCGTCCGGCGTGGTGTCACCCCATTCGAGGCCCAGGCGATCGAGAACCTCGCGCGCCAAGCGCTCGCCATCCATCGACTGGCAGGCCTCGGCGCGGCAAAGCTTCAGCACATGACGGCCCGCCGGCTGCTCGCGAAAGTCGTGATAGAAGCTGACCACGCCATGGACCTCGGCGCGTGTGAGGTTGAGCGTGTCGGCGACGAGCCGCACGGCAGCCGGCGGGACGCAGCCGAAGACGGCCTGAAGATCGTGCAGGATGGGCAGCATCGCACCTTCCCGCCCGTCGTGCCGGCAGATGATTGCTTTGGCCTCGGCTTCGTCCCACGCGGCTGCCTTGGGCAAGCTCAATCTCCACGTTTGTTCGCAGGACAATCCGTCGGCGATGGACCTCGATCAATAAAGCTGTTGGGTGCTGCGATAGAACAAATCTATCACTAGCTACGATTTAGTCGACTTTTTGCCGACACCTAATCTAATATATTGATAACAAATGATTTTTTAGCGCAAGGTCTCGGCCACGAGCTTCGCCTCGGCGACCAGGGCAGCAGCCATGGGCGGCATCGGTTCGCGATCGGGGACGACCAGTCCGATGCTATGGATCGCCTCCGGCTCGACGATCGGGATCGAGCGCAGACGCTCGGTCAGGCCCAAGGTGTCGGCGAGTTTCTCCGGCATCACGCTCGCCCAACGACCGGTTCGCACATGTGAAAACAGGACGATCATCGAGTTCGATTCGAGCGTGGGATCAGGCATGCCACCACCTGCGTCGCGCAACAGTTGGTCGATGATGCGTCGGTTCTGCATGTCCGGCGTCAGCAGGCAGAGCGGGATCTTGGCGATCTCGGCCCAGGTGACGCTGTCGCGGTCGCCGAGTGGGCTCGTCTCCGAGGTCAGCAACCGATACTGCTCGAGATAGAGCGGCACCGCGCGCACGCGACCGAGCGGTTCGTTGTCGATGTAGGTGAGGCCGGCATCGATCTCGAGATTTTCGAGCATCGACAGAATCTCGATCGAGGTCCGCGACAGGACGGTAAAGGTCACGTTGGGATGTTTGGCGCGGTAGGGC
>MEMN01000075.1:38991-44016 GCA_001767945.1 Alphaproteobacteria bacterium RIFCSPHIGHO2_12_FULL_66_14 | reverse complement strand
ATGGCGACCGCCTCGTTGTCGGAGCGGACCAGCACGCACTCCAGTGGCTCGGTCTCCGAGGCATTGATCTCCTGGTGCGGCACGTAGGGCGGCACGTAGATGAAGTCGCCCGGCCCGGCCTCGGCGGTGAACTGCAGCTGGTCGCCCCAGCGCATGCGCGCCTTGCCTTTTACGACATAGATCACGCTCTCGAGGTGGCCGTGATGATGGGCGCCGGTCTTGGCGTGGGCGTGGATGGTCACGGTGCCGGCCCACAGCTTCTGGGCGCCGACGCGGGCGAAATTGATCGCTGCGGCGCGGTTCATGCCCGGCGTCTGGGCGGTGTTGGTGTCCAGCGAGCCGGCGGGGATGACGCGAACGCCGTCATGTTTCCAATCAGTCATGCCCTCGATTTAGGCGGCCGCCCTCGCCTCGGCAAGGTGCCGGCTGTAGAATGAAACCATGAACCGCATCGATGAGAGCAAGCCCTTCAAGCCGGTGAACATCGCCGTGCTGACGGTTTCCGACACCCGCACGCTCGAAACCGACAAGTCGGGCGACACGCTGGTCGAGCGCCTCCAGCGCGACGGCCACATCCTGGCCGACCGCGCCATCGTCACCGACGACGTCGCAGTGATCCGTGCCCAGGTGAAGAAGTGGATCGACGATCCCGGGATCGAGGTCGTGATCACCACCGGCGGCACCGGCGTCACCGGCCGCGACGTCACGCCCGAGGCGCTGGAGGTGCTGTTCGAGAAGAAGATCGAGGGCTTCGGCGAAACCTTCCGTTGGATCAGCTTCCAGAAGATCGGCACCTCGACCATGCAGAGCCGCGCCACCGCGGGCGTCGCCAACGCGACCTACATCTTCGCCCTGCCGGGTTCGACCGGCGCCTGCAAGGACGGCTGGGACGACATCCTGCGCCAGCAGCTCGACATCCGCTTCCGGCCCTGCAATTTCGCCGAGCTGATGCCGCGCCTCAACGAAGGCAAGATGCCCAGGAGCGGATAGCCTGGTGGCCGATGCTCTTCTTGCGGCCCTGAAAGAGCGGCCGCGCTTCGCCGATCTGACTTCGGAAGATCTCGAACCGCTGCCCGCCACCGGCACGGCGCATGGTCATGTGCGCCTGCCCGGCGGCCTGATCGCGCGCGTGGCCTTTGCTTACGAAGGCGACGCAGGGGCGGCGGCCCAGCTCGAAACGCAGGCGGCGGCGTTCCGGCTCCTGGCGGCCGGCAAACGCACGCCGGTCCTGCATGATATCGTGCCGCCGCGCGCGGGCCTTCCCGGCGGCGCGCTGATCGTGGATCGCATCGAGGGCCATGTTCCCGTCCTGCCGCGCGACCTCGGCGCGATCGCGGCCACGCTCGCGGTCGTTCATTCGATGAAGAAGCCGCCGGCTGCGTCGCCGATCCCGCGGCAGAAGAATCCCTTCATCGAGACGCTGGCGGCGATCGAGCAGAATGCGGTCCGCTTCCTCGACAAGGCCGTGCCCGACCAGGGCGCGCGCGCCGAGATCGCCGAGGAACTCAGGTTGATGCGCGGCATGGCGCTGGCCTTCGCGAAGCGACCGCAGCCGCTCACCATTGCGCTCGCCGACACGCATCCCGGCAATTTCATCATGACGCCCGACCGCACGGCCTGGTTCGTCGATCTTGAGAAGGTCCATGTCGGATCGCCCGCCATCGATCTCGCGCACGCGACCTTGCCGACGTCGACCCTGTGGCATCCTGAAGTCGGCAGGATCCTGACGCCGGGGCAGGTCGCGGGCTTCTATGCCGCCTATCTCGCCAGGATCGGCGAGACGCGGGCGGCGGCGCTCGAACCGTGGCTGATGCCGATGCGGCGGCTGACCTGGCTCAGGACCACCATGTTCATGGCGCGTTGGCGGGTGCAGACGCGCCAGCCCCGCGATCCGGCCGATCCCGGGCAGTGGAGCGATGCCGGGCTCGAGCCCGCCATGAAGGCTCATATTCAGGCCCGGATCGACCAGTGTTTCGACCGCAACAGCATCCGGGCTTTCAGGGCCGAATGGACGGCTTGACTCGTTCCTGTTTTGTTCTAAGAGTCGGTCCCATGAGGCCGACCGTTCCGCCCGACTATCCCGACGACCCGATCGCCGAGCCCGTGCACAAAGGCCGCGGCGCGCTGTCGAACGAAACCAGCCGCTACGACAGCGAGAAGCGTATCCGGACCACCGACGGCTGGGATGCCGACGCCGCGGCCGCTCAGTCCGAGGACGACGAACTGCCGCCGCTCCGCACGACGCTGACGCGCGACGCCACGCGCACCATCCTGGCGCGCAACTCCTCGCCCGACATTCCCTTCGACCGCTCGATCAATCCTTATCGCGGCTGCGAGCACGGCTGCATCTACTGCTTCGCCCGCCCGACGCATGCCTATCTCGGCCTGTCGCCCGGCCTCGATTTCGAGACCAAGATTCTCTTCAAGCCCGAGGCCGCCAAGCTGCTGGCGGCCGAACTCGCGGCGCCGAAGTACCGCTGCGACGTGATCGCGATGGGCACCAACACCGACCCCTACCAGCCGGTCGAGCGCGAACTCAAGGTGACGCGCCAGATCCTCCGCGTGCTCGGCGACTTCAACAATCCGGTGGGCATCGTCACCAAGAACCACATGGTGACGCGCGACATTGACATCCTGGGCGACATGGCCAGGCGCAATCTCGTGGAAGTGTTCCTGTCGGTGACGACCCTCGACAAGGATCTGGCGCGCGCGATGGAGCCGCGCGCCTCGACGCCGCAGCGCCGGCTCGACGCGATCCGCGCGCTGGCGACGGCCGGCATTCCGGTGGGTGTCATGACCTCGCCCATGATCCCGGGCCTGAACGACCACGAGATGGAGGCGATCCTCGAGGCGGCCATGGATTCGGGCGCCACGCGCGCCGGCTACATCGTTCTGCGTCTGCCGCTCGAGATCAAGGAACTGTTCGAGGAATGGCTGCGCACCCACCGGCCCGATCGCGCCGAGCGTGTGCTGTCGCTGATCCGCCAGATCCGCGGCGGCGAGCTCTACCAGTCCGGGTTCGGCACGCGCATGAAGGGCGAGGGCCCGATCGCCCAGTTGCTGAGCGCCCGCTTCGCCGCCGCCACCAAGCGGCTCGGCCTCAACCGCACGCGCTACCGGCTCGACACCTCGGCGTTCCATGTCCCGGAATCGGCGCGCACCGCCCTGGCCGACGCCAAGCGCGACGCGCGGCAGATGAGGTTGTTGTAGGAATACCCCCGTCGTCTCGACCGGAGCGCCGCAGGCGCGAAGCGGAGAGACCTTGCTTCAACCTGAGAGATTGATGGACTTATAGTAAAGGCCGTCATGGCCCGTCAGCCTGTCGTCTACATTCTCGCCAGCCCGAATGGGCGAGCCCTGTACATCGGCGTCACCACCGATATGGGGCGGCGGCTGGAAGAGCATCGGCGCGGAATGTCGATCCATACAGCGCACTACAATATCACCAGACTGGTTTACATCGAATCGCACGAGACTGCGCCCGATGCGATTGCTCGTGAAAAGCAGCTCAAGAAATGGCGGCGGGAGAAGAAGATCGCCCTGATCGATGCCGCTAATCCACAGTGGCTCGACCTGTCTGCTCAAATTCTCTAGCGGCTGTTCGTCGAAACAAGGTCTCTCCACTGCGCCTCGCTGCGCTCGGCTCCGGTCGAGACGACGGGTTGGTTTTCCGTCGTCTCGACCGGAGCGCCGAAGGCGCGCAGCGGAGAGACCTTGCTTCAACCCGTAGCTCGACGGGCTAATCCAGGAACTGCACCTTAGGCCACAGCTCGCGCCAGCGTTTGGTCGAGATGCGCTCCTCATATTCGTGAAGCTTTGTGCGGCCAAAGGCCGTCGGCCGGCAGCGCAAGCCGAGAAGATCGTCGGTGCCGAGCGGGGCGACCACGGTGAGCCGATCGTCGGCCTCCAGGCGCACGCCGATCCCGGTCACGCTTTCCAGCCAGTAGATCATCGAGTCTGCCGTGTCCTTGTGCTGCGGCAGGTTCTTCCAGACGTGCATGCGCGCCTGGTTGCGCACCTGCCAGGGCAGGCCGGGCAGCAGGCGATCGAGGGCCGCCTCGTAGTCCTGCTCGCGTTCCTTCGAGAGATCCGTCGCGTCGTAGTAGATGACGTCGATATCCACAGGCGCGCGCGGCGGGGCGATGCCGTGCAGATGGTCCCAGACCCTGTTGCGCACGAATCCGGCGGCGATGCACCAGTCGGGCAGCGCCAGTTCGCGCGCTGCACGAAGCTGTTCCATTGCCACGGCGTCTTCTGCGATGATGTCTGCGATCAGGGACATGACGCACTGTAGCGCGCCGCGACGGGGATAATGCCGAGCTTTCGATTCGAACTGCGTTGCGAAGGACGTGTCGCCGGCATCGACGAGGCCGGGCGTGGACCGCTGGCCGGACCGGTGTTCGCCGCCGCCGCCGTCATCGACCGCGCGCGGGCGGCGCGGAAGCTCCTCGAGCTGATCGACGATTCCAAAAAGCTGACGCACGAGCGGCGCGAGGAGGCCTACGAGGCCATGATCGCCTCCGGTGCCGTGCAGTTCGCCATCGCCGAGGCGAGCGTCGAGGAGATCGACCGCATCAATATCCTGCAGGCCACCTTCCTTGCCATGCGCCGCGCGGTGCAGGCGTTGGCCGAACCGCCGGTTGTCGCACTGGTCGACGGCAACCGCGTCCCGCCTGGCCTCGCCTGTCGCGCCGAGACCATCGTCGGCGGCGATGCGCACTCCTATTCGATTGCCGCCGCCTCGATTTTCGCCAAGGTGGCGCGCGACCGTTACATGACGAAACTCGCCGAGACCTTTCCCGGCTACGGCTGGGAGAGCAATCGCGGCTACGGCAGCGCGCAACATCTCGAAGCCCTGAAACTTCTCGGGCCGACCCCGCACCACCGTATGAGCTTCGCGCCCCTCCGGGCGATGTAATCATCGCCCTGCTTCGGTTACTCTGATCGCATGGGCATCGCTTCGATCCGGAACCTCGACTACGTGATTCTTCTCTGCGAGGACCTGGTCCGCGCGCGGCAGTTCTA
>MEMN01000075.1:38832-38974 GCA_001767945.1 Alphaproteobacteria bacterium RIFCSPHIGHO2_12_FULL_66_14 | reverse complement strand
TCCGCCTCGAACGGGAGACGCCCCGATGGGTGAGCTTCCATGTCGGTTCGGGTCTTCTCTGCCTGCGGCCACGCACCCTGGAGGGCGTCTTTCAGGACGGGCCGGGCGCCCCCGGCTCGGCGTCGGTGCAACTCGCCTTTCG
>MEMN01000075.1:2947-38796 GCA_001767945.1 Alphaproteobacteria bacterium RIFCSPHIGHO2_12_FULL_66_14 | reverse complement strand
GCTGGTCGCCAAGGGCGTCGAGATGCTGGGTCCGCCGCGAGACATCCCGGCCTGGCGGCACCGCGCGCTGTTCTTTCGCGATTCCGAAGGCAACGTCATAGAAATCTACGCTGAAGTCTGACGAGCAAGGAGAGACGATCCGTGCTGAAACTCTACTACGCTGCCCACACCTGCTCGCTCGCCACGCACATCGTTCTCGAGGAAGTCGGCGCTGACTATTCGACCGTGCGCGTCGACTTCGGCAAGGAGCAGCAGAAGTCCGCCGACTATCTGAAAGTCAATCCCAAGGCGCGCGTGCCGGCGCTGGTCACCGACAGGGGCATCCTAACCGAGACGCCGGCGATGCTGGTCTACCTCGCCCAGAGCTTCCCGAAGTCGCGGCTCGCGCTGATGGACGATCCTTTCGCCTTCGCCCAGGTGCAGGCGTTCAACAGCTATCTCTGCTCGCATCTGCATGTGGCGCACGCGCACCGCATGCGCGGCCATCGCTGGGTCGATGCCGACGACAAGTCGTCGATCGCCGCCATGCAGCGCAAGGTGCCGGAGTCGGTCGGTGCCGCTTTCGACATGATCGAGCGCGAGATGCTGAAGGGTCCGTGGGTGATGGGCGAGCATTATACGATCTGCGATCCCTATCTTTTCACACTGGCGCAATGGCTGGAGGCCGACGGTGTCGACCCCAAGCGCATCCCGCGGGTGGTCGATCACCGGCGTCGCATGTCGGAGCGCCCGGGCGTGAAGAAGGCGATCGCTGGGGAGCTTGCCCAGGTCGTGAACTCATAGACGACCCTTGGCCTGGCCCACTCGGCGCGCTCGTACAGGGGTGTTTCTCTGCCGGTCATGCTATTATTCCCAGGCCGGATCGATGAGGTTTCCCGATGCCCAGACTTGTCCCGTCGCTGGTCTTCGTTCTTGCCGTCATGGTGGCCGGGGGCGCCACCGCCAGATTGGTGGATCGGGAAGGTTCCGGTCCTGGGCCTGCCGCCGTGCAGCAGGCGCAGGTCCAGCAGCAGCCTTCGCCGGTCAGGGATACGCTCGAAAAGGCGAAGGACTCCGGCATGGAGCGCGTCCGCGCAAACGTGCCGCTGCCGCCCGAACTGAAGGCGCTGCGAGACGAGATAAAGGAGCAGGTCGGTGATCTGCGGGCGACTGTGAACAAAAAGTACGAAGAGGCCGGCGCCAAAGCGGCCGCCTATGCTCTGTGGGCCGCAGTAGGCCTCTTCGTGATCATGGTCCTGGCTTCGGTGCTGGGCGGGGTAATCGTTGCCCTGATCTTCCGCCGGAACCGCAATGCATGAAGGCTATTGGCGAGCCCGCTCCTTCGATCATGCGATGACGACGGGCGGTAAGTCGAATGCCCGGATGTGCGGAAGGCGATCGCCGAGGAACTCGCCCGGTTCCTGTAATTGCCCTTTGGCAACATCGCCTAGGTCTGGTGGGTTCCGCCGATCGAGCGGCTCGTTTTCGGCGAGGTCGCAAGACCCAGGAAGACCAGAATCGCCTGATTGAGCCGAAGCATGTCTTCATCGTCGAGCCGGCCGACGTGAGTGCCAAGCCTGTTCTTGGGAACGGTCGTCACCTTGTCGACCATCAGGCGGCATGTCGCCCGCAGTCCATTCCGGGCCGTCGGCTGTACGACCAGCCGGAACAGCGGAGCCTCCGTCTCGTCGGTGGTGAAGGCGCAGATCGTGATCGAGTCGGTGCCGTCGAAGGCGTCGTCCTGGACGATGACCACCGGCCTGGGCTTGCCGGCGTAGTCTTTTCCGCCGGCGGCCGTCCAGATGTCGCCGCGCTTCATGCCTCGGTGTCGGGATCGGCTTCGGCCAAGGCGTCGATGAAGGCCTGATCCTCGGCCGCCCAGGAACTGGCCGCGACGGCCACGGACTGGCGCCGGGCTTCCGAGCGGAATGCCGGCGCCCCGGTGTCGGGCACCCAGATCTGAATGGGCCGCAGACCTTGCTGACGCAGCCGCTCCCGGTGTTCGCGCACCTTGATGCGAGAAGACTTGGGGCGAGACGCAGGCATGATCGAACTCCAGTTCAGGTTACATGTAACCTAGTCGATCGGCGGCGCTTCTTCAACGTAACCGCCTAGCCATGGTGGGTCTGCGGGAAAACACTGACTCGATCTGGTGTCTAAACGATTGATTCAATTGGTTTCTTGACCAGGAATCGCTGTGGACTCATCTTCCACCGATGCCTGTGGAAAACCTCGACCGCGTGCTCGTCGGCGACTGCATCGAACTGATGCGCGCCCTGCCTGAAGCCTCCGTCGACATGGTCTTCGCCGACCCGCCTTACAATCTCCAGCTCGGCGGCGAACTGCTGCGGCCCGACCACAGCAAGGTCGACGCGGTCGACGACGATTGGGACAAGTTCGCCGACTTCGCGCGCTACGACCAGTTCACCAACGCCTGGTTGAAGGCGGCACGCCGCGCGCTGAAGCCCGGCGGCACGCTTTGGGTGATCGGCAGCTACCACAACATCTTCCGCATCGGCACGGCGCTGCAGGACCAGGGCTTCTGGCTGCTGAACGACATCGTGTGGCGCAAGTCGAACCCGATGCCGAACTTCCGCGGCAAGCGTTTCACCAACGCACACGAGACGCTGATCTGGGCGGCGCGCGATCGCGCCAACAAGAAGTACACCTTCAACTACGATTCGATGAAGGAGCTGAACGAGGGCCTGCAGATGCGCTCCGACTGGGTGCTGCCGCTCTGCACCGGCGCCGAACGGCTGAAGGGCGAGGACGGCAAGAAGGCGCATCCGACGCAGAAGCCCGAGTCGCTCCTGTTCCGCTGCATCATGGCGGCCAGCAATCCGGGCGACATCATCCTCGATCCCTTCTTCGGCACCGGTACCACAGGCGCCGTCGCGCGCCGCCTCGGCCGCCGCTTCATCGGCCTCGAGCGCGACCCGGATTACGCCGCCATCGCGCGCAAACGCATCGCCGAGATCGAGCCTCTGGCGGGCGAGGATGTGACGCCCAAGCCCAGCAAGCGCCAGGAGCCGCGCATCGCCTTCGGCGTGCTGATCGAGGCGGGCCTTCTGCGGCCGGGCACGGTGCTGAGCGACCTGAGCGGCCGCCTGCACGCCCGGGTGCGCGCCGACGGCTCGCTGTCGGCCGCCAATGCGCTGGGCGAGCATCGCGGCTCGATCCACCAGGTGGGCGCGGCAGTGCAGGGCGCGCCGGCCTGCAACGGCTGGACCTTCTGGCATGTCGAGGTCGCGGGCGCCCGCCTGCCGATCGACCATCTCCGCCAGCAGGTGCGGGCCGGCCTTTAGGCGCGACGAACGCCCTTGCCGGAGCGCGGCCTGTTTTTCAGCTTCAGGCCGATCGCCACGATCGCGCTTATCGCGGGCACGAGCTCGCGGCCCAATTCCGTCAGCGAATATTCGACGGACGGCGGAGACGTCGGCGCGACAACTCTCTGAACGACGCCCTTCGCTTCGAGAGCCTTGAGCCGCGCGCTCAGCATCTTGGGGGAGATCGGCGGGATATCGATCCTGAGTTCGCCGAAGCGCCGTGGTCCGCCGCTGAGATACCAAACGACGTTCGGCGTCCACGCACCGCCAAGAAGCGCCATGCATTCGCCGACCGGACAGGTGGGCGGCGGAGCGGGTGACTTGTTCTTCCGTACCTTGAGCGCCATCGCCGTTTTCGCCGGTTACCGCGAGGTTATCTGAAAATGAAGTAACATATGGTTATGACATATACAAAGGTTACCGATATCGCCTAGCTTCCGCGAGACCTTCCAATCACCCCAGTCAAACCGAGGATCACGCAATGAAGCTCTATTACGCCCCCGGCGCCTGCTCGCTTTCCCCGCACATCAGCCTGCGTGAAGCCGGCGTGCCGTTCGACCTGGAGCGCGTCGACCTGGCATCGCGGAAGACGGCAAGCGGCGAGGAATTTTCGAAGGTCAATCCCAAGGGATACGTGCCGGCGCTCCGTCTCGACGACGGCGAGGTGCTGACCGAGGGCGCCGTCATGGTGCAGTTCATTGCCGACCGGTATCCGGCGGCTGGCCTTGCGCCGGCGAACGGCACGCTCGAGAGGGTCCGCCTCCAGGAGCATCTGAATTTCATCGCGTCGGAGCTGCACAAGGCGTTCTCACCACTGTTCACCCCGTCCACTTCCGAGGAAGCAAAGCGGGCGGCCCAGGCCAATGTCGCCCGCCGCCTCGACTACTTCGAGCAACTCCTGGGCGACGGCCGCCTCTATCTTCTGGGCGAGCGCTTTTCGGTCGCCGACGCCTATCTCTTCACGGTCGCGAACTGGACGGGGCCGACGGGGATCGGCTTGGCCAAATGGCCCAACGTCGCGGCTTTCGTCGCCCGGGTTGCCGCACGGCCCTCCGTGCAAGCGGCGATGCGGGCCGAAGGCCTCATCGCGGCCTGATGACGGTGGCCCGGATGGAGACGAACTTCGCCGCCGTCGCCGCCGTTCTCGGCAAGTATTTCGACGGGCTGTACCACAGCGACACGGCCCTGTTGCGCTCGGTGTTTCACGCCAAGGCGCACTATGTCTGCGCGACGGACGGCACGCTCGTCCATCTCGGCATGGACGAGTACTTCCCGATCGTCGACCAACGGCCTTCGCCGGCCAGCCGGAACGAGGTGCGGGCGGACCGCATCGTCGCCATCGAGTTCGCCGGGCCGGTGACGGCCTTCGCCCGCGTCGAATGCGCCATCGGCGCCAAATTCTTCAGCGATCTTCTGACCTTCGTCTTCGTCGACGGTCGCTGGCAGATCATCTCGAAGGTTTTCCACTTCGACCTGCGCGCGCAATCCTGAGCGGGAGGGCTATGATTGAGTCGAAGCCTGGAGGAGACACAGCATGGAGCGATTCACCGGCGGTTGCCTGTGCGGCAACGTCCGATTTGTGGCGTCGGGACGCCCCTACCGGGTCGGCCTTTGTCACTGTCTCGACTGCCGCAAGCATCATGGCGCCCTTTTTCACGGCTCCGCGTGGTTCCCGCAGGATGCGGTGACGATCGACGGCGAAGCGCGCGACTATGGTGGGCGGTTCTTCTGTCCCCGCTGCGGCTCGCCCGTTTTTGGACAGAGCGGAGACGAAATCGGTGTGAACCTGGGATCCCTGGATGCCCCCGACCAACTGACGCCGACCTACGAACTCTGGACCGTCCGTCGCGAGTCCTGGTTGCCGCCGTTTCCGCTCACGAGACGATACGAGCGCGATCGTGACGCCACAGGTCGCTTTGAGGAGTAGGTGCTCGAGCCGCTCGTTTCATGCTCCTCTAATCCAACGCCGCGTCCAAATTGGCGTGAAACCGCCGCAGGTTCTGCTCCAGCCGGCCCACGATCAGCCGCTCGTTGGCGCCGCTGCCCATGCCGCGCTGGATCTGCTCGCAGGTCGGCAGATCCTCGCTGTTGAAGACGCCGCCGTCGATCAGCTCGAACGAGCGGGCCCAGTGCATCGCCGTCTTGTCGTCCTCGGGAATGTCCGGCGTCAGCATGGAATGCACGAACAGCGTCTCGTCCGGCGCGCTCGGGAACAGGCCAAGATGGCTGATGTAGTCGGGATGGTAGATGAAGATGCTGCTGGGCATCACGAAGTGCACCAGCGTGCCGTGATGCTGCGGGCTCCAGCGCTCGGGCGGCAGTTCGCGGATATCGGCCGTGCGTTCGCGCGCCGCGAGGAAGCGGATGTGCGGGCCCACCGCGTCGCTCACCGAGACTGCGTCGGCGAAAAATGGCCCGATCGTGCCGGCGTGAAGGCGCGTCAGATGATAGATCTCGAGGAAAGCTTCCACGATCAGCTTCCAGTTGGCGGCGCGCTTGATGGCGTGCTGGCGATAGAGGCGATGGCCGCCGAGACCGATCGCCGCGAGGTCGCCGTCGAGCGGGCCCAGGAACGCCGCCATGTCGGGCGCTGAGGCGGCGGGATCGAGCACCGCCCAGATCATGCCGTGGCGCACGGCTGACGGCAGCTCGCGCAGCCCGAGCGTGTGCTTGTCGACCGTCGGGAAAGCCTCGGCGCGCGGCAGGCCGGCCAGCGAGCCGTCGAGGCGGTAGGTCCAGCCGTGATAGGGGCAGACCAGGCTCTGGCGTCGGCAAGGTTCGCCGTCGCCCGCGATCAGCCGCGCGCCGCGATGACGGCAGACATTCAGGAACACTTTCACGTGCCCTTCGCGCGAGCGCGTGATCAGCACGGGCACGCCGCAGATCTCGCGCGCCATCGCGCTGCCGGGCTCGCGGAGCTGGTCGACGGGACCGAGGCAGAGCGGCATCCGGCGGAACAGGCGTTCGCGCTCGCGCGCGAAGCGCGTTGGGTCGATGTAGAGGGCGGGATCGAGACCGGCCTCGTCGGCCTGCCAGTCGGGGCTGGTGCGCCCGTCGATCTCTCCGAGCAGGCGTTGGAACAGGGGCTGCCAATGAGGAACCGTAGAGGCGGGAGCCGCGGCGTCGGTCATGGTCATGAGCGGGACTCCTCATAAGGACGGGCGGAGACGGCCTGCAGGCAGAAGGCGGTGATCTCGCGCGACAAGGACAGAGCGTTGGGCGGCGCCTCCGCATCCTGCGCCAGGGGGCCGATCAGTCCCTCGGTCAGGGCGCCGATCAGGCCGGCGGCGGCGATGCGGGCGTTCTGCGGCGGGAACTCGGCGCGCGCGATGCCGTCCTCGATCAGGCCTTGCAGCACATCGGCGAAGGCGCGGCGGGATTTCAGGCGGGCCGCGTCGACTTCGGGCTCGGCCGGTTCGGCGATCATCGCCCAGGCCAGCCGCCGTGCCCGCATGGCGCGGAGCGCGAACACGCGCACCGCGTCGGCGAGCCGTGCCGTGGCCGTTCCCTCGCTGTCGGCCACGGCCTGCATGACGCTCACTTCGTGGCCCGCGTTCAGGGCCAGCGCCTCGGCGAACAACTCGCCCTTGGATGGGAAATGCCGGTAGATCGTGCCGGTCGCCACTCCCGCCGCCTCGGCCACGGTCGCGACCTGGGCGCCGCGGAAGCCGACCTCGCTCACGACCGCGCGGACCGCCTGCAGGATGCGGTCGCGCTTGTCCTGAAGCTGCTCCTGGACCCGTTCGGTGCGCCGGTAGGCCATGTGTAAAGAAATGAATTCAAATTCATTTTTTGTCAAGACGGATGAGAATTGACTGGTTTGGGAGCCAACTATCGAGTGTTCGCTAATGCCGGCGTTTGCCTGTATAGGGTCCGCCATGACAACAACCGCAATCGGCAAGCATATGGTCTGGGTTGAAAAGCCCAAGGGCGGCCGCCGCATCGGCATCGCCTACTCGACCCTCAAGGAAGCCCAGCTTCAGGCGGTTTCGCTCGAGCGGGACGGCTACTCGGTGATCGAGATCCTCCCCACCAGCCTGCCGAAACCCAACCTCATCTAGAGGCGCCGCGAGCGGAGTGCTTGCACTGCCAGCATCCACTCACGCGAATGTGATGTGCAGATTCAACAGGAATATGCTATTAATCTTGTCAGGCTGACGCTTAAACCGCGTCGGCCTTTTCTTTGGCCATGCCCCGTCCGGCGTGAGGAGGTTTTCCGACACAGCTCGCATTCTTCGACACGCGGGTGTCGGAAAACGGCCGGCGAAAAGTCTTGCCGATCAACGCCCTGAATTTTCCGACAGGATTTTCCCGACACCGGGGCGTCGGCAAAAAGCCTCGGCCGACAACGGCTCTCCGGCGTGCGGAGAGCTCAGGCCAGGCTGGCCTTTTCGATCACCTTGCGCATGACGGTGGGGAGCGCGCGGTCGTCGAGGAGATCGAGGGTGCACCAGGCGCTGCCGGGCAGGAGCCGGGCCAGGCGGTCGGTGGTGGCGGTGGCGCGGGCGACGCTGAGCTCGAGATGAAAATGCGTAAAAGTGTGGCGGACCAGCCCGTCCAGGATCGTCCAGCGCGCCGGCACCGGTGCGTCGCTGAGCGCGTCGGCCGCCACGAATTTGCCCTCGCGCCACGGGCTCGACGGCACCTCGTCCATGCCGCCCAAAAGGCCCTTGGTCGGCCGCTTGCGCAGCAGGATGGCGCCGTCCTTGCGGGCCAGCACGAAGGCGAGGCCGCGACGGGTCGGTTTCTCGGCTTTCGGAGAACGTCGCGGCAAAGTCTCGGCGATGCCGAGTTTTAGTGCGCGGCAGCTTCGGCTGAGCGGGCAGATGACGCAGAGCGGCTTGCGCGGCGTGCAGACCGTGGCGCCGAGATCCATCATCGCCTGGGCGTAGTCGCCGGCGCGGTCTTCGGGCACCAGCTCGGCGGCGCGGGCATGGATTTCGATCTTGGCATCGGGCAGCGGCGTTTCGATCGCCTGCAGGCGGGCGATCACGCGCTCGACATTGCCGTCGACCGCCGAGGCTTTGTGGTCGAAGGCGATCGCGCGGATGGCGGCCGCCGTATAGGGGCCGATGCCGGGGAGTGCGCGCAAAGCGGCCTCATCCTCGGGGAAGCGGCCGCCGCGCTTGTCTGCCACGGCCTGGGCGCAGGCATGAAGATTGCGGGCGCGGGCGTAATAGCCGAGGCCGGCCCAGGCCGAGAGCACGTCATCGAGCGGGGCGGCGGCGAGCGCCTCGACGGTGGGCCAGCGCTCGACGAAACGGCGGTAATAGTCGCCGACCGTGGCCACGGTGGTCTGCTGCAGCATGATCTCCGACAGCCACACGAGATAGGGCGGGGTGCGCTCCCCCGAGGGCGCACGCCACGGCAGGGTGCGACGATGTCGGTCGTACCAGGTGAGCAGAAGCGGGGCGTGGGTCATGGTCATGTTAGCGGTCGTCCCGTACCATTGGGCTTACTACAAGGAACAGGGTCTGAAAGGGTCCATGCGGGAAAACGGCTTCCGTGCCATCGGCGGTCTGGCCCAGCGGCTCACCTCCGGGATCGCCCAGAATCGGACGGGGGGCAAAGGCGCCTCGATCGCGCGCCTGCGCGCCGGATGGTCGGCCATTGTCGGCCCTGACCTCGCCCGCACCACCCGTCCCGACGCCCTGCTGGCCGGTCGCGGCGCGCGAAGCTCAACCGGGGGCGGCAAGCTGCTGCGGCTGCGCGTCTCGGGCGTCGCCGCACTGGAAGTCCAGCACCAGACCGGCCAGATCGTCGAGCGGGTGAACGCCTATTTCGGGCACCGCATGATCGACGATATCCGGCTTGTCCAAGGCGCCATCGCGGGGTCGACCGCGCCGCCGCCGGCCCCCAAGCCCGATCCGAAGACCGTGACCGAGGTCGCGGCCCGGGCGGCGGCCGTGAAGGACCCCGAGTTGCGGGCTGCGCTCACCCGGCTCGGCGCCCGTGTGGCGCTCACCCGGCGCGGCGTCCTGGCGGCGACGCTGGGGGCCTTGTTCGTGGCCGACGACCTCGGTGCCCAGGAACTCTCGCGCGACAAGCTGCTGGCGCCGCTGCCCGACGATCACATCCTGGGCAAGGCGGACGCGCCCAATACGCTGATTTCCTACTACTCGTTCACCTGTCCGCACTGCGCGACCTTCTACATCGGGGTGCTGCCGACGCTGCGGAAGGAATGGATCGACACCGGCCGCCTGCGGCTGATCCATCGTCACTTTCCCTCGGATGTCGTGGCCACGCGGGCCGCCCAGCTCACCGAATGCGTGCCCCGGGACAGATTCTTCGCCACAGCCGACGCCCTGTTCCGCGGTCAGTTCGAATGGCTGACCGGGAGCGATCCCGAGGCCGACATGATCAAGGTCCTGGCGGCGCAGGGGGTAACCCCGGCGGACGCCCAAGCCTGCTTCGCCAACGACCGCGCTTTGGACAAAGTCGTGTTCGATGTCCAGACCGGCCAGGCGCTCCGGGTCACGTCCACGCCGACCCTGTTCATCAACGAGGAAAACTACCTGAATCCCGGCAGTTCGGACGCCATCGCAGCAATTTTACGCCAAGTGGGGCGGTAATCGTTTGACTCCCCACAGGTGAAATTCCCAAGATGTAGTGGAGAGGAAGACGGAATGCGGAATATCTTGATCGTCGCCGGCGGTGCCGTGGCGGTGGCTGCGATCGTGGCTGGCGTCTATTTCGGCACGCGCCCCCCCGCGCCGGGTCCGGCGCCGGTTGCCGTGGCGGCGACCCCGGACAAGTCCGCGCTGTTGGCCGTTCAGTCGAGCGATCATGTGCTGGGTGACCCCAAGGCACCCGTCACCATCGTCGAATATGCCTCGCTCACCTGCTCGCACTGCGCCCACTTCCACACCCAGATCCTGCCCGAGCTCAAGAAGAAGTGGATCGACACCGGCAAAGTGAAGCTCGTCTATCGCGACTTTCCGCTCGACCAGGTGGCGGTCAAGGCGGCCCAGATCGCCGAGTGCGCCGGCAAGGACCGCTACTTCGGTGTCCTCGACATCATCTTCCGTGGCCAGCCGCAGTGGGCGACCGGCGCCGATCCGATCGCCGAACTTGCCAAGCCGCTGCGCATCGCGGGCCTGGGCGAGGCCGAGATCAAGGCCTGCCTTGCCAACGACGCCATGATGAACGCCGTGCTCAACGACTATCGCAGCGGCGAGGCGCTCGGCGTCAATTCGACGCCGACCCTGTTCATCGGCGGCGATCTCTATCGCGGGTCGCGTTCGGTCGAGGATCTCGACGGCGTACTCGCCAAACTCGTCAAATAGTCACAGCAAGCGTGGTGTAGATGGTCCAGTTCGACAAGCTCCGGCTCTCCGGCTTCAAGTCCTTCGTCGACCCGACGGAACTCGCCATCGAGGCCGGCATGACCGGCATCGTCGGCCCCAACGGTTGCGGCAAGTCGAACCTTGTCGAGGCCCTGAAGTGGGTGATGGGCGAGACCTCGGCCAAGCAAATGCGCGGCAGCGAGATGGAGGACGTCATCTTCGCCGGCGCCGGCACCCGTCCGGCGCGCAACATCGCCGAGGTGATGCTGACGCTCGACAACAAGACGCGCACTGCGCCCGCCATGGTGAACGACACCGACCAGCTCGACGTCGTGCGCCGCATCGAGCGCGGCCATGGCTCGGCCTATTCGGTGAACGGCCGCGAGATCCGCGCCCGCGATGTGCAGACGCTGTTTGCCGATTCGGCGACGGGATCGCGCTCGACCGCGCTGGTGAGCCAGGGCCGCATCGGCGCGCTGATCAACGCCAAGCCGGCCGACCGCCGCACCATCATCGACGAAGCGGCCGGCATCACCGGCCTCTATGCCCGCCGCCACGAGGCCGAACTGCGCCTGCGTGCTGCCGAGCAGAACCTGGCGCGTGTGCAGGACGTCCTGGTGGCGCTGGAGGAGCAGCACAAGGGCCTCAAGCGCCAGGCGCGGCAGGCCAGCCGCTATCGCAATCTCTCCGACCACATTCGTCGCGCCGAAGCGGCGGTGCTGGCGCTGAAACTCGCCACCGCCGAGCGTGACCTCGCCGATTCGGGCGAACGCCTGCGCGAGGCCGAAGCCCAGGTCGCCGATCTCACGCGCCTGGTGGGGCTTGCCACCACGGCGCAGGCCGAAGCCGCGACTTCGCTGCCGCCGCTGCGCAACGATGAAGCCGCCGCCGCCGCCGCCCTCCAGCGCCTGCGCGTGGCGCACGATGCGCTCACCGCCGAAGCCGAGCGGGTGGCGGCTGCCCAGCAAGACGCCGAGACCCGTCTGCGGCAGACCGATTCCGACCTCGAGCGCGAGCGTGGCCGCAAGGGCGATGCCGAAACCGCCATTGCCGATCTCGACGGCCAGCGTGGCCGGCTGGAGCAGGAGCAGGTGGGCGAGGAGGATCGCGCCGCTGCCGCACAGCAGGCCCGCGATGCCGCCCAGGACGACACCGCCACGGCCGAAGCCGAGCACGACCGCCTGACCCGGCAGATCGCCGACGACGAGGCGCTGCGTCAGAGCGTGAGCCGCGAGATCGTCGAGTTGCAGGAGCGCCTGCGCCGGATGGCGGTCCGCAGCGAGGAAGTCGCGGCACAGCAGCGCCAGGTTGAAACCGAACTTGCGGGCCTGCCGGCTCTGGCCGAGGTCGAAGCCGCGCTCGAGGCCGCACGCGTGGCTTTCGAGGACGCCAAGCGCGAAGGCCAGGAGGCGATCGAGAACGCCCGCGAGGCCGCGCGCTACGAGTCGGACGCGGCGCGTCTGGCTGTGGCCAAGGCCGAGGCCGAGCGCATCGACATGGAGCGCGCCCGCGCCGCCGAGCGCCAGGCTGCCGAAGCGAGCCACGCCGCCGCCGCCGAGATCGTGCAGAAAACCAACGCGCGGCTGACCAAGCTGCGCGCCGAGGAAGCCGGCGTCGCCGCGGCGCTGAAGTCGGCCGCCGACTCACTCTGGCCGCCGCTGCTCGATGCGCTGAGCGTCGAGCCCGGCTTCGAAAAGGCGCTGGGCGCCGCCTTTGGCGACGAGCTCGAGGCGTCGTCCGACCGCGGCGCGCCGGTTCATTGGCTGCCGCTGGAGCCGCTCGCCGATGCGCCGGCCCTGCCGGAAGGCGCCACGCCGCTCGGTACCCACGTCAAGGCGCTGCCGGAGCTCGCGCGCCGCATCGCCTTCATCGGTCTCGTCGCCGACGACGCCACTGGCGAAGCCCTGCAGGCGGCGCTCAAGCCCGGCCAGCAACTCGTCACCCGAGAGGGCGCGGTGTGGCGTTGGGATGGCTACACGATGCGTGCTGGCGCGCCGTCGACCGCCGCCGTGCGTCTCGGCCAGCGCAACCGCTTGGCCGACCTTCGCCAGCAGATCGACGCTATCGTGGTCGAACAGACGGCCGAACAAGCCCGCGTCGATGCCGAAGCGGGCTGGCTCGCTGCCGCCCGCGATGCCGAACGGACCTGCGTCGAGCAGGCCCGCCAGCACGAGCGCGACGTGGCTGACGCTGCGCGCCGCAAGACCCAGGACGCAAGTGAAGCGACCGGCGTGGCCGAGCGGACCGCCCAGACCGCCGTCGCTGCTGCAGAGCGCGCCGCCACGGCGGCGCGTGATCGTCACACGGAGGTGACGCGCCGCACCGACCAGCTGCGCACGCGCCTCACCGGCATCGAGCAGTTGCAGGTCGAGATCACGGGCGACGTCGCCGATGCCGAGATGCGCCGCACCTTCCGCGAGGCCCGGCTGTCGGCGATTTCCGACACCCAGGCCGACCGCGCCACCGCCGGCACGTTGCGTGTCCGCATCGCCGAACTGCGCGCCGCTCTGGTCGACGCCGAAGGCACGTGCGACCGTCTTGCCCGCGAAGCGGCGATGCGTGTCGAGCGTCTCGGCCAGATCGCCCAGGAGCATGCCGGCTGGAGCAAGCGCCTGGCCGACGCCGATGGCCAGATCGTCGAACTCGATGCCCGCCGCGAGCAGATCGCCGGCGCCATCGCCGAGCTCGAGGCCAAGCCCGCCGAGATCGAGACCAAGCGTGGGGCGCTGGGCGACGAGATCGCCGAGGCCGAAGTCAACCGTCAGCAGGCAGCCGACCGGCTGGCCGTCGGCGAGACCCGGCAGGGCGAGGCCGACAAGGCGCTACGCCAGGCCGAGGGCGAACTGGCCGGGGCGCGCGAAAGCCGGGTGCGGCGCGAGGGCCAGGTCGAGCAGGCGACCAAGGACCGCGAGGCCGTGGTTGAGCGCATCGTCGAACGGCTGCGCTGCGAGCCCGACGGCGTGCTGGCGCTGGCCGAAGTCCAGTCGCTGGAGGAGTTGCCGGAAATTGAAAAGGCCGAGCATCGTCTCGAGCGTCTGGTCCACGAGCGCGAGACCATGGGCGCAGTCAACCTGCGGGCCGAGGAGGAAGCCAACGAACTCGAGCAGCAGATCACCGGCATGACCTCCGAGCGCGACGATCTGGTCGCCGCCATCGGCCGGCTGCGCCAGGGCATCCAGAGCCTCAACCGCGAAGGCCGCGAGCGCTTCCTCGTCGCCTTCGAGCAGGTGAGCGGCCATTTTCAGCAGCTCTTCACCAAGCTGTTCGGCGGCGGCAAGGCGGAGCTGCGCCTCACCGAATCAGAGGACCCGCTCGAAGCCGGCCTCGAAATCCACGCCAGCCCGCCGGGCAAGAAGCTTCAGGTGATGTCGCTGCTGTCGGGCGGTGAACAGGCTCTGACCGCTCTGTCGCTGTTGTTCGCCGTGTTCATGACCAACCCGGCGCCGATCTGCGTGCTGGACGAGGTGGACGCGCCGCTGGACGATTTGAACGTCGAGCGCTTCTGCGCCCTGGTGCAGGACATTGCCGGCCGCACCGACACGCGCTTCCTGATCATCACCCACCATCGTGTCACCATGGCGCGCATGGACAGGCTCTATGGCGTGACCATGGCCGAGCAGGGCGTCTCCCAGCTCGTGTCGGTCGACCTACAGGAAGCCGACCGCATGGTCGCCTGAGTTCCATAAGCAACAAGACTCTCTTCCTCTCGAATCGACTGGGCGCCGGCTGGGCCAAGCCGGCGCCCTTCTCTTTGAGGGTGCAGAGATGTAGTGTCGCGACATGCCCGATGCCTTGGCTCCCCACGTCACCGACGTGATCGAACTGACGCGCGCGCTGGTGCGCTGCGAGAGCGTGACCCCGCGCGAGGCCGGTGCGCTGGAGTTGCTCGAACGCACCCTGGCGCCGCTCGGCTTCCGCTGCGAGCGCATGAATTTCTCCCAGGCCGGCACCGACGACGTCGCCAACCTCTATGCCCGCATCGGCCAGCCGAAGGAGGCGAATGGCCGGCATTTCTGCTTCGCCGGCCACTCCGACGTGGTGCCGGTGGGTGATCTCTCGTCGTGGACCATCAGTCCGTTCTCCGCCGAGCTGTCGGACGGCTACATATTCGGCCGCGGCGCCGCCGACATGAAGGGTGCGATCGCGGCATTCACCGAAGCGGTGTCGCGCTTCGTCGCCAAGCGGGGCCGCGACTTCGGTGGCGCGATCAGTCTGCTGATCACCGGCGACGAGGAAGGGCCGGCGGTCAACGGGACGGTCAAGATGCTGAAGCGGCTGGCCGACCGCGGCGAGAAGATCGACGCCTGCGTGGTGGGCGAGCCGACGAGTTCGAGGCGCTTCGGCGACATGATGAAGATCGGACGTCGCGGCAGCATGACGGTCGACATGACGATCCGCGGCGTGCAGGGCCACGTCGCCTATCCCGAACGGCTCGACAATCCGTTGCATCGGCTCTCGGCGATCATCGAAGCACTGGTGCGTGAGCCGGTCGACGGGGGCAGCAAGCATTTCCAGCCGACATCGTTGCAGTTCACCACCATCGACGTCGGCAACAAGGCAACCAATATCGCGCCCGGCACGGTGCATGCGCGCTTCAACACGCGCTTCAACGATCTCTGGACCTCGAAGGCCCTTCTGGCGCACCTTCAGGAGCGCATCGATCGCGTCAACGCGCGGCTCGGAGGCAATGGCATCGTCGAATACAAGGTCGAGGTCTCGGGCGAATCCTTCTACACCCCGCCGGGGCCGCTGAGCGACCTTGTCGCCGGCGCCATCCGCGACGTTACGGGTGTCGAGGCCGAACTCTCGACGACGGGCGGCACCTCGGATGCCCGCTTCATCCGCGCCTATTGTCCGGTCCTGGAGTTCGGGCTGGTAGGCGAGAGCATGCACAAGGTCGACGAGAAGAGCGCCGTCGCCGATCTCCGGATGCTTGCCAACGTCTACGAGACGGTGCTTGACCGTTTCTTCGCGGCCTGAAGGCCCGCCGTGTTTAGTGCTGCCGAAATCGCCCGCGGCGTGCAGGGTGCGTTGGGCTTTCTGCGACGGGATCCGTCGGCGCCGCTCCATTTCGACAATACCGCGGAAGCCTGCCTGCGTTCGTTCCGCCTCATGGTGGTGGTGGCGCCGCTTTATGTCATCAAGGTGCTGGTCGACTACTCCGACGTGTCGGTGACGGCAGATGAGGTGGAGATCGTCTTCGCCGAGGCGCTGCAGTACGTCATCGAATGGCTGCTGTTTCCGGTGATCTTCCATGAGATCGCGCGGCGTCAGGGCTGGCTCGATCGCTTTCCGCGCTACATCGGTGCCCTCAACTGGATCAACCTGCCCGGCATGGTCATCGTGTTGATCTGCCTGCCGATCATCTACCTGGTGCCGTCAGGACTCGGGCAGCTGATCAAGATCGGTCTGCAGGGCCTGTTCTTCTACTGGTTCCTGGTGACCACGCGGGAGGTGCTGGGCACCAGCTGGCTGCTTTCGGCAATGCTGCTGATCGTGAGCTGGGTGCCGTCGACTTTCATCTCATTCCTCATCGCTCGCCATCTCGGCATCGCCGCCGCCGTCGGCGCCTAGGTCGTAACGCACCTCCATCAGGCACAGGCCCTGCGGCGGCGCCGTCGGCCCGGCACGGGTGCGGTCACGGGCGGCCAGTGCTTCCTCGACGTCGTGCCTGGACCATTGGCCACGACCGACCAGCCTGAGCGTGCCGACGAGGATCCGCACCTGATTGTGCAGGAACGATCGCGCCCCGACGTCGATCTGGATCTCTGCGCCGTCGCGTCCCGCGCGGAGCAGATCGAGAGTTTTGACCGACGACGGCGCCTGGCAGGCCGTCGAGCGGAAGCTGTTGAAGTCGTGGTGTCCCTGCAGGATGGCCGCGGCGTCTATCATCGCCTCCAGATCGAGCCGCGCCGGCACGTGCCAGACGTGTCCGCGGTCGAGGGTGGGTGGCGCCCGGCGGTTGAGGATGCGGTAGCGATAGCGCCGCCACGTCGCGGAAAAGCGCGCATGGAACTTTGCCGGCACGATCTCGACCGAGGGGAGTGCAATCGGGTTGGGTTTCAGATGGTAGTTGAGCGCGGCTTGCACCTTGTCGGCGGCCATCTCGCTCGTGAGATCGAAATGCGCCACCTGGCCCAGCGCATGGACGCCGGAATCGGTGCGGCCCGCACCCTGCACCGACACGCGCTCGCCGCTCATGGCGAATATCGCGTCTTCCAGCAGCGCTTGGATGGTGGGGCCATTGGGTTGGCGCTGCCAGCCGACGAAGGGACCGCCATCGTATTCGACGATGAGCTTGTAACGCGGCACGGCGTCAGGCGGGTCTGGACGGCGACAGCGGCACGACGGTGGGCGGCGGCAGGATGGTGCCGGTGACCAGCGCGAAGCCACGTAGGAAGGCATCGGCCGATTGTGCCGACCTGCCGGGGCGCTGCAATTGCAGGAGCTTCAGCCCGCCGATGCCGCAGGCCACCACCGGGAAGCCGTCGCGCCCGACGACGAGCGTGCCGGGCGCACCGCCGGCCAGGGCGAGACCCGCCGCCAGCACCTTGACGCGTTCGGCGCCGTTCTCCTGCGGTGCCTCGAACCAGGTACCGGGCCAGGGATGGAAGGCGCGCACCTTGCGCTCGAGTTCGGCCGCCGGCCGGCGCCAATCGAGCGCACCCTCCTCCTTGCCAAGCTTGTGGGCATAAGTGACACCCTCGTCGGGTTGCGGCACCGGATCGATGGTCTTGCGCATCAGCCCGTCGAGCGTCGACACGATCAGCCGGCCGCCGAGGTCGGCCAGGCGGTCGTGCACCGTTTCAGCAGTGTCGGCCGAGGAGATCGGCGTGCGTTCGGCCAGCAGCATCGGACCGGTGTCGAGACCTTCGTCCATGCGCATGGTCGTGACGCCGGTCTCCTTGTCGCCGGCCAGGATGGCGCGATGGATGGGTGCTGCGCCGCGCCAACGCGGCAGCAGCGAACCATGGATGTTGACACACCCCAGCACCGGGGCATCAAGGAAGCTCTTCGGCAGAATATGGCCATAGGACACGACCACCGCCGCGTCCAGGTCGAGCGCCTTGAAGGCCTGTGCTTCCTCGTCGCTCCTGAGGTTCTTGGGCGAGCGCACGCCGAGGCCGAGCGAGAGGGCGACCTCGTGAACCGGCGTGCGCCGCTCCTGCTGGCCGCGGCCGGCCGGCTTGGGCGAACGCGTATAGACCGCGACCACGTCGTGGCCGGCCTCGGCCAGCGCCTTGAGCGCCGGCACGGCAAAGGCGGAGGTGCCGAGAAACGCAATCTTCATCGCCGCACCTTATAGGCAGCCGCGCGGCGGTGAGCTAGTTATGCCGGCAGAATGGAGTCCACTCCCCCCTCGACCGCTGCCCCTCTGATCGAGAAGAGGGGGCCACTCGCCAACCTTGCCGCCCGCCGCGCCGCGGGTGAAATCCATGCCGATCCCGTGCAGGAGCGTATCGTTCTGCGGCTGCAGGCCGTGCACGACCAGCTGGCGGCATTGGCGGCCCATCCGGCCAGACCAGGTTTGCTGGCGCGGTTGGGGCTGGGGCGCACAGCCAAGCCGCTGGTCGGGCCGCACGGTCTTTACATCTGGGGTCCGGTCGGCCGAGGCAAGTCGATGCTGATGGACCTGTTCTTTGCTGATGCGCCGGTGGCCAGGAAGCGGCGCGTGCACTTCCACGAATTCATGCTCGAGGTCCAGGTGCGCCTGCACCGCCGCCGCGAGAAGCTCGCCGCCGAGGGCGCGCCCCCCGAAGCCGACACCATTGTGCCGATCGCGCGCGAGATCGCTACGGAAACGCGCCTGCTGTGCTTCGACGAATTCCAGGTCACGAACATCGCCGACGCGATGATCCTCGGGCGCCTGTTCGAGACCCTGTTCGACGAAGGCATCACGGTGATCGCCACCTCCAACCGCCAGCCCGACGATCTCTACAAGGACGGGCTGCAGCGCGACCGCTTCCTGCCGTTCATCGATCTGATCAAGGAACACCTCGAGATCCTCGAGCTGGGCGGCGACCAGGACTATCGCATGAACCGGCTGCGCAACTTCGACGTCTATCTGACGCCGCTCGGCGCCTGGGCCAACGCCAAGCTCGACGAGGCGTTCCGGGCACTCGCCGCCGGCGCCGACGGCGAGCCGCGGGTTCTGCGGACGCAGGGCCGCGACGTCGAGGTCCCGCGGGCCGCTCCTGGCGTCGCCATGGCGCACTATCTCGACTGGTGCGCCAAACCGATGGGCGCCTCGGACTTCCTCTGCATCGCCGACAATTTCCACACGGTCATCATGGCTGACATCCCCAAGATGGGGCCCGACAGCCAGGACAAGGCGGCACGCTTCGTCACCATGATCGACGAATTCTACGAAAAGAAAGTGAAGTTCATCTGCTCGGCCGCCACGGCCCCGGCCGGCCTCTATGTCGACGGCGACGGCGCCTTCGAGTTTCAGCGCACGGTCTCGCGCCTGATGGAGATGCAGAGCCCGGAGTATCTGGTTCTCGACCATATCGCCTGAGGCTCTCCGGCACCTAACTCTCCGGATTGTGATTGTGGCCGGCGAAGCCGGCGGCCTAGGCTCACCCCACATTCTTCTCTGGGAGGCAGGAACATGGACGGCGACCGGGTTTTTTCAGCTAACGATATTGCGTTATCGCGGCGTGGCGCGATGGCCGTGGGTGGCGTAGCGCTCGGCTCGACTTTTGCGCTCTCGGTCCAGCCGGTGTCGGCGCAGACCATGATCACGACACCGACCGACGGACTCACTGCCGGTGCGGTGAAGGTCAAGACCAAGGACGGCAAGGAGATGGCTGCCTATCGCGCCATGCCGGCGACTGGAACAGGCTTCAGCACGATCCTGGTGGTGCAAGAGATCTTCGGCGTGCACGCCCACATTGCCGACATGTGCCGGCGCTTCGCCAAGGCAGGCTACTGCGCCATCGCGCCCGAACTCTATTTCCGCCAGGGCGACGCCAAGGGCTACACCGACATTCCCAAGCTCCTCAGCGAGATTGTCGCCAAGGTGCCGGACGAGCAGGTGATGGGCGATCTCGATTCTTCGGTGGCCTTCGTCAAAGGCGAGGGCAAGGCCGATACTTCCAAGCTCGGCATCACCGGCTTCTGCTGGGGTGGTCGCATAGTCTGGCTTTACGATGCCCACAATCCCGCGGTGAAAGCGGGCGTCGCCTGGTACGGTCGCGTCGAAGGTGCGTCGACGGCGCTCACGCCCAAGCATCCCCTCGATATCGCCAAGAATCTCAACGGCCCGGTGCTCGGCCTCTACGGCGGCGCCGACACCGGCATCCCGAACGCGAGCGTCGACAAGATGCGTGCCGCACTCAAGGAAGGAAGCGCAGCGGCGAAGAAGTCGGAGATCGTCACCTATCCCGACACGCCGCACGCCTTCAATGCCGACTACCGCCCGAGCTACCGCAAGGGTCCGGCGGAAGACGGTTGGAAGCGGGCGCTCGCCTGGTTCAAGGCCAACGGCGTGACTTGACCGGCTGATGGTTGAAACCATCGGCGTTGAGACGCGGTCGGGCCTGACATTCACAGCGGATGTCGCAGGCCCGGCCGGCGGACCTCTCGTGCTGCTGCTGCACGGCTTCCCCGAATCGCGGCACAGCTGGCGTGCGACGTTGCCGGCGCTGGCGGGCTATCGCGCCGTGGCCCCCGACCAGCGCGGCTATTCGCCCGAGGCGCGGCCCGATCCCGCCGACCTTTCGAATTACGCCTTCGACAGGCTGGTCGACGATGCGATCGAGATCGCGGCGGCGGCCGGTTACGACGGTAAGCGCTTCCATCTCGTCGGCCACGACTGGGGCGGGCAGGTATCGTGGGGCGTGGCGGGCAAATATCCCGAGCGGCTTGCGTCGCTCACCATCCTGTCGCGGCCACATCCGAAATCTTTCCATCGCGCGCTCCGGAAGGAGGATGGCGACCAGAAGCATCGCTCGCGGCACCACCGTGCCTTTCTCGAGCCCGAGACCGGCAGGCTGTTGCTGGCCGACAATGCCAAACGCCTGCGCGACGGCCTGTTCGGTCAGGGCGTACCTGAGGCCGCCCTCGAGGAGCATCTTTCGGTGTTGCGCAGTCCCGCGGCGATTGAAGCCGCTCTTGCCTGGTATCGCGCCAACAAGGGGTTGGCTGCCGATATCGGGACGATCCAGGTTCCAACGCTCTACATCTGGGGTGATGCTGATGCTACCGTCGGGCCGGATGCCGCCCACGGAACGCGTGAGTTCGTGGGCACGGCTTTTGCCATGGAGGTGTTGCCCGGCGTCGGCCACTTCGTGATGGACCAGGCGCCGGGCCGCGCCACGGAATTGCTGCTGGCCCACCTCAAGAAGCATCCCGTTTGACAGCTTCTTGCCGCTAGGGGCGAATCGCGCTACCACGCGCCGCCTTCACGAACGGGAGTTTTTCGCATGGCTCGCAAGAAGATCGCGCTGATCGGCGCCGGACAGATTGGCGGCACCCTGGCGCTGCTCGCCGGCCAGAAGGAACTGGGCGACATCGTCCTGTTCGACGTCCCGGCCGCCGAGGGCGTTGCCAAGGGCAAGGCTCTCGACATCGCGCAACTCAGCCCGGTCGAGGGCTTCGACGCCAAGTACAGCGGCACGTCGGACTATAAGGACATCGAAGGCGCCGATGTCGTCATCGTCACCGCCGGTGTCCCGCGCAAGCCCGGCATGACCCGCGACGACCTGGTGGGCATCAACGCCAAGGTCATCGACGCGGTCGGCAAGGGCATCAAGGCGCACGCGCCCAACGCCTTCGTCATCGTCATCACCAACCCGCTCGATGCCATGGTCGGGCTGATGCAGGAAGTGACCGGCTTCCCGCCGGCCCGCGTCGTCGGCATGGCCGGCGTTCTCGACAGCGCCCGCTTCCGCCTGTTCCTCGCTGAGGAATTCAACGTCTCGGTCGAGGATGTGACGGCCTTCGTCCTCGGCGGCCATGGCGACACCATGGTGCCGCTGCTGCGCTATTCGACGGTCGGCGGCATTTCCCTGCACGACCTGGTCGACATGGGTTGGACAACCAGGGAGCGGCTCGAGCAGATCGTCCAGCGCACCCGCGATGGCGGTGCCGAGATCGTGGCGCACCTCAAGACGGGCTCGGCTTTCTACGCGCCGGCAGCCTCCGCCATCGCCATGGCCGAGTCCTACCTCAAGGACAAGAAGCGCATGATTCCCTGCGCCGCCATGCTGAACGGCGAATACGGGGTCAAGGGTCTCTACATCGGCGTACCGGTCGTGATCGGCGCCAAGGGCGTCGAGCGTATCGTCGAGGTCGAATTCAACGCCGAGGAAAAGGCGATGTTCGACAAGTCGGTCGCCGCCGTGAAATCACTGATCGATGCCACCAACAAGATCGTCGGCCGCGCCTGATCGGGCAGCTGCCTTCGACTTTGGTCGAAGGACCCAAAAGGGTCATCAGTCCGTCGTTGCCAATGCGCTGTGGCGTCCATAAAGTGCCGCAGCTATTGGTCAGTTTCGTTTTACAACTAAGTCGTTGTGCATACTTATTGCACTGCAGTCCCCAGCGATAGGACTCCATGAACATCCACGAATACCAGGCCAAGGTCCTGCTGGCCAAGTTCGCCGTCCCCCTGCTCAAGGGTGGCGTCGCCTATACCAAGGACGAGGCCATCGACGTCGCCCGCAAGCTGGGCAGCACCGTGACTGTCGTGAAGTCCCAGATCCATGCCGGCGGGCGCGGCAAGGGCCGCTTCAAGAACGATCCGGACGGCAAGGGCGGTGTACGGATTGCCAAGACCGTCGACGAGGTCGGCACCAATGCCCAGGCCATGCTGGGTCACGAGCTGGTCACCAAGCAGACTGGACCGGCCGGCAAGATGGTCAAGCGCCTCTACATCGAGGAAGGCTGCGACATCAAACGCGAGCTCTACCTCTCGCTGCTGGTTGATCGGGCCGTGGGCCGGGTCGCCGTCGTCGCCTCGACCGAAGGCGGCATGGACATCGAGACCGTGGCGCACGAGAGCCCCGAGAAGATCGTCAAGCAGGCGATCGATCCCGCCGCCGGCTTCCAGGGTTACCAGGGCCGCAAGATCGCCTTCGCGCTGGGGCTCTCCGGCAAGCAGGTTGGCGCCTTCGTCTCGCTCCTCGGCAATCTCTATCGTGCCTTTACCGACCTCGACTGCTCGCTGATCGAGATCAATCCACTGGTCGTGACGGCGACGGGCGACGTGATCGCGCTCGACGCCAAGATGACCTTCGACGACAACGCGCTCTACCGGCACGCCGAGCTCGAGGCGCTGCGCGATCTCGACGAGGAGGACCCGGCCGAGACCGAGGCCGGCAAGTACGCGCTGAACTACGTCAAGCTCGACGGCCAGATCGGCTGCATGGTGAACGGCGCGGGCCTCGCCATGGCGACCATGGACATCATCAAGCTCTATGGCTCGGCGCCGGCAAACTTCCTCGATGTCGGCGGCGGCGCCACCAAGGAGCGCGTGACGGCGGCGTTCAAGATCATCCTAAAGGATTCCAACGTCGAGGGCATCCTGGTCAACATCTTCGGCGGCATCATGCGCTGCGACGTGATCGCGGAGGGCGTGGTCGCCGCGGCGCGCGAGGTCAACCTGCATGTGCCGCTGGTCGTGCGGCTGGAAGGCACCAACGTCGAGCTCGGCAAGAAGATCCTGAAGGAATCTGGCCTCAAGATCACTTCGGCGGAGAATCTCGCCGACGCCGCCGAGAAGATCGTCAAGGCCGTCAAGGAGGCCAACTGATGGCCGTGCTGGTCGACAAAAACACCAAGGTCATCTGCCAGGGCTTTACCGGCTCGCAGGGTACCTTCCATTCGGAGCAGGCGATCGCCTACGGCACCAAGATGGTGGGCGGTGTGACCCCGGGCAAAGGCGGCACCCAGCACCTCGATCTGCCGGTGTTCGACACCGTGGCCGAGGCGGTGGCCAAGACCGGCGCCACTGCGAGCGTCATCTACGTGCCTGCGCCCTATGCCGCCGACTCGATCTTGGAGGCGGTCGATGCCGAGATCCCGCTGGTGGTGTGCATCACCGAGGGCATCCCGGTGCTCGACATGGTGAAGGTGAAGCGCGCGCTCACGGGCTCGAAATCGCGCCTGATCGGACCCAATTGCCCCGGCGTCATCACGCCCGGCGAGTGCAAGATCGGCATCATGCCGGGCCACATCCACAAGCGCGGCAGGATCGGCATCATCTCGCGCTCGGGCACGCTCACCTACGAGGCGGTGGCGCAGACCACGGCCGTCGGGCTCGGCCAGACGACCTGCATCGGCATCGGCGGCGATCCGGTGAACGGCACCAACTTCGTCGAGTGCCTGGAGATGCTGCTGGCCGATCCGGAGACTCAAGGCATCGTCATGATCGGCGAGATCGGCGGTGACGCCGAGGTCAAGGGCGCCGAGTTCATCAAGGCCTCCAAGACCAGGAAGCCGGTCGTGGGCTTCATCGCCGGCCGCACCGCGCCCCCGGGCCGCCGCATGGGCCACGCTGGTGCGGTGATCTCGGGCGGCCAGGACACGGCCGAGTTCAAGGTCGACTTCATGCGCTCGGCCGGCATCACGGTGGCGGATTCTCCTGCTGCACTCGGCGAGGAAATGCTGAAGGCCATGAAGGGCCGATAGGCGATTGCCGCCCGGCCTCTGCTGGACGGCTGGCAACGACAGGCCAAGGAGTACCGGGCCATGAGAGCGGAACAGACATCGTTCCTGTTCGGCGCCAACGCGCCATTCATTGAGGAGCTTTACGCCCGCTACCAGGGTGATCCCAATTCCGTCGACCGGGACTGGCAGACTTTCTTCGCGGCATTGGCAGAGGAGAAGGCCGACGTACTGGCCGAGACACGCGGCGCGAGCTGGGCTCCCAACGGCGCCCGGGTGATCGGCGCCGCCGACGCCGAGGTGCCGCGGACTGCTGCCAACCGCAACGTGAAGGGCGGCAACGGCGCCGCCATGCCGCTCGCCGGCAAGACCGAGGCCGAGATCCGCGCCGCCGCCCAGGACACGGCGCGGGCGCTGATGCTGATCCGCGCCTATCGCATCCGCGGTCATCTCGAGGCCGATCTCGACCCGCTGGGTCTGGTCCGTCAGGCGCCGCACCGCGAACTCGACCCGGCGACCTACGGCTTCGGCGAGAATGACTGGGACCGCCCGGTCCTGATCTTCGGCTCGCTGGCGTTGGGCGAGACCGCGACCTTGCGCCAGATCATGGATCGCCTGCGCAAGACGTACTGCGGGCGCATTGGTGTCGAGTTCATGCACATCAGCGATCCCGACCAGAAGGCCTGGATCCAGGAGCGCATCGAGCACATCGAGAACCACACCGAGTTCACGGTCGAGGGCCGCAAGGCGATCCTGCAGCGCGTGGTCGAGGCCGAGGGGCTGGAGCGCTACCTCGGCGTCAAGTTCGTCGGCACCAAGCGCTTCGGCCTCGATGGCGGCGAATCGCTGATCCCCGGCATCGAGCAGATCCTGAAGCGCGGCGGCCAGCTCGGCGTGCGCGACGTGGTAATCGGCATGCCGCATCGCGGCCGCCTCAACACCCTGGTGCATGTCATGCACAAGAGCTACACCGCGCTGTTCTCCGAATTCCAGGGCCGCTCGTCGCAGCCCGAGGAAATGCGCGGGTCGGGCGACGTGAAGTACCATCTCGGCGCCTCAGCCGACCGCGAGTTCGACGGCAACGTCATCCACCTCTCGCTGTCGCCCAACCCCTCGCATCTCGAGGCGGTGAATCCGGTCGTGCTGGGCAAGGCGCGCGCCAAGGAGGACCAGCGTGGCGACAGGGATCGCAGCCAGGTCATGGCGATCCTGATGCACGGCGACGCGGCGTTCGCGGGCCAAGGTCTGGTGGCCGAAAGCCTCGACCTCAGCGACCTCGGCGGCTACCGCATCGGTGGCACCATCCATTTCGTGGTCAACAACCAGATCGGCTTCACCACCCTGCCGACCTATTCGCGCTCCGGGCCCTATTGCACCGAGATCGCCAAGATCGTTCAGGCGCCGATCCTGCACGTGAATGGCGACGATCCCGAGGCCGTCGTCCACGTTTCGCGTATCGCCACCGAGTTCCGCCAGCATTTCAAGCGCGACATCGTCATCGACATGTTCTGCTACCGCCGGCACGGCCACAACGAGTCGGACGAGCCGATGTTCACCCAGCCGCTGATGTACAAGGAGATCGGCGGCCACAAGACGGTGAAGGAGGTCTACGCCGGTCGCCTCGAGGCCGAAGGCGTGGTGAGCGCCGCCGACGTGGCGGCCATGGACGGCGCGCTGCGCGAGAATCTCGACAAGGCGCTGGAGGCGGCGACCAACTACAAGCCCAACAAGGCCGACTGGCTCGAGGGCAAGTGGGCGGGCTTCACCGTGGCGCCCGGCGAAGAAGACCGCAAGGGCGTGACCGCGGTCGAACTCGACCAACTCACGGCGGTCGGCCGCGCGATCTCCGAGGCGCCCAAGAATTTCGACCTCAACCGCAAGATCGCGCGCCAGCTCCAGGAGAAACGCAAGACCATCGACACCGGTCGCGACATCGACTGGGCGACCGGCGAGGCGTTGGCCTGGGGCACGCTGCTGGCCGAGGGCACGCCGGTGCGTCTCAGCGGCCAGGATTCCGGCCGCGGCACCTTCTCGCAACGCCACTCGGTGCTCGTCGACCAGACCACCGAGACGAAATACATCCCGCTCAATCACGTGGCGCCGGAGCAGGCGCATATCGAGATCATAGACAGCCCGCTGAACGAGGCGGGCGTGCTGGGCTTCGAGTACGGATATTCATCGGCCGAGCCCAATGCGCTGGTGCTGTGGGAGGCGCAGTTCGGCGACTTCGCCAACGGCGCGCAGGTCATCATCGACCAGTTCATCTGTTCCGGCGAGAGCAAGTGGCTGCGCATGAACGGCCTCGTCATGCTGCTGCCGCACGGCTACGAGGGCCAGGGGCCGGAACACAGCTCGGCACGGCTCGAGCGCTATCTCCAGCTCTCAGCCGAGGACAATTGGCAGGTCGTCAATCCCACGACGCCGGCCAATTATTTCCACGCGCTGCGCCGCCAGATGCGGCGTTCGTTCCGCAAGCCGCTGATCGTCATGACGCCGAAGTCGCTGCTGCGTCACAAGGAGTGCGTGTCGACCCTGGCCGATTTCGGACCGGGCTCGTCGTTCCGGCGCATCCTGGCCGAGACCGACCAACTCGCCGACGCGGCGAAGATCCGCCGCGTCGTACTGTGCTCGGGCAAGGTCTATTTCGATCTCGTCGCCGAGCGGCGCAAGCGCAGGATCGATGACATCGCGATCATGAGGATCGAGCAGCTCTATCCATTCCCGTTCAGCCGGCTGGGCGTCAGGCTCGCGCAGTATCCCAATGCCGAGGTGGTGTGGTGCCAGGAGGAACCCGAGAACATGGGCGCCTGGCATTTCATCGATCGCCGCATCGAGCGGGCGCTGTCGGGCATCGACGTCAGGGCGAAGCGGCCGGTCTATATCGGCCGGCCGGAAGCGGCCTCGCCGGCGACGGGCTCGGCGCGCACGCATCTCAAGGAACAGGCCGATCTGGTCGACCGCGCACTCACGGTCTGAGGGCGCGACAAGGAGGATTTTTTAGTCATGGCCGTCGAGATCAAGGTTCCGGCACTGGGTGAATCGGTCACCGAGGCGACCGTCGCCAAATGGCTGGTGAAGGTAGGCGATGCAGTGGCGATCGATCAGCCGCTGTGCGAACTCGAGACCGACAAGGTCACGGTCGAGGTCAACGCGTCGGTGGCGGGCAGCATTGTCGATCTCGCCGTCGAGGAAGGCGCCACCATCCAGGTGGGCGGCGTGCTCTGCCACATCGAGGCAAGTACAGCGGGGGCAGCTGCCGCTGCACCGAAGCCGGCCACCGCACCGGCCGCTTCGGTTGCTGCTGCGCCAAAGCCTGCCGCGCCGGTGCCTGCGCCGGCTCCGGCCGCTGCGCCGGCGCCGGCTGGCGCCAATCTCGCCGCGTCGGGTCCGGCCGCACGCAAGCTCGCCGAGGAGAAGGGCGTGCCTGCCGCTGCTATCCAGCCGACCGGCAAGGACGGCCGCGCCACCAAGGAAGACGTGCTGGCAGCGCTTGCCTCCGTGCCGGCACCGAGCGCTCTTGCCGCCGCCAGGCCCGCCGCGCCGTCCGGACCGCGTCCGCGCGCCGAGCGCGAGGAGCGGGTGCGCATGACGCGGCTGCGCCGCACCATCGCCAACCGCCTCAAGGAGGCGCAGAACACCGCCGCCATGCTCACCACCTTCAACGAGGTGGACATGACCAACGTCATGGCGCTGCGTGAGCGGCTGAAGGAGGATTTCGAGAAGAAGCACGGCGCGCGGCTGGGCTTCATGTCGTTCTTCGTGAAGGCTTGCATCTCCGGGCTGAAGGAACTGCCGTCGGTCAATGCCGAGATCGAGGGCGACGAGCTCGTCTACAAGAACTACTACGACATCGGCGTCGCCGTCGGCACGCCGCAGGGCCTGGTGGTGCCGGTGTTGCGCGATGCCGACGTGCTCGACTTCGCCGGCATCGAGAAGGGCATCGGCGAGCTCGGCCGCAAGGCGCGCGACGGCAAGCTCTCGATCGCCGACCTGACGGGCGGCACCTTCACCATCTCCAACGGCGGCGTCTATGGTTCGTTGATGTCGACGCCGATCCTGAACCCGCCGCAGTCCGGCATCCTCGGCATGCACAAGATCCAGCAGCGCCCCATGGTGGTGGGCGGTGAGATCAAGGCGCGGCCGATGATGTATCTCGCCATGTCGTACGACCATCGCATCATCGACGGCCGCGAGGCCGTGCTGTTCCTGGTGCGGGTCAAGGAATGCATAGAAGATCCCGAGCGCCTGCTGCTCGGCGTGTGAGGACAGCGTCATGGCGAATGAGACATTTGACCTCATCGTGATCGGCGCCGGTCCGGGCGGCTACGTGGCGGCGATCCGCGCCGCCCAGCTCGGCATGAAGGTGGTGGTCGTCGAGAAGAACGCGACGCTCGGCGGCACCTGCCTCAACGTCGGCTGCATCCCCTCCAAGGCGCTGCTGCAATCCTCGCACCTGTTCGAGGAGACCGGCCACGACCTTGCCGCGCACGGCATCGTGGTCGGAGCGCCGACGCTCGACTTCGCGCAGATGATGAAGCGCAAGGCCGAGGTGGTGGGCGCCACCACCAAGGGCATCGAGTTCCTGTTCAAGAAGAACAAGATCGCCTGGCTGCAGGGCGCTGGTCGCATCGAAGCCGCCGGCAAGGTCTCGGTGATCGGCTCCGACGGCGCGGTGAAGGACACGGTCACGGCCAAGAGCATCCTGATCGCCGCGGGTTCGGAAGTGACTCCGCTCCCCGGCATCGCCATCGACGAAAAGAAGATCGTGTCCTCGACCGGCGCGCTCGAGCTCGGCCAGGTGCCGAAGCGCCTGGTGGTGGTCGGTGCCGGCATCATCGGCCTCGAGCTGGGCTCGGTGTGGCGGCGGCTCGGCGCCGAGGTGACGGTGGTCGAGTTCCTCGATCGCATCTGCGCGGGCATCGACGACGAGATCACCAAGTTCTTCCAGCGCGCCCTCGCCAAGCAGGGGCTGAAGTTCAAGCTGAGTACGAAAGTGACCAAGGCCGAGACGACCGGTGCGGGCGTCACGCTCACCGTCGAGCCGTCGAAGGGCGGGACAACGGAGACGCTGCAGGCCGACGTCGTGCTGGTGGCCATCGGCCGCCGTCCCTATGTGGCAGGCCTCGGCCTCGACAAGGTCGGCGTGAAACTCACCGAACGCGGCCGCATCGCCGTCGATGCTCACTTCCGGACCTCGGTGCCCGGCATCTACGCCATCGGCGACGTGATCGACGGGCCGATGCTGGCGCACAAGGCGAGCGAGGACGGCATCGCCTGCGTAGAAACGCTGGCCGGCCAGAAGGGCCACGTGAACTGGGACCTCGTGCCGTCGGTCGTCTACACCCAGCCCGAGGTCGCCTGGGTCGGCAAGACCGAGGAACAACTGAAAGCGGCGGGCGTTGCCTACAAGGTCGGCAAGTATCCTTTCACCGCCGACCCGCGCAGCCGCGCGAACGCGGCGACGGAGGGCTTCGTGAAGGTACTTTCCGACAAAACCACCGACCGCGTGCTGGGCGTCCACATCTTCGGCGCCGAGGCCGGCACGATGATCGGCGAGGCGGCGCTCGCCATGGAGTTCGCGGCCTCGGCCGAGGACATCGGCCGCGTCTGCCACGCCCATCCGACCGTCAACGAGGCGCTCAAGGAAGCGGCGTTGGCGGCCTGGGAAAAGCCGATCCACCTGTAGGTGTCGGATGCGCAAGCCGCTGATGGCGTTGGCGGTCCTGGGCTGCCTCGTGATGTCGGTGGTGGGTGGCCTGCTGCCGATCCTGCAGGGCTGGATCTTCTTCGTGCTCGGCATCTACCTGCTGGCCACCGAGTTCGAGACCGGCCGTGTCTGGGTGAAGGCCGGCCGGCGGCACTGGGGCTTCCTCAACCGCTGGATCGTGCGCGCCCGCGACCACAAATGGGCCCCGAGCCACCTCAAGGAATTCGAGGACCTGACCGATCCGACGAAGTAGCGACGGCGAGGGTCAGCTCTTGCCGACGAACCTCTGGTAGACCGCTTCGGCGATCGGCAGCAGTTCGTCGCGGCTGGCCATCGCCGTCACGGCAAAGCCGAAGCCCTGGTCGATCCAGGCAAAGGTCGCGGTATCGCCCTCCTGCTGGAAGCGGAAGGCCGTCTCGGTGCCCGACGCCGCCCGCACATAGACGGTGAGGCGGCGGCCGCTCGCGTCGTCGTACATGAGCTGCGCCGCGGCAGCGCTTCCCGCCGGCAGCAGCCGCCCCCCCATCAGCCGGTAGCCGAACCGCGAGAGGTCGGGCGCCGCCAGTGGCCGGCCGAGCCGCTTGCCCAGCCACTGCAGCAAATGCGCTTCCTGTGTCGCGCCCACTTCGACCGGATGGGCGACCTCGACCACGAAGGTCCGGAAGGCCGCGGTCGCGCCCTGCGCGATGCTGGTCGTCGGCGCCACGGGCGCGGAGGCGGGCGCCAGGCCGTTGGCGAACCAGCCGCCGGCCGCGCCGGCGACGAAGATCGCGAGCGCTGCCGCGGCCGTGCGCATCCAGCCCGCCGACTGTCCACGCCGCGATGCGCGGATGCTGGCGATCCTCAGTCGCGCCGGGACCGGCTCGGCGAATTTGGCTTCCAGTTGGCCGCGCAGCATCGCGCGCTGGCGGCGCTCCGCGGTGACCCGTTCGCGGATCTCGGGATGGGCGGCGAGATGCGCCTCCACCGCCGCGCGACGAGGGCCGTCGAGACGCTCGTCGATGAAGGCCTGGAGGTCGTCTTCGCCGATCATTTCACTCTCCGAAGCAGCGTGGCGCGCCCCGTTTCCAAAATCGACCGCAGCTTTTGCCGGCCGCGCGACAGGCGCGACATCACGGTCCCCATCGGCAGACCCAGGATGCGCGCCGCGTCATCGTACGAGAAATCTTCCACCCCGATCAGCAGCAGCAGCGACTTCTGCTCCTCGGGCAGCTGGTCGAGGGCCGCCAGCACGTCCCGGACTTCGAGCGCCGCCTCCTGTTGCGCGGCGGTGCCGGGCGGCGCGACGTCGTCCAGGCTGGCGTGTGGCCCCTGTCGTTGTCGCTGGCGCCAGGCATTGACGAACAGGTTGCGCTGGATGGTGAACAGCCAGGCGCGCAGGTCGCCGTCCGGTCGTCGCAACCGCCAGCGCGACAGCGCCCGCTCCAGTGTGTCCTGCACCAGATCGTCGGCCGCATCGTGGTCGCGCAGCAGCGCGTAGGCGTAGCGGCGCAACGCCGGGATCAGCGGTTCGAGCAGGGCGTCCGCGTCGGCCATCCATTCCTCTTACTCCTCCCCCGCGCGGCGGGGGAGGAGAGTCGAGACAGGATTACTTGGCGATATGCCAGGCGCCGTTCAGGAAGCCGTCGCCGGCCTTGTCGCCCGCCTTGGTGTCCTTGATGAAGGCGTAGACCGGCTTGCCCTTGTAGGCCCACTGCTTCAGCCCGTCGTCGCGGGTGATGATCGTCCAGTCGCCCGCCGCCTTGGCGCCATCGGCGGCGACGGCCGGCGGCCAGTTGGTGGCGCAGGGGCCGTTGCACACCGACTTGCCGGGGGTGGCGTCCTTGTCGAAGGTATAGAGCGTCATGCCGCTCGCCGTGACGAACATGCCGCCCTTGTTCATGGGTGGGGTCGCGGAGGCGGGGTCGGCGGCAAAGGCGCTGCCGGCAGTGAGGGCCGCGAGCAGGGCGGCGGCGGAAAGCATCGATTTCAGCATGTCTTTTCTCCCGTGCGGATGTTGTCAGCAGGGGAGAGACACCGGGGAGGGGCGTTTATTCCCGGGTCGGCGAAATTCCTGCGCCTACCCCAGCCGGGCGGCGCCGCGGGCCAGCAGCCCGCGGAACCAGGCGCGGCCGCGCCGGCTGTTGGTGGCCAGGCTCCAGTAGGCGTCGATCAGCAGCTGCTTGCGCAGGTAGGCGATCTCGACGATGCGCAGCTTTTCCGCGCGCGCCAGCTCCCGCGCCACCTTGCGCGGCACCAGCGCAACGCAGTCGGACTTGCCGACGATCGCGCCCAGCACCAGGAAGCTGGAAGTGGTGCAGACCGGCGCCACCTCCAGCGTCGAGGTCGGCTGCAGGAGGACGCGCACGTCCTGCGGCGTGCGCGGGCCGCGCTGGAAGGCGACGTAGCGCATGGCCTGGAACTGCGCCGGCGTGAGGCGCGGCGGGATCGCCGCGTTGCCGGCGGCGGCAATGCACACCATCTCGTCGCGCCACAGCGGCAGGCGGCCGACCCGCTTGCCCAGGGTCTCGCCGAAGGCACGCGGGCCGATCATGAAGTCGACCTTGGCCAGGTCCTCGGCGGTGCGCGTGCCGGCCCAGGTGAATTCCAGTACGACGTGCGGCGCCTCGCGGGCGCAGATCTCGGCCAGGATCGGCGCCAGGAGCTGGGTGACATAGTCGGCCGTGTTGACCACCAGGTGCACCGCCTCGGTCGCCGGATCGAACGGGCCGGCGGGCTTCAGCAGCAGGTCGAGTTCGCCGAGCGCATGGCCGAGCGGCCCGGCCAGCGCCGCCGCCCGTTCGGTGAGGTGGGTGTCGCGGCCGGGCGAGATCAGCAGCTGGTCGTCGAAGGCGCCGCGCAGCTGCCGGAGCGCCCGGCTCACGGCGGGTTGGGTGATGCCGAGGGATTGCGCGGTGCGCGTGACGCTGCGGGTGCGCAGGAGCTCATGCAGCACCGGCAGCAGGTCGAGATTGACCTTGTGCAGCCGCGCCACCAGGTCGCGCTCGCCGGCCGCCGGCGGCGTCCGCCCCGGGTGGGCTTCATAACGGTTGGTTATGCGTTTCATGATCTCTTTCATTGTTCCGGCATACCGGCCGCTTGACTAGGGTCGATTTCGCCAATCCAGCGTCCAGATCAAGAAAACCACCTCGGGAGGAGCGGCAAATGGCGGCACGCACGGGAAAGCAGTTCCTGCAGGGCTTGCGCGACGGCCGCGCCCTGTGGGTCGGCGGCGATAAAATCGGCTCGATCGCCGACCATCCGGCGCTCAGCGGCGCGGCGGAGGCCATGGCCGAGGTCTTCGACCTGCAGCACCAGGCCGCCGACGTCTGCCTGATGCCGGATCCTGAGACCGGCGAGCCGATCAACGTCAGCCACATGATCCCGGGGAGCCACGAGGATTTGCAGAGGCGTCACCGCGGTCTGGAGAAGATCGCCGAATACTCCGTCGGCCTGATGGGCCGCACGCCCGACTACATGAACGTCACCTTCGCGGGTTTCGCCGGCCGCAGCGACGAGTGGGCCATCAATGGCAACGAGCAGGGCGCCGAGAACCTCGTGCGCTATCAGAAGAAGCTCCGGCGCGACGACATCTCGCTCACCCACACCATCGTCCATACCAACGTCGATCTGGCCAAGGGCAAGTATCCGGTGGGCTTCGATCCGGTGCAGCTCCACAAGGTCGGGGAGACCGAGCACGGCATCGTGGTGCGCGGCAGCCGCGTGCTGGCCACGCTCGCGCCGTTCGCCGACGAACTCGCGGTCTATCCCGGCGGGCCGATGCCCGATGCGGCGGGCGTGCATGCCTTGAGTTTCTGCATCCCGATGGATGCGCCGGGGCTCACCTTCCTCTGCCGCGACAGCGTGTCGGTGAACAGCAACCGCTTCGAGCATCCGCTGTCGAGCCGCTTCGACGAGCAGGACGCCTTCGTGATCTTCGACGACGTCGAGGTGCCGCGCGAGCGGCTGTTCATCGACGCCAACCTCGCCGTCTACAACTCGGTGATGAAGACGAGCTGGTGGCCCAACATCATGCAGCAGACCATGATCCGGGCGCAGACCAAGCTCGAGTTCGCCTACGGCCTCGCCACAAGGATGGCCGAGGCGATCAACCTCAACCTGCCGCAGACGCAGCAGATGCTGGGCGAGATCGCGATGTTCGCCGAATTCGCCCGCGCCTCGGTCTATGCCGCCGAGCAGGCCGCCCGCGAGATCGGCAACGGCCTGTGGGCCTGCGACCAGCGGCCGCTGCTGGCCCTGCGTGCGGCGCTGCCGACCTGGTTCCCGAGGGTCAACGAGATCATCCGCCTGGTCGGCTCGCACAATCTCCTGACCACGCCGGCCCGCTCAGCCCTCGCCGACCGCAAGCTGCGGCCATTGATCGACAAGTACCTGCTGGGCGTCGGCGTCGATGCCGAGCAGCGCAGCCGGCTGTTCCGCCTCGCCTGGGACTTCACCGGCACGGCGCTGGGCAGCCGCAACGAGCAATACGAGCGCTTCTACCTGGGCTCGGTCGGCCGCAACCTGACGGTGGCGCACACGGCCGCCGACCGCACCCGGGCCAACCGGCTGGTCGACCGCTTCCTGCTGGAGGACCTCGACGAACCGGCCGTCCCGCAGGCGGCGGTGGCGGCATCCTGACGGCGGGGCGCGCGTCGGGCCGTTTGGTGCTAGTATTTTCGGGCATAAGGACAGAACCGATCCGGGAGTGAATGTCATGGACAAGCCAGTGACGCCGCGCGGCATCAACCACCTCGTGCTCAACGTCCGCGACCTCGAGGAGTCGCACCGTTTCTGGACGGAGATCGTGGGCTTCAAGCAGGTCGGCGAACTGACGCCGACGGCGACCCGTCCCAATCCGCCCAAGATGCGCTTCTACTCGGGCGTCCGCGAGGACGGCACCAGCCATCACCACGACATCGCCCTGGTCGAGAACCGCGACCTGCCGCCGCCGCCCAAGGAGTGGGCGATGTTCGGCATGCCGGTCGCGGTCAACCACATCGCCATCTCCATGCCGAGCCGCGAGGCCTGGCTCGCCCATCTCACCTACCTGCAGAACAAGGGCGTGAAGTTCGACCGCAGGGTCGAGCACGGCATGACCCACAGCCTCTATATCCACGACCCCAACGGCTACGGCGTCGAGTTCGTCTACGACCTGCCGAAGGAGGTTTGGCAGGGCGACATCAACGCCGCACTCAACTGGGTCAAGCCGTTGCCGACCGAAGGCGCCGAGGCGCTCGAGGATCGCACCCAGGGCATCCCGAGTTTCGGCACGGCCGCCCGCGCCGCGACGTAAGGGCTACACCTCACCCTGAGGCGTGTCGTGCAGCGGTGAGTCACGAAGGCCGAAGTCATGCGTGATCGAAGGGAGTGCTACACTCCCCGCCAATGAATCTCCGGGGGAAGAGTCTGGTGGTCGCCATGGCGGTGGGGCAGGTCGGCGGCCTGCTGCCGCACGTCGCCGTGCCGGCCACCATGCCGGCGTTCCTGATTCCCGAATGGGGCCTCTCCTATGCCGAGGCCGGCCTGATGGCGAGCGCCTATGCCCTGGGCTACATGCTGGCCGCCCCCGTCCTCACGACGCTCACCGACCGTATCGATGCCCGCAGGATCCTCATGCTGGGCTCGCTGCTGAACGCCGCCGGGACGGTCGCCTTCGGCGTGTTCGCCGAAGGCATGGTCTCGGCCATGCTGCTGTGGGGCCTGACGGGGCTGGGCTTCGCCGGGGCCTACATGCCGGGCCTCAAGGCGTTGACCGACCGGCTCGATCCGGGCGACAGCTCGCGCAGCGTCACCGTCTACACCGGTGCCTTCTCCTTCGGCGTCGGCCTGTCCTTCCTCGTGTGCCAGCTCGTCGCCGATGCCGTGGGCTGGCGCTGGGCCTTCATCCTCACCGGCCTGCCGCCGCTCGCCATGACCTTCGTCGCCTGGTCGCTCACGCCGGTGACGCCGGCGCCGCGC
>MEMN01000075.1:0-2923 GCA_001767945.1 Alphaproteobacteria bacterium RIFCSPHIGHO2_12_FULL_66_14 | reverse complement strand
CCGGCGCTCCGCAACCGCACGGCGCTCGGCTACTCCTTCGCCTACGGCTGGCACTGCTTCGAACTCTACGGCGTGCGTACCTGGCTGGTCGCCTTCTGGGGCTTTGTCACCGCGAGCGGCGGCGCGCCGCTCGGCGCCGTGGTGGTGAGCGTGCTCTTCCCCCTGCTCGCCATGCCCGCCAGCATCCTCGGCAACGAGCTGGCGCTGAAGCTCGGCCGCCATCGCGCCATCACGTTGGTGATGTTGCTCTCCGCCGCGGTCGGACTCGCCATCGGCTTCACCGCCGGCCTCTCGCCCTGGCTGACGCTGATGCTGATGCTGGCCTACGCCTTCACCGTGCCGGGTGATTCCGGCGCGCTCACCTCCGGCATGGCCGCCGCCGCCGACCCCAAATTCCGCGGTGCCAGCATGGCGGTGCATTCGACCGTCGGCTTCGCCTTCACCGCCGCCGGCGGCTGGGTGATCGGCGTGGCGCTCGACCTCGCGGGCGGCGTCACCCAGCCCGGCGCCTGGGCGCTCGCCTATGCGGTGATGTCGGCCGGTGCGGCGCTGGGGCCGGTGTGCCTGTGGTGGTCGCGGAGGTCGGGAGCCTGGTCGTAGAAATGGACCTGCACCCGCACCGGTCCGATCAGTTCCACCCAATGCAGTTGCTCGGGCAGGATCAGGCCCGGATTATCGGGCGTCAGGACTGTTTCGCCGTCGCCATTGACCAGGCTGAAGCCGAGCTCGCCCTCGATCACCTGGATCACGCCCCAGACACCGGCCTTCGTCTTGTGCTCCCCGCGCAGGGCGGCGGGCAGGGTCGTCTCGTTGAAGACCGACGTCGAGTGAGAGGGAACAGGCATGTCGCACCATACATCTATTCCCATGTTCGAATGATGTCATGATTGGTCCATTCGAGACCGAACCGGCATGGCAACGGAGACGTATGAGCGCGCGCTGGCTTCTTGTGGCGATGTTCTGGGTCGTGCCCATCTGGGTCGCACCTGTCTGGGCGCAGCAGAACGTGCGCGTGCCGCTGGAGCAGGACGGGCGCACCGTCCAGCTCGCCGCCCAGCTCTTCAAGCCCGCGACGACGACCGGCCGCGTGCCAGCCGTCGCGATCTTCCACGGCTGCGGCGGACCGGGCCAGAACACCGCGCGCATGGCGGGGCTTCTCGCCTCGTGGGGCTACGTGGCGCTCGACGTCGACAGCTTCTCGGCGCGCGGCCTGAAGGACGTGTGCGGCCGAAACTGGCCGACGCAGGCGCAGGCCGAGGACCGCGCGCGCGACATCGACGCGGCGCTGGCCTGGCTCGGCGCCCAGAGCTTCGTCGATCCGAAGCGACTTGCGATCATGGGCTATTCCTACGGCGGCGGCGTGGCGCTCCTGCGCGCGCTCTCGAGCAAACCCGACGACACAACACCGTCGCCCATCCGCGCCGCCGTGCTGGTCTATCCCGATTGCGCCCTGGCCGATGCGCTGGGCCCGAAGCTCAGCGTCCGTCAGCCGACCTTGTTCGCCATGGGCGCACTGGACGACTGGACGCCACCCGCGCAGTGCCGCGCCGTGATCGATCGCGTGACCAAGGGCCGCGATCTCGTCGAGACCCGCATCTATGAAGGCGCGCATCACAGCTTCGACGCGCTGGGCCTGCCGGTGCGCTATCTCGACGGCGTCGGCAACCGCAGCAAGCCCGGCGGCTGCTGCGGCGCGCACTACGGCGCCCACGAGCCGGCGTGGAAGCAGTTCGTGGCGGACGTGAAGGCGTTCCTGGCGAAGAACCTCGCGCCCTGAGATCGGACTGGGCCAAAGGCCGCCGAGTCACGGCGCCCACATGAGGGGTGTCCCGCGACGACATCGGGCCGTAGGATGGGAAAAACCCGAGGGAGACGGGGTGGGGCTTCGCTGCGTGTCCGGCCGCCTGGAGCGGTTATCGGCGCCGTTGCTGGTTTGCGCGGCGGTGCTTGCTGCGCCGGGCGCTGCCGCCGCGCAGGATGCCGCCCAGATTCCTCCGGCCCAGACCCAGCCGTCCATCACCCCGCCGTCGCCCGTGCGCCATGTCGGCAGCGTCCACGACCGGCTGCGCGCGGCCACGGAGCGCGAGAACCGCAGCCTCGAACGGGCGGTCGACGACGCCGACACACATTACGTTCGCGCCAAGAGGAAGATCCAGGACACGACCGGCATCGCCTACACGATGACGGCATCGGGCGTCAGCCAGTGGGGAACGCCAAACGGTGGCTATGGCGCGGTCCAGGGGCTGTTCACCCCGTCGGTTGACTGGAAGGCCTTCGACAGTCGCGAGATCGGGTCGGGTTCGTTCCAGTTCTCCTACATCGCCACGCAGTACTGGTCCGGCGCGACCGGCACCAGCCTGCAGGGCCGGCTCAACCTCAACAGCCCGATCAACGACTATCCCGCGAACGCGCTCACCTTTGCCCAAGTATCCTACACCCACGATTTTCCCGGCAAATGGCTGGCCGTGACGCTTGGCCAGTTCCCGATCTCGAATTTCGACGGCAATGCCTACGCCAACAGCCAGCAGGTCAATTTCCTCGGCTATTCGCTGGCGCAGAACGGCAGCCAGAACTACTCGCAGGGCAGTCTCGGCGCCTATGCGCAGCTCAACCCGACCAGGGAGGTCACGCTGGCCGGCGGCTTCCAGGACGCCAACAACATAGCGGCGAACTACATCCTGTTCGGCACCCTGGGCCAGGGCCAGTACGCCTGGTTCGGCTACGGCGCCTGGTCACCCACCATCGCGAAGCTCGGCCAGGGCGACTATGCGCTGCTCTACTACAACCAGCCGAGCGTCGTGCTGCAGCCGCAGGCGAGTTCCGGCCTGTCGTTCAGCGCGTCGCAGCCGCTCGGCGAGCACTGGGGCGTGTTCCTGCGTGCCAACACGGCCTGGAATTCGAGCTGGTACATCCAGTCGTCGAT
>MEMN01000074.1:11904-12164 GCA_001767945.1 Alphaproteobacteria bacterium RIFCSPHIGHO2_12_FULL_66_14 | reverse complement strand
CACCTCCGCACCCTTGACCTGACGGACGCCGGCCTCGCCGCGGAGCTGCGTCGCGAGTTCGGCCAGCATCGAAAGGCCCGTGGCGCCCACGGGATGGCCCTTGGAGACGAGGCCGCCCGACGTGTTGACCGGCAGCTTGCCGCCGGGCCCAGTGGCGCCGGAGCCCACGAACCTGCCGCCCTCGCCCTCCGGGCAGAAGCGCAGCATCTCGCACTGGTAGATCTCGCAGAAGCTGGTGGCGTCGTGCACCTCGACGACGT
>MEMN01000074.1:4075-11888 GCA_001767945.1 Alphaproteobacteria bacterium RIFCSPHIGHO2_12_FULL_66_14 | reverse complement strand
CAGCCCCGCCATCTTGTAAGCCTTGTCGGCGGCGGCGCGGGTCAGGCCGGGCTGGTCGAGCTCGCGGTACATGCCACCGGAGAAGCCGACGCCAGCGATTTTGATCGCACGCGCCTGCACGTCCTTCGGCAGCTTCTCGAGATACTCCTTCGAGCACAGCAGCGCCGCGGCGGCGCCATCGCCGATCGGCGCGCACATGGCGCGGGTCAGCGGATACGACACCGGCCGGTCCTGCAGCACGGCCTCCTGGGTCATCTGGAAGCGGTACTGGGCCTTTTCGTTCAGCGCACCGTAGTTGTGGTTCTTGGCGGCGCCGGCCGCGATCTGCTCCTGTGTGGTGCCGTACTTCCACATGTGCCACTTGGCCTGCATGGCGTAGGTGTCCATGAAGATGGTGCGGTCGGGCCCGGTCTCGAACTTCGAGCCGATCAGGGCGCCGACCTTGTTCATCTCCTCGAGCAGCCGGTCGTGCTGGCTGGTGATGTAGCCCTGGTTGAAGAGGCCCGCGGTGCGCTCCGGCGCATCGGGGCTGAAGAGCTTTTCTATGCCGATGCAGAACGACAGCTCGTGGGTGCCGGCCAGCACATCCTTCCAGGCGCCCATGAAGGCGGTCGAGGCGGTGGCGCAGGCGTTCTCGACGTTGAACATCGGCACACGCTCGGGAAACAGCCCCTCCTCGACCAGCGGCTGGAACAGCGCCTGGCCGCGGATCGAGTTCTGGCCCCAGAAGCCCATGCCGCAATTGCCCAGCCAGCCCGACTCGATATCCGCACCGGTCTTCATGCCGGCGTCGGAAAGCGCGCCGAGATAGGCCTCGCGCGCGAGATCTCCGAAGCTCATGCCGGGATGCTTCTTGAACGCCGTGGTGTAGGCGCCGATCACATAGACGTCACGCATGTCCGTTCCTTTTTGGGGCGTTTCCTCAGGTTGGCTTTAGCGCCATTTGAGCGTATCCAATCGCCCTGCGCTAGGAGAACCAACATGGCCGCAACGGCCCCGGCAAGACCCCTCAACGTCGACAGCACCATCGCCGAGCTGAAGAAACTCTACGGCGACCGCGTCAGCACCGCGCATGCCGTGCGCGAACAGCACGGCAAGGACATTTCGTACCACGAGGCGCACCTGCCCGATGCCGTGGTGTTCGCCGAATCGGTCGAGGAAGTGCAGCAGATCGTGCAACTCTGCGCCCGACTGAAGACCCCCATCATCGCCTTCGGCACCGGCACCTCGCTGGAAGGCCACATCAGCGCCCCCAACGGCGGCATCTCGCTCGACGTCAGCCGCATGAACCGCGTGCTGCAGGTGAACGAGGCCGACCTCGACGTCGTGGTCCAGCCCGGCGTCACCCGCAAGCAGCTCAACGAATATATCCGCGACACCGGGCTCTTCTTCCCGATCGATCCCGGCGCCGACGCCTCGATCGGCGGCATGGCGAGCACGCGCGCCTCGGGCACCAACGCGGTGCGCTACGGCACCATGCGCGAGAACGTGCTGTCGCTGCAGGTCGTCACCGCCGACGGCCGCCTGATGCGGCTCGGCCGGCGTTCGCGCAAGTCGAGCGCGGGCTACGACCTGGTGAAACTGTTCGTGGGCTCCGAGGGGACGCTGGGCATCATCACCGAGATCACGCTCCGCCTCTACGGCATCCCCGAATCGATGGTCGCGGCGACCTGCGCCTTCGACAGTCTCGAGGGCGCGGTCAACACCGTGATCCAGACCATCCAGTCCGGCATCCCGGTGGCGCGCATCGAGCTGATGGACACCGAGACGGTCGACACGGTGAACAAGTACTCCAAGCTCAGCCTGCCGGCGAAGAACCTGCTGTTGCTGGAGTTCCACGGCACCGAGGCCGGCACCAAGGAGCAGGCCGAGATGGTGCAGGCGCTCGCCGCCGAGAATGGCGGCGGCGACTTCGCCTGGACCAGCCAGGCCGAGGAGCGCAGCAAGATGTGGCAGGCGCGCCATGACGCGGCCTGGGCGGCCAAGGCCGCCAAACCCGGCTGGGGCATGTGGGCGACCGACGTCTGCGTGCCGATCTCACGCCTGGCCGAATGCATCCTCGAGACGCAGAAGGATATCGTGGCGAACAAGCTCTATGCCCCCATCGTCGGCCATGTCGGCGACGGCAATTTCCATCTGACCATGATGGTCGATCCCGACGACCCGACCTACCTGCCGCGGGCCGAAGGCCTCAACGACCGCATGATCGCCCGCGCGCAGCACCTCGGCGGCACCTGCACCGGCGAGCACGGCGTCGGCATCGGCAAGATCAAGTACCTCTACGAAGAGCACGGCGAGGCGATGTCGCTGATGCGCTCGATCAAGAAGGCGCTCGATCCCGACAACATCATGAACCCGGGCAAGATCATCGGGCCGATCAATTGATCATTGTCGGGAGCGCGCCACTTCAGCGGCGCTCTCCCAGCAAAAAAAGGGCCGGCAATGCCGGCCCTTTTCCGTTGAAGCGGTCGACGCTTATTTCGCCGCCTGCACCATGATCTCGACGCTGAGGCCGGGGGCCGCGAGCTTGGCCTCGACGGTGGCGCGGGCCGGCGCATTGCCGGGCGCCACCCAGGCGTCCCACACTTCGTTCATCTGGCTCCAAGTCTTGATGTCGGTCAGCCAGATGTTGGCCGAAAGGATCTTCGACTTGTCGGTGCCGGCCTCGGCCAGGAACTTGTCGATCTTGGCCAGGATCTGCGCCGTCTGGCCCTTCACGTCGGCCTTGGGGTCGTCGGCGGTGAGGCCGGCGAGATACACGGTGTTGCCGTGCACGACCGCGCTGCTCATGCGGGCTCCGGCATTGATACGTTGGACGCTCATGTTCTCTCTCCTCCGTGAAAGCGGCCGCGACCTTAGCAGAGCCTAGATCGCCGCGACGACCATGATTTCGATCTTCATGGCAGGGTCGTTCAGCCGGGCCTGCACAGTGGCGCGAGCCGGCGTCTGGCCGGGCACCACCCAGGCGTCCCAAACTTTATTCATGGCAGCAAAATCTCCGATATCGCCGAGCCAGATCACCGCGCTCAGGATCTTCGTCTTGTCGCTGCCGCCCTTGGCCAATAGCGAGTCGATCTCGGCCAGCGCCTGCTTCACCTGGCCGGTGGTGTCCTGCGCGGTGTCCTCCGGGATCATGCCCGAGAGATACATGCGGTCGCCATAAACTGTGGCCTCGCACAGCCGCGGGCCGGGATCGATTCGCCTGAGATCGCTCATGGCCGACCCTAGAACATTCCGCTCGCCGGCACGAGCTTCCGTTCCCCACGGCCTGTCGGTTCGCGATACAGTCCGCGCCGGGAGGAACTCAGTCATGACGATAAGGCGCCCACTCGATGGGATGCTCGTCCTCGATCTCGGGCAGATCTACAACGGCCCCTATTGCGGACTGCAGCTCGGCTTCATGGGCGCCCGCGTGCTCAAGATCGAGCCGCCGGAAGGCGACGTCGTGCGCCGCCGCAAGCGCGAGATCGAGCCCTGGCCGCTGGTCATGCTGAACTCCAACAAGGAGTCGGTGGTGCTCGACCTCAAGCAGCCGCGCGGCAAGGAGATCTTTCTGGCGCTCGTCAAGAAGGCCGACGTGCTGATCGAGAATTTCGCCGCAGGCGTGATGGACCGGCTGGGGATCGGCTGGGAGGTGCTGCACAAGCTCAATCCCCGCCTGGTCTACGGTGGCAGCTCGGGCTTCGGCCTCGACGGTCCCTACCGCGACCTCGCCGCTATGGACGTCACCATCCAGGCGATGAGCGGCATCACCAATGCGACCGGCGACGCCGATGGCCCGCCGACCAAGGCGGGCGCGGCCGTCTGCGACTTCATGGCCGGCATCCATCTCTGCGCCGGCATCCTGGGGGCGCTTGTGCAGCGCGAGCGCACCGGCAAGGGCCAGCGGGTCGAGGTCGCCATGCATGAAGCGGCGGTAACGATGCTCGCCTCGGCCATGGGCGCCGTGATGGACGGCGATACGAACGTGCCGGACCGCACCGGCAACCGGCATCCCGCCCTCGCCATGGCGCCCTACAACACCTACCCGTGCGCCGATGGGTACGTCGCGATCTTCACCGCCGCCGAGCGGCACTGGCAGTCGATGTGCCGGATGCTGGGCCGCCCCGAGCTTCTCGAAGACCCCGAGCTGTCGAGCACGATCGGCCGGGCCAAGCGCATGACGGAAGTGGACGACATCGTGTCGGCATGGACGCTTCCGCGCTCGAAGGCCGACGTGCTGAAGCTCCTCAACGACGCGCACGTGCCCTGCGCGCCGGTGAAGACCGCGCGCGAGGTGGCGACCGATCCTCATCTCGAGGCCCGCGGCTTCTGGGTCGATACCGACCATCCGCGCCGCGGCAAGACTCGCGTGCCGATCTCGGCCATTCGCCTGCACACCGGCGGAAAGTCAGAGATTCGCTCGCCCGCGCCGACGCTCGGACAGCACACCGATTCGGTTCTCGGCGAGTTGCTTGCGCTCAAGGCCGACGAGCTGGCCCGCCTGCGCGCCGATGGCGTCACGCGGCCCGTGACGGAAGGAAAGGCCTGAACAGGCCCTTCATTTGCCAATCGGCGAGGAATTGGCAAAGCTAGGGATGCTTACGGCGGTATACGGCCTCGTGCTGCATCGGGCAGGGAGGAAACCGCGTCGGGAGCGCATTCCATGTCTACGTCCACTCTCGCGTTGCTGATTGGCGGCGGCGTACCCGCTTGTCTCTGGGGCATTGCCGCAATCTTCCAGAAAATGAGTACACAGCATGGCCTCTCACCAGGGCCGTTCCTCGTTGCCTTCGGCGCTACGATCATGGTCTCGGGCATTGTCTTTGCAATAGCTCAGCGCAGTGTCGCCGGCCCCGATTCCAACGTCTCCTGGGCGGGTCTGCGATATGCCCTGGCCGCTGGCTTATTCTACGCTGCGGCGGCAGGGCTGATAAGCTTCGTCCTGCTGCGCTTCGGCTCGCCGATCTCCAAGCTCGCCCCGATTCTGGGCTGCAACGTGCTGATTACGGTCCTGCTCGGCGCTTTCCTGCTTGGCGAAGCCGAAACCTTGAGCCCCTGGAAGTTGATAGGCGGCACGCTCGTTGTGCTGACAGGCCTTGGCTTGGTGACGACGGCGTAGGTGACCAGGCCAGTTCGCGGGCGATGAACTCGCGCCTGCGCACCGACGACGTCACTGAGTCGGTAACGGAACGGAAGTAGCTGAGGCGAGCCCCAGCTATGAACGCTCTCTGATATCCGAGAATTTGATCTTCGGGCTCTTCTCGGCGACGTAGCCCAGCTCCCAGGCGTTGCGCGCCAGGAACACCGGCGAACCGTCGCGGTCCTCCGACATGCCGCCGCGATTGGCCGACATGAATTCCTCGAGGTCAGCCTTGGTCTCGGCCGAGATCCAGCGCGCGGTCTCGAACGGCGCCGGCTCGAGGTCGATCTTGACCTGGTACTCGGCATCGACGCGCGTCTTCAGGACGTCGAGCTGCAGCTCGCCGACCACGCCCACGATGTGATCGCCGCCGATCACGCGGCGGAACACCTGGGTGACGCCCTCCTCGGCCAGATCCTCGAGGGCGCGCTTCAGTTGCTTGGACTTCATCGGATCTTCCAGCCGCACGCGACGCAGGATTTCCGGCGCGAAGTTCGGGATGCCCACGATCTTGATCGCCTCGCCCTCGGTCAGCGTGTCGCCGACCCTGAGCACGCCGTGGTTGGGAATGCCGATGATGTCGCCCGGCCAGGCCTCGTCGACGATCTCGCGCTCGCGGGCAAAGAACAGGATCGGCGAATTGACCGACAGCACCTTGCCGGTGCCCATCTGCGTGAGCTTCATGCCGCGCTTGAACCGGCCGCTGCACAGCCTGAGGAAGGCGATGCGGTCGCGGTGGTTGGGATCCATGTTGGCCTGGACCTTGAACACGAAGCCCGAGACCTTGGGTTCGGTGGGCTCGATCGGCCGCGGCTCGGCCGGCTGCGGCCGCGGCGGCGGCGCCCATTGGGCCAGCGCGTCGAGGAGCTCGCGGACGCCGAAGTTGTTGTAGGCGCTGCCGAAGAACACCGGCGTCAGATGGCCGGCGCGATAGGACTCGATGTCGAACGCGGGATAGCCAGCGCGCACCAGATCGACGTCCTCGGCGAGCTTGGGATCGGTGATGGTGTAGTTCTCGATCAGCTCGCCGATGCGGCTGCGATCGGCCGTGTCGAACACCAGCATGCGGTTGTTGGCGAGATCGTAGGTGCCCTTAAAATTTTGACCCGAGCCCTGCGGCCAGCTCATCGGCGTCACGTCGAGGGCGAGCGTCGAGGCGATCTCGTCCAGGAGCTCGATCGGGTCCTTGGACTCGCGGTCCATCTTGTTGATGAAGGTGATGATCGGGACGTCGCGCAGGCGGCAGATCTCGAACAGCTTGCGGGTGCGCGCCTCGATGCCCTTGGCGGCGTCGATCACCATCACCGCCGAATCGACGGCCGTCAGCGTGCGGTAGGTGTCCTCGCTAAAATCCTCGTGGCCCGGCGTGTCGAGCAGGTTGAACACCGCGCCGCCGTACTCGAAATGCATCACCGAGGTGGTGACCGAGATGCCGCGCTGCTGCTCGATCTTCATCCAGTCCGAGCGCGCGCGCCGGGCGTCGCCGCGCGCCTTGACCGCGCCCGCGACATGGATGGCGCCGCCGAACAGCAGCAGCTTCTCGGTCAGCGTCGTCTTGCCGGCGTCGGGATGGGAAATGATGGCAAACGTCCGCCGCAGACCGGCCGGATGGCCGGCGAGGCGGGCGTCTTGCTCGGGAAGAACGACTGAATCGGGCACTTTTTGCGAAACCTTCGGGGGTGCGAGGGGGTAGCGGACAGGCCCTGCGTCGTCAACTCGGCCGTGGCCAATCTTCTCCCGCACCCCGCTTGGTCGCGTCGCCGAGGTTTGTTAGTACGGCGGCGGTCTTTTTCCGGCGCGGCGTGACTTTGGATGAGTGGAATTGGGTGAATGGGTAGGTTTTGGGCTGTCTGGAAAGAGTCGCTGATCTCCCTTGCTGGTGGCGCTGCCTACGGTGCGATCGTCGCATACGCCAAGCAGTCGGCCCTCGACGGCATAACGGCCGGCGGCGTGGTGTTCCTTTGCCTGCTTGCCGGACAGAGTTGGTTCTTGCGCAGATCCACGAAGGCGCTGGACGAGCAGCCCACCCCGGAGACGGTCGACGATTTCGTCAGCATCAGGAGCGGCATCGAGGAACTGAAGGCGCAGGGCGCCCTGCCGGAGGTCGCGCCGGAAAAGCCGGAGGACAGTCAGAAGGCGTTGTTCCGGAACCTCGCCCTGTCGCCGCCCAAGAGGGCGCCCGTGGAGGCGCTGGCGCCCAAGCAGCTGCTCGATCTCAAGATGCCGTACCAGGCCGTGCTGAATGCGGCCGTGAATTTCGAACGCGAGGTGAGGCGCCGGGCGGATGTCCCGGGGGGACGGGCGGTTCCCCTGGCGCGCCTGTTCCTTCAGCCGCAATTCAATCTATCGAAGGAGAAGGTCCAGCAGCTGGACACCCTGCGGCGGGTCAGGAACAGCATCCTCCACGGCTTCGAGACCCTCGTCGATCCCCTCGAGGCGGCAGAACTCGTCGCCGCCTACGACAGGGCCGCGTCGTGGTTCGAGCCTGCCAAGGACGGACAACGGCAAAGCGCGGGGCTAGACTGACGCCATGAACAGCGACCAGCTCAAGTCCTTCATCGACACCTTCTGGGACGACGCGATCGTCCCCTCTCTCGTCGACTACATCCGCATCCCCAACAAGTCGCCGGCCTTCGACCCCAAGTGGGAAGAGCACGGTTACATGGAGGACGCGGTCACGCTGATGGTCGG
>MEMN01000074.1:3850-4060 GCA_001767945.1 Alphaproteobacteria bacterium RIFCSPHIGHO2_12_FULL_66_14 | reverse complement strand
CCTCGCGGCCTTCGCGGGCGCCACGCTCGAAGTGGTCCGCCTGCCCGGCCGCACGCCGCTGATCTTCATAGAAGTGCCGGGCGACGACAATGACGACACGGTGCTGCTCTACGGCCATCTCGACAAGCAGCCGGAGATGAAGGGCTGGGCCGAGGGCATGGGGCCCTGGATCCCGGTGCTGAAGGGCGACAAGCTCTACGGCCGCGGCGG
>MEMN01000074.1:2166-3769 GCA_001767945.1 Alphaproteobacteria bacterium RIFCSPHIGHO2_12_FULL_66_14 | reverse complement strand
CGTCATCATGATCGAGGGCTGCGAGGAATCCGGCAGCTACGACCTGCCCTTCTACGTCGACCACCTGATCGAGCGCATCGGCGATCCGTCGCTGGTCGTGTGCCTCGATTCGGGCTGCGGCGACTGGGACCGGCTGTGGCTCACCACCTCGCTGCGCGGCATAGCCGCGGGGACCTTGAAAGTGCGGGTGCTGAACGAAGGCGTGCACTCGGGCGACGCTTCCGGGATCGTGCCCTCCTCCTTCCGCATCGTGCGCAGCCTGCTGACGCGGCTGGAGGACGAGGCGACCGGCGAGATGAAGCTGCCCGAGCTCTTCGTGCAGATCCCGCCGCAGCGCATCGCCCAGGCGTCGGAAGCCGCACGCGTGCTGGGCGAGGAGGTCTATCGCAAGTTTCCGTTTGCCGGGACAACCAAGCCCATGGTCGAGGATCTCGGCCAGATGGTGCTGAACCGGACCTGGCGGCCGCAGCTCGCAACGGTCGGGATGGCGGGCTACCCGGAGCCGGTCGATGCCGGCAACGTGCTGCTGCCGTACACCGAGGCCAAGATCAGCGTGCGCACGCCGCCGACGCTCGACGCCAGGGAGGCGGTGAAGGCGATCAAGCGCGCCCTGGAGGCCGATCCGCCCTATGGCGCGACCGTCGAGTTCGATGCCGGCGAAGGCGGCCAGAGCGGCTGGCACGCGCCGCCGCTCGCGCCCTGGCTGGAGAAGGCGGGGACGGAAGCCTCGCAGGAAGCCTTCGGCCAGCCGGTGGCCTACATGGGCGAAGGCGGAACGATCCCCTTCATGGGCATGCTGGGCGAGAAATTCCCGAACACGCAGTTCGTCATCACCGGCGTGCTCGGCCCGCACTCCAATGCCCACGGTCCCAACGAGTTCCTGCACATCCCGACGGGCAAGAAGGTGACGGCAGCAACGGCGCGGCTGATCGCGGCGCATTTCGAGCGGAAGGGCAAATAGCGGCGGACCATGCTGGCACTGCCAGCATCCGCTCACGTGAATGTGAGCGATCAGGAGTTGCAGGATCAGCAAGAAATGGGCTACATTTCCTGTAGGCTGGCGCTTGGAATGTGCCGGCCTTTTCCATATCCGGCACGACCGCCCGCGGCACGCCCGCGGGTTGCGCAATGGCGCGGGTGCAGCCGCCACGGCTCCTGAGCCGTGGACAGTCCCAACAACGACCCCGTCTCCACCACACGCCGAATAACGACGTGGGAACAGACACTTAACGACGCCTGAGCAACACGGCGCGCCGGGGCCTGTATTCTTGAAGAAGATGCGAGATGCGTAAAAGCCAGCAAAAATAGGCTTTTCTCGCAATAGTGAACATCTTTCTGGACACAAAACGTTACATTCAGGCGTCCACAAATATCGGGCGAAAAGCCCGCCGTTACTGGCTCTCCGGCGTGCGGGGAGCCGTAACTTGGGCTCTAGCCGCCCAGCTCTTCCTTCAGCATCTCCAACTCCAGCCACTCGCTCTCGGCCGCGTCGATCTCGGCCTGGGCGGCGCCCAGGCGGGCGCTTTTGGCGGCGAAGCCTTTGGGATCGCGGCTGTAGAGGGTGGGATCGGCCATTGATTCGTGGATTGCCACCATCTCGGCC
>MEMN01000074.1:0-2130 GCA_001767945.1 Alphaproteobacteria bacterium RIFCSPHIGHO2_12_FULL_66_14 | reverse complement strand
GCCCGCTCGCGCTTGTAGCCGAGACGCGCCTTGGTCTCGCGGGCCGCAGAAGCGGGCTTCGCCTTCGTGCGCGAGGGCGTGACGCCGGTGGGCTCCGTTCGTGGGCCGCGCTGGCTTACATAGTCGCTGTAGCCGCCGGCATATTCGACCGCCGTGCCGTCGCCCTCCAGCGCGATGGTCGAGGTCACCAGCCGGTCGAGGAAGTCGCGGTCGTGGCTCACCAGCAGGACGGTGCCGTCGTAGTCCGCCAGGGCCTCCTGCAGGAGGTCGAGCGTGTCGGCGTCGAGATCGTTGGTCGGCTCGTCGAGCACGATCATGTTGGAGGGCGCCGCCAACGCCTTGGCCAGCAGCAGACGGTTGCGCTCGCCGCCCGAGAGCGTGCGCACGGGCTGGCGCGCCTGCTCGTCGCGGAACAGGTATTCGCGCAGATAGGTCATCACGTGCGTGGGATGGCCGCGCACCAGCACATGGTCGTTGCGATCGGCCAGGATCTCCCACGGCGTCTTGTCGGGGTCGAGACCGATGCGGCGCTGGTCGATCACCACCGGCAGCAGGCTGGCGCCGAGCTTCACGGTCCCTGAATCGGGCGCGAGCTCGCCCATCAGCATTTTCAGGAGCGTCGTCTTGCCGGCGCCGTTGGGGCCGATCAGGCCGATGCGGTTCTTGCGGAAGATGCGGGTCGAGAAATCCTCGACGATCACCTTCTCGCCCCAACGCTTGGAGATGTTGCGCGCGGTCACGACCAGCGCGCCCGAGGCCTCGGCCTGAGCGGCCTCGATGGTGGCGCGGCCGACCGGGCCGATCTGGTCGCGGCGCTGCTGGCGAAGGGCGTTCAGCGCCCGCAGGCGGCCCTCGTTGCGGGTGCGCCGGGCGCGGATGCTCTTGCCCGCCCATTCGGTCTCGCGCTCGATCAGCCGGTCGAGCTTGTGCCGCTCCGTGGCTTCGCGTTCGACGATGTCGGTCGACCAGGTCTCGAACTCGCCGTAGCCGCGGTCGAGGCGGCGTACGATGCCGCGGTCGAGCCACAGCACGGCACGCGACAGCGTCGTCAGGAACCGCCGGTCGTGGCTCACCAGCACGTAGGCGCCGCGCCATTTCGAGAGCTTCTCCTCCAGCCACTCGATGGTGGGCAGGTCGAGATGGTTGGTGGGCTCGTCGAGCAGCATCACGTCGGGCTCGCCGACCAGCACGCGCGCCAGCGCCGCACGCCTGGCCTCCCCACCCGACAGCTCGCCCGGCTGCCGGTCGCCGTCGAGCTTCATCTCCTCGAGGATGGCGGCGATGCGGTAGTCGGACGGTCCCGGCGAATCGGGGAGGACGGAGGCGACATAGGCCGCGACGCTGGCATGGCCGCCGAAGTCCGGCTCCTGCGGCAGCGTGGCGATGGTGGCGCCGGGCTGGGCGAAGCGCGTGCCGCCGTCGAAGATCGGCTCGCCCGCCAGGATGCGCAGCAGGGTCGACTTGCCCGCGCCGTTGCGGCCGACCAGCGACAGGCGTTCGCCGGGCGCAATGCCGAGCTCGACGCCGTCCAGGATGGTCTGGTCGCCGAGGTGGAAGCGGATGCCGCTCAGCGCGAGGAGAGGTGGTTCGGCCATGGAAGGCCGGTGTCATGGCTGAAGCTGTCCCGATGGGCAAGCGCCGCAGGGAGCGGTAGGATCGCGCATGCTGCGGGCCGTGGGGGAACCGAGGCGGATCGATCGTGCCATCAGGCGCCTGCAGGGTGCGCTGAAGGGCTTCCCCGCACGACGCGTGCGGCTGACCTGGCGCGGCGGCGAACTCAGCACCACCATCCACTGGGCGCGTGACGATCACTTCTGGTGGGCCTTCGAGCCGCGCGCCGCCGGCAAGTCGACCGGTGCACGCCATGCCCTGCTGCTGGGCCACGCCGCCCATGCGCCGACCAGGCGCGAGAGCATCACCTGCGAGATCAACCTGCCGCGCAGCCGTGCCGATCGCAAAGTGGCCGGCATCATCGCGGCCGACGCCCAGGGCGCCCTCTACCTCGCCCATTCCGGCCGCATGGGCGGGGCGCGGACGGGCCAGCGCAAGGCGGGCTTCCGCGACTTCCTGGCCGACGGCGTGTGGCGGGCCCTGATCTGGCCCGACGGCGAGGAGTCGGAGGTGTTGATC
>MEMN01000073.1:3203-3441 GCA_001767945.1 Alphaproteobacteria bacterium RIFCSPHIGHO2_12_FULL_66_14 | reverse complement strand
CTACGGCGATGCCAGCAACCCGATCTACCTGCAACGCTGTGGCATCGACGAGGCGGCAGGTGTCATCGTCACCATCGACACCGCCGTCGTCGATGATGTCGTGCGGGCTGTGCGGTCACGCCGGCCCGACGTGATGATCGTGGCCCGCGCCCACGACGCTCAGCATGCCCGCCATCTCTACACGCTCGATGTCACCGACACGGTACCGGAGACCATCGAGGCGAGCCTGCAGCTGGCC
>MEMN01000073.1:0-3191 GCA_001767945.1 Alphaproteobacteria bacterium RIFCSPHIGHO2_12_FULL_66_14 | reverse complement strand
AGGCCGCCGCCGGAACCGCGAGCCTGCTCACCGAGCAGATCCGCCACGCCCGCCAGACGGCGCGGCGCGATCGGAAGCCAAAGTCGTGAGGCGTGCGTGAAAGTCATCAGCTGGAACCTGTTGCGCCTGACCGGCGCCGCCGCGGAGGACGTGGCGAACCTGGTGGAACACCAGAAGCCCGACGTGCTGCTGATGCAGGAGGCTACCGAGCACATCGATGTCCTGCCGTCGCTGGTCGATGGCCATTTTCACCGTCAGCCCTGGCCGGGGCGCATTCATGGCCTCGCCGTCTGGACGCGGCATCGACACGTCACGCCACACGCGCTGCCACTGCCTGCCTCGCGCCTCCCCGGTCGCCTGCCGCGCCGCCGTGCGCAGATCATCCAGGTGGGCGACATCACCTTCGCCAACGTCCACCTCTCGCACGGCCAGCTGCTCAACCGCCGCCAGCTCTCCCGCGTCGCGGCCTCGCTGCGGGGAAAGCCCTCGGCCATCATCGGCGACTACAACGCCGTCGGCCCCATCCTGGTGCCCGGCTTCTTCGATGTCGGGCCGCTCGACCCCACCCACTTCGCCAGCAACGTCGTGCCCTTCCGCCTCGACCGTTGCCTGGTCCACGGCCTGCGCTGCAACTCGACCGGCACGCTGGCCTTCGGGCCGTCCGACCACCGGCCGATCGTGCTCGATCTCCACGTCTCCGAAACCGCGGCCAAACGCGATCCGCTGCGGGCGACGCGGCACCGCATCGCCCGGCTTCGCGCGGCGCTGCGCTAGGGCGGGCTGACTCCGACTGCGTCCGTCGTCCCGCCCGAAGCCAGCTCCCCGCACGCCGAGGAGCCGATATCCTGATCGTGTCACACGCGCACATGTCACACCAAGTTGTGACAAATGTTGTGACACGCACGCGCCCGGAGTCCGGGCCGAGCCCGGTTTTGCGGGCTTTCTACGACGTGGTTTCTTCTTCAAGTGTCACCAGCCCGGCGCGCCTGTGACAGGCAGCGCCATGCGTCCGTTCCGACTCTTATCGGTGCTCGGTGGGGACGGGCTCAAACCGGACTCGTACGGCCTGGCGTGACGTACCATCCGTGGGAGCTACACCCTGGACGCTCAATTGCGTCGAAACCCGCGGCGTGCGCGGGCGGGCCATGCCCGAAGAGAAAGACCGGCGCGGCCCAACCGCCAGCCTACGGGAAATATAGCCCAATTCCTGCTGAACCTGCAACTTTATTCCGCTCACATCTGCGTGAGCAAGTGCTGGCAGTGCAAGCACCCGGCTCGCCGATTCGGCCGGATGTGACTCCGCTCGAGGACGAACTAAAGGTAGGGCTGCAGCAGCCGGGCGGCGCCGTTGCGCAGCCTTGCCGGGAGGGGGACAGCGTCGAGTTCGGCAGCCGTCAGCCGCCGGCAGATGCGCGTCGCCACCGCGATCTCCTGGGCGAAGCCCGTATCGTGCAGTTCGACGTTCAACTCGAAGTTCAGCCGGAAGCTGCGGGTATCCCAGTTGGCACTGCCGACCAGAGACCAGCTGTCGTCAACGGTCATCAGCTTCGAATGCTCGAAGGGCGGCGGCAACAGCCAGACGCGACACCCCGCCTCGATCAGCGGCCGGAGCGGAATCTGCCGCGCCCAGTCGAGGATCGCGTGGTTGCCGCGCTCGGGAAGGACCAGGTCGACCTCGATCCCACGCATGGCCGCGAGGCCGAGCGCCATCGTCAAGGGCTCGGGCGGCAGGAAGTACGGCGTCACCACGCGAACGGACTTTCGGGCGCAGGAAATGGCGTGCAGCGCCACGAATTCGATGCGTTCGTTGTCTTCGTCGGGACCGGAGGTCACCACCCGGGCCGCCACGACGCCGGCCTTTTCGATCGGCGGAAACCAGTCGTCGTCCGGAAGATGTTCGCCGGTCGTGAACAGCCAGTCGTCGGCAAAGGCGTCGGTGAGTTGCTCGACGACCGGGCCCTCGAAGCGGAAGTGCGTGTCGCGGACGGCATGCCGCGGACTGCCCGCCTGCAGGTTCTCCACGCCGATGTTCAGCCCTCCGGTGAAACCGATGCGGCCGTCGATCACCAGCACCTTGCGATGGTTGCGAAGGTTCACGAAGGGCATGCGCCAGGGGAAGTACGAGTGAAGAAAGCGTGCGACCGGCACGCCGGCCCGGCTGAGCCGCCGGTAGGTTCCCGACCAGAAATAGCCGCCGCCGACCCCGTCGATGAGCACCCTCACCTGCACGCCGCGGCGCTGGGCCTCGATCAGAGCCTCATGGAACGGTTCACCGGCCGCGTCGGCGCGGAAGATGTAGCTCTCGAGCCCGATGCTCTTCCGGGCGCGCCGGATTTCCTCCAGCATGCGAGGATAGGCTTGGTCGCCATTGCGCAGCATCTCGACGCTGTTGCCGTGCTCGCGCGGCAGGCCGGTCAGCCGGCCGACGGCAAATTCCAGGGACGCCAGCGGATCGTCGGGCGACATGTCTGCCGATGCCGCCTCGGCGATGGCGGGTTGCGAGCGGGCACGCAGCAGCCGCTTGGCGCGGCGCTTGACACGATTGATGCCCATGATCGCGTACAGCATGCCGCCGACGAACGGCGACAGCCACGCAATGCCGATCCAGGAAACGGCGGCACCGACGTTGCGCTTGTAAAGCAGGACATGGACGGTCACCGCGCTGGCGATGCCGAGATGCATCACCGCGGCGAATTCACCGATCAGCCAGAGCAGTTCTCCGGTCGGGGCCACGCGCGTGTCAGGCGACCGCCCTGATCGTCTTGGCGGTGATGTCGATGATCTCGTCGATCTGCGCCTTCTCGATGACCAGCGGCGGCGACATGGCAATGGCGTCGCCCGACTGACGCACCATCAGCCCGAGCTCGAAGGCCTTGGTGAAGGCCTCGTAGCCGCGCGTGCCGACGGCACCCTTGGGCGCGAGGTCGATGCCGGCGGCAAGGCCGAGATTGCGGATATCGGTGACGTTCGGCAGGCCCTTCAGCGAATGCACGCCCGCTTCCCAGTAGGGCGAAAGTTCGGCCGAACGCTCGAACAGGTTCTCGTCGCGATAGATATCGAGCACCGCCGAGGCGGCAGCGCAGGCCAGCGGGTGCGCCGAGTAGGTGTAGCCGTGGAAGAGGTCGATGGCATTCTCCGGCCCATTCATCAGCCCGTCGAACACGGGCTTGCGCACGAAGACGCCGCCCATC
>MEMN01000072.1:14788-15221 GCA_001767945.1 Alphaproteobacteria bacterium RIFCSPHIGHO2_12_FULL_66_14 | reverse complement strand
CGCTGGAGGCCACCATGGCCGAGGTCGAGCGTGAGCTGCCGGTCGGCATCACCGTGCACCGCGTCGCCAACCAGCCGGAAGTGGTCGACAAATCGTTCGAGGAATTCACCTCCTCCCTGCTCGAGGCGCTCGCCATCGTACTGGTGGTCTCGTTCATCAGCCTGGGTGTGCGTACCGGCATCATCGTTGCGCTCTCGGTGCCGCTGGTGCTCGCGATCACCTTCGTCGGCATGTTGTTGCTCGGCATCGACTTTCAGCGCATCTCGCTCGGGGCGCTGATCATTGCGCTAGGCCTCTTGGTCGACGACGCCATCATCGCCGTCGAGATGATGATGGTGAAGCTCGAGCAGGGTTTCAGCCGCATGGAAGCCGCCACCTTCGCCTACACTTCAACAGCGTTCCCCATGCTGACCGGTACCCTCGTGACGGCGGC
>MEMN01000072.1:7749-14575 GCA_001767945.1 Alphaproteobacteria bacterium RIFCSPHIGHO2_12_FULL_66_14 | reverse complement strand
GGCGCCTCGTTCGCCGCCACCGACGCCGAGGTGAAGAAGCTGGAACGCCTGCTCGGCGCCGACCCCGATGTCAGCCACTACACCGCCTATGTCGGCGCCGGCAGCCCGCGCTTCTACCTGCCGACCGTGCCGGAACTGGCCAATGCGAGCTTCGGCCAGGTCATCGTCATGACCAGGGATCTGGAAGCCCGCGAGCGCGTGCTGGCGGCCCTTAACAAGGTCTTCGCCGAGGATTTCGAGGCCGTGCGAGCCCGCGTCCAGCGCCTGCAGAACGGGCCGCCGGTCAGCTACCCCGTCATGTTCCGCGTGCTGGGCAACGATCCGCAGCAGGTTCGCGCCGTCGCCGAGAAGGTTCGCCAGGTGTTCAAGGCGGATCCCGCCACGCGCGACATCAATTTCGACTGGAACGAACTCGCCAAGACCGTGCGACTGGAAGTCGATCAGAACAAGGCGCGCGCGCTCGGCGTCGACTCGCAATTGCTTGGCAACACCCTGCAGACCCTGCTGTCGGGCGTGGTGGTGACCCAGTATCGCGACCGCGCCGAGTCGATCGACGTGGTCGCCCGCGCCGTGCCGGGCGAGCGCCTCAGCCTCGAGGGGCTGGAGGCGATCAACCTCAGGACGGCCAACGGCGGCGTGGTCTCCCTCGCCCAGCTTGCGACGCTGCACTTCGAGCTCGAGGAGCCGATCCTGTGGCGGCGCAACAAGGATCTGCTGATGACCGTGCGGGCCGGCGTGATCGACGGCGTGCAGGGCCCCGACGTCGCGGCCCGCATCGACACGGCGTTGGCGCCGCTGCGCGCCGATCTGCCGGCGGGCTATCGCATCGAGGTCGGCGGTGACAAGGAGGAGAGCGCCCGCAGCCAGGGTTCGATCTTCAAGATGATGCCGGTCATGGCTTTCCTGATGGTGCTGTTCCTGATGCTGCAGCTGCAGAGCTTCTCCAAGCTCGCGCTGGTCATGCTGACGGCGCCGCTCGGCATGATCGGCGTGTCGCTGTTCCTGCTGGCCTTCAACCAGCCCTTCGGCTTCGTCTCGCTGCTGGGCACCATCGCGCTGGCCGGCATGATCATGCGCAATTCGGTGATCCTGGTCGACCAGATCGACCAGGACATCGAAGCCGGCCATACGCCGTGGGATGCCGTGATCGACGCCACGGTACGCCGCGCCCGGCCGATCCTGCTCACCGCCGGCACGGCGATCTTCGCCATGATCCCGCTGTCGCGCAGCGTGTTCTTCGGGCCCATGGCGGTCGCCCTGATGGGCGGCCTGCTGGTGGCAACAGCGCTCACGCTTCTGTTCCTGCCGGCGCTCTACGCCGCTTGGTTCCGAGTGAAGCGGCCGGCGGCCGTCGAAGCGCCGCCGGTGCGGCATGTCCCGCCGTCACTGGCGCTCGCCGCCGAGTGATCAGGAGATGCGGCCCCCGGCGATATGGATGTCACTGCTGCGGCTGGCGCTGACCTCGAGGATGATCTCGATTCCGCGCACGATGTCATCGAGCGCCATCGAGGGCGCGCCACCCAGCCGGGCCGCCTGCTCCGGCACGTGGGGAATATGCAGGAAGCCGCCGCGCATCGGGATCGCATGGTCGGCGGCGATGTCCATCAGGGCATAGAAGATGTGGTTGCAGACGAAGGTGCCGGCAGTGTTCGACACCGCGGCCGGCAGGCCCGCCTTGCGCATCTCGGCAACGCAGGCCTTGATCGGGAGGGTGCTGAAATGGGCCGCCGGGCCACCCTTCACCACCGGTCTGTCGATCGGCTGCTTGCCGTCATTGTCGCGGATGCGGGCGTCCTGGACGTTGATGGCGACGCGCTCAAGGCAGAGTTCGGCGCGCCCGCCCGCCTGGCCCACGCAGAGCACGATGTCCGGCCTGGCCTTTTCGATCGCTGCCCGTAGCACGCTGGCAGAGTGCGCATAGGAGGTCGGCAGTTCGGCGGTGTGGATGACGATGCCGCCGATCCGCTTCTTGAGCCGGCGGACCGCGAGCGACGACGGATTGACCGTCTCCCCGCCGAACGCGTCGAAGCCCGTGACCAGCGCCTTCATGTCTCTCCCCAAAACGAAAGGGCGTCCCAGAAGGACGCCCCGACGTTAGTCCGTGCCGCCGCCGGCGGCTACTTGTTGGCGGCGTCGACGGCGCGGCGTGCCATGACGCCCACGAGGTGGGCGCGGTATTCGGCGCTACCGTGGATGTCGCTATTCAGGCCATCGGCCGGGATCTTGATGTCCTTGATCGCCGCCGAGGAGAAGTTCTTGGCCAGCGCATCCTCCATCGCCTTGACGCGGAAGACGGTGGCGCCGGCGCCGGTCACGGCGACCCGCACGCCTGAAGCCGTCTTGGCCACGAACACTCCGGCCATAGCGTAGCGCGAGGCCGGGTTCGGGAACTTCATGTAGGCGGCCTTCTCCACCTTGGGGAAGCTAACCGAGGTGACCAGTTCGCCGTCGGCGAGCGCCGTCTCGAACAGGCCCTTGAAGAAGTCGTCGGCCGCGATCTTGCGGGTGTTGGTGGTGATAGTGGCATTGAGCGCCACGACCGCGCCGGGATAGTCGGCCGCAGGATCGTTGTTGGCGATCGAGCCGCCGATCGTGCCGCGGTTGCGCACCTGCGGATCGCCGATATGGCCTGCGAGATAGGCGAGCGCCGGGATCGCCGCCTTGACCTCGGCCGAGGTCGCGACGTCGGCATGGCGTGTCATGCCGCCGATCACAACGTTGTTGCCCTCGACCTTGATGCCCGTCAGTTCCTTGACGCCGCCGAGATCGACCACGTCGCTCGGCCGCGCCAGGCGCTGCTTCAGTGTCGGGATCAGGGTCATGCCGCCCGACATGGCGCGGGCTTCGGGTTTGCCCTTCAGCAGCCCAATCGCGTCGGCGACCGACTTCGGACGATGGTAAGAAAAATCGTACATCTGGATTTCCTCCGGTTACTCGGCCGCCCTATTTCGCGGCTTGGCGCTGGGCACCCTTGATCGATTGCCACACGTTGAGCGGTGTGGCGGGCATCTCCACGTGCTTGACGCCGATCGGCGCCAGTGCGTTGTGAATTGCGTTCATCACAGCGGCCGGCGATGCTATTGCGCCTGCCTCGCCACAACCCTTCACGCCCAGCGGATTGTGCGGGCAGGGAGTATGCTTGTAGCCAAGCTTGAATGACGGGAAATTGTCGGCGCGCGGCATGGTGTAGTCCATATACGAGCCGCTGATCAGCTGGCCCGTGCTCTTGTCATAGACGGCGCCTTCCATCAGTGCCTGGCCGACGCCCTGCACGATGCCGCCGTGTACTTGCCCCTCGACGATCATCGGATTGATGATGTTGCCAAAATCGTCGATTGCCGTGAAGGCGACAATTTCGGTCGTGCCCGTTTCCGGGTCGATCTCGAGTTCGCAGATCTGCGTGCCGGCCGGATAAACGAAGTTCGCCGGATCGTAGAAGGCGTTCTCATCCATGCCGGGCTCGGTATCGGCCAGCGGATAATTGTGCGGCACATAGGCCGCGAACACGACCTGCGCCAGCGGCACGTTCTTGTCAGTGCCGGTCACTTTGAAGACACCATTCTCGAACTCGACGTCGGCGACCGACGCCTCCATCAGATGCGCGGCGACCTTCTTGCCCTTGGCGATGATCTTCTCGGTGGCCTTGATGATCGCCGACCCGCCGACGGCGAGCGACCGCGACCCGTAAGTGCCCATGCCGAATGGCGTCGTCGCCGTGTCGCCATGGACGATCTCGATCTGCTCCATCGGCACGCCGAGCTTGGAGTGGATGATCTGGGCGAACGTCGTCTCGTGGCTCTGGCCGTGGCTGTGCGAGCCGGTCATGACCTGGACGTTGCCCGTCGGGTTGAACTTGATCTGCGCCGACTCCCACTGGCCGACGCCGCCGCCCAGCTGGCCGATGACCTGCGAGGGTGCGAGGCCGCAGGCCTCGATATAGGACGAGAAGCCGATGCCACGCAGCTTGCCGCGCGACTTTGCCTCGGCGCGGCGGGCCTCGAAGCCCTTGTAGTCGGCGATCTTCATGGCTTCGTCGATGATCGGCGGGTAGTTGCCCGAATCGTACTGCAACGCCACCGGCGTCTGATACGGGAAAGCCGTCGACGGAATGAAGTTCTTCCGGCGCAGCTCCGCCGCATCGATCTTCATCTCGGCCGCCGCTTTGCTCACGATGCTCTCGATGACGAAGGTCGCCTCCGGGCGTCCGGCGCCACGATAGGCGTCGACCGGCGCGGTGTGGGTGAGTGCGGCCTTCACGTTGGCGTAGATGAGCGGCGTCGTGTACTGCCCGGCCAGCAGCGTGGCGTAGAGATAGGTCGGCACTGCCGTCGAGAAGGTCGAGAGATAAGCGCCCATGTTGGCGATCGTTTCGACCTTCAGCGCCAGGAACTTGCCGTCCTTGTCCAGTGCCAACTCGGCGTGGGTAACGTGGTCTCGGCCGTGGCAGTCGGTCTGAAACGATTCGCTGCGCTCGGCGGTCCACTTGATCGGCCGACCGACGCGCGACGCCGCCCAGCACACCATCGTCTCATCGGCATAGCAGAAGATCTTGCTGCCGAAGCCGCCACCGACGTCCGGCGCGACGACGCGCAGCTTGTGCTCGGGAATGCCCAGCACGAAAGCCGAGAGGATCAGGCGCAGGACGTGCGGGTTCTGCGACGTAGACCACAGCGTGTAATTGCCCGTGCCCTTGTCGTAGTCCGCCGCCGCGGCACGTGGCTCCATGGCGTTAGGGATCAGGCGGTTGTTGATGAGGTCGAGCTTGGTGACGTGCGCCGCCTTGGCGAACGCCGCATCGACATCGGCCTTCACGCCGATTTCCCAGTCGTAGACGAGATTGCCTGGCGCTTCGGGATGAACCTCGGGCGCGCCCTTGTCGAGCGCCTTGGCCAGATCGATGTTCGCCGTTTTGACGTCGTAGTCGACCTTGATCGCCTCGGCGGCGTCCTTGGCCTCGTCGTAGGTGTTGGCCACGACCATCGCGACCGTGTCGCCGACGTAGCGCACCGTGTCGACCGCCATCACCGGGTGGGCCGGCGACTTGTGCGGCTGGCCGTGCTTGTCCTTGACCACCCAGCCGCAGATCAGGCCGCCGACTTTGGCGTCGACCAGATCCTTGCCGGTAAAGATGTTGACCACGCCCGGCAGCTTGGCCGCCGCGGAAACGTCGATGCTCTTGATCTTCGCGTGGGCGTGCGGCGAACGCAGAAAGTAGGCGTAGGTCGCGCGCGCGAGGGGCAGATCGTCGACATAGCGGCCGGTTCCGGTCAGGAAGCGCTTGTCTTCCGTCCGAAGAACGCGGGCGCCGATTCCAGTAGCGGCGGTCATGGGGCTACACTCCTGCTGACTTCATGGCCGGTGCAGCGGCCAGAATTGCCTTCACGATATTGTGGTAACCGGTGCAGCGGCAGAGGTTGCCCTCGAGCTCGCGGCGCACGGTGGCCTCGTCGAGCTGGTAGTTGTGGCGCTTCACCATGTCGATGGCGCTCATCACCATGCCCGGAGTGCAGAAGCCGCACTGCAGGGCGTGGTTTTCGCGGAAGGCTTCCTGCATCGGATGCAGCTTGTCCGGGCTCGCCGCCAGGCCCTCGATGGTCGTCACCTTCGACCCTTCGGCCTGGACCGCCAGGATCGTGCACGACTTCACTGACTTGCCGTCGACATGGACGACGCAGGCGCCGCATTGGCTGGTGTCACAGCCGACATGGGTGCCCGTCATGCCGAGATGCTCGCGCAGGAATTGTACCAACAGCGTGCGTGCCTCGACCTTGCCCGAGACGGCCTTGCCGTTGACGGTCATGGCGACGGAAATGGTCATTACTCTTCTCCCTTACTTTATTTGGGGCGGTGAGGCCGCATTCGTGCGCTCCCGCTGGGCGTTAAATTGACTGTCGCAAGCCGCTCTGGCGGCGGTCAAGCGAATTGCGGATGACAGCCGAATCGCGGCCCGACGCTAACGACTCGCAAGGAACACCAGGACCAGCACCACGGCGCCGATACCGATGACGATCCAGTGTTTATAGCCTCGCTGCGCTGCAGCGGACGCCGCCGGGGCGGCAGCCGGCACGACGGCTTCGGCGGGCGGCGGGCCGCCGACCATGGCGGCAAATTTGCTGAAGAATTCATCGGCCAGCTTGCGGGCAGTACCGTCGATCAGACGCGCGCCCACCTGGGCGATCTTGCCGCCGACCTGGGCATCCACGTTGTAGTTCAGGACCGTTTCGCCACCATCCTCGCGCAGGGTCACGACCGCGCCCCCCTTGGCAAAGCCCGCGGCGCCGCCCTGCCCCTCGCCCGAGATCTTGTAGCCGTTGGGCGGGTCGAGGTCCGAAAGCGTGACCTTGCCGGTGAAGCTGGCGCTGACCGGCCCGATGCGCATGCGCACCTTTGCCTTCATCTCGGTGTCGGACGTCTTTTCGAGCGCTTCGCAACCCGGAATGCACGCCTGCAATATGGCGACATCGTTGAGCGCCGCAAAAACCTTCTCGCGCGGCGCGGCGACCCTGTATTCGCCCTTGATTTCCATGTCGTAACTCCCGGCTGAACGCCTACCACTTGCTGGTATAGGAGTCCGGAGGCGGTTCTGCCAGTGGTTCGCGGATGGATACGAAAATAGTAGCCAGATAAGGCACGGCCATAAGGCCAGCGAGGAAGGCAAACCAGTTGGCCTGGGTATTCCAGAACATCGTCCTGATCACCCAGCGACCGCCGTCGACCGCGACGAAGCCGCCGGCACCGCCGTCGTGCAGCTTGATGGCGCCTTCGGTCACCAGCATGACCGCGGCCCAGAAGATCAGAAGCCCTGCCAGGACGATTTCCGGCAAGA
>MEMN01000072.1:4330-7736 GCA_001767945.1 Alphaproteobacteria bacterium RIFCSPHIGHO2_12_FULL_66_14 | reverse complement strand
GCCGAACGAGAGTGCCTTGGAGATCCGGCGGGGGCGCGACACCGGCTCGGTGCGCAGGATGGTGCTGGTCTTCCAGGCTACCAGCACGATGCTCGGAATGGTGAAGCTCCAGATCGGGAAATCGCGATAGCGGCCGTCGATGGCGATCTGGCGGAACCAGTCGCCGATCCGGATGACACCGTCGTACCAATCGATGCTGATGACCACGAGGTAGAAGATGCAAAGCACCGTGAGCGCCAGGTAGAGCAATTGGGCCAACAGGTCGGCACGCTGCAAGACGCGGTAACGCGGTAGTTCGCGCCACGCGCGCCACGCCTCGCGGACCCGGGCGCCGTAGAGAGAAGGGTCGGCCATCTTGCCGGTCAGGCTGTCGGCGATGCCACGCAGCAAGGCATAGCTGAACAGGGCAAGCAGTACTGCCCAGAACGCCACGCCCGCCAGGCGCTCGAAATAGAAGCTGCGCGAAACGTCGATCCAGGTCGCCTGCACGTAGCAAGTGGCTACAGCCTGGGCAAAAAAAGCAAAAATGGCGATTGCCTTCCAGTGCGCTTGCCGGCGCCAGCCGATAAATGCAAGGAGGAGCAAGCCGGTCGCAATCGTCGAGAGGGCGAAGAGTATTTGCCAGTGCGGCTCGGCCACCACGGGCTTGCCGAGTTCGAACTTGTCGCGGCGCTGGGCATCGAGCAGGCCCCATGCCGCCCCGACCGTGCCCTCCTGGCGCGCCTTCCAATACTGATCGAAGGCCTCGATGACGTTGTAGTCGAATTTTTCGCGCTCGGCCGCGGAGCGGAAGATCGAAAAATACCGGACCTGCTCGACCCGGCCCGGCCGTGCATCCGAACGCATGCGGCCGTCGCTCGGCCAGCCGGTCTCGCCGATCACGATCTTCTTGCCCGGGAAGCGCGCCTGCACCTTCCTGTAGATGTCGACGAGGTGCTTCTCGATGCTCAGCCTGCCGTCCGGCTCGCGGCGATCGACGCCGACCGGTTCGTCCTCCCAGTACGGCAGAATGTGGATCGTGATGAAGTCGACCTCGTCGGCGAGCGACGGGTTGCGCATCCAGAATTCCCAGACGTCGGCATAGGTGACGGGCTGGGACACGCGCTGCTTCACCTGGCGGATGTAGCGGCGCAGCTCGTTTGCCGTCAGATCCTTGCGCAGCAGCACCTCGTTGCCGACGATCACACGCTCGACCGTGTCCTTGTACTTGTTGGCGTGATCGATCAGCAGGTTGATCTGCTCGAGGTTTTCCTTCTCGTTGTCGTTCAGCCAGGCGCCGTGCCAGACCTTCAGGCCGTACTTGCCGGCGCGTTGCGGCACGGTTTCGAGATTCTCGCCGGCCGAATAGGTCCGCACCGCCCGCACCTTGCCCTGGATCCGGCGCAGGTCCTCTTCGATCTGGTCCGGTGTCGGAAAGGTCCGGGTAAGTGGGCTCTGCCCCGGGCGATAGGGCGCAAACGACACGCTTTGCAGCGGCTCCGCCGTCCAGCCGGCGATCTCCACCGGCCTGTTGGGCCACCACCACCACAGAAGATTGAGCGCGGCTACGCCCGTAAAGGCGACCAACGCTATCAGCGCACGCATGCGGAAGGTTTTAGCAGGATCGGTTGCGGCGCGAATGGCTTTTCAAGGGCGATTGTCCCCAGTCGCCTCAATTGGCCTTGCGCTGGATGCCGGCGATCGCCTGCCGGGTGATCTGGTGGCCGCGGAACAGGACCGCCTCCTTCCAGTCGTCGGTGTCGGGGTAGAACTGCCGGCGCATGGCCGCCCGTATCGGACCCGCTTCCTTGCCCAACGGGTCGCCGTGCTTGTGCAGCCAATGATCGGCTCGAAAGGCCTTCTGGCCGCTTTCGCGGTCGAAGGTTCCGAATTCCAGGGTACACATGGTGAGCTTCGTCTCGGGCTCCAGGAGGACGCGATTGAGGCCATAGTGGCCCAGCCCGTCGCGCGCTTGCGAAGCCGTCTGGCCGCGCTTGGATTCCGTCACCGATTCGCCCCAGAAGGCCCGCACACGGCGCGACGCCGGCGTGTTGATGTCGTAGTGGGTGATCGGTTCGCCGTAGCCGTAGGGACCGAGGCCGGTATGAAAGTCGATGACCGCGACATCGCCTCGGCCCTTGAGAAACTTGTCGGTGATAGCATGCAAGGTGCGATTGGACCACGATGGTCCGCCGCCGCCAAAGAACATGCCGTCGGGATGGCTGTACTGGCCGGCGGACACGGCGCGGAAGAACGCGATATCGCCCACCTTCTTGCGATAGGCCGCAAGCCCGGCATCGGCCGCCTTCGCCCCGGCCTCGCTCAGGTCCGACGGCACGAGGAAATCAGCGATCTCCAGATAGCCCTCGTTTACGGGATAGGGTTTGGCATGATCGACGTAGTTGCGATTGAGGTCGTTGCCCTCCTCAGTGACCCGCCGAGTCCAAGCAAAGCCATAGGGATTGATCGCATGGATGAAGACTGCCGCGGTGTCGGCCGGCAGCCCGGCCGCGCCCACAGTTGCCAGCCAATCGACCTGAAAGCCGGAGCCGCAGTAACCCTCCACGCCGTGCGTGCTGGAAATCGTCACGACGACCCGCGACGCATCGTCGGGGCCCAGCCGCGCGACGTCGGTCGACAGAGACTCTCCTCTCGGTCCCTTGGCCGGGTTGTCGTAGCGATGGGTCCGGGCGCCGGACAGTCGCGCCGCCGCCAGGAACTTGTCGCGGGCCTCGCTGTAGTCGGCGGCGAAGGAGTGGATGTTGCTCATCTGGATGTCACTCTCGGGTCCGCCTAGGTGCGAAGGGTCAGGCCGCCATCGACCACGAGTTCGTGGCCGGTGATGAAGTCGGCTTCGTCTGAGGCCAGCAGAAGCGCGCCGCGCGCAATGTCGATGGGTTGCCCCAACCGGCGGAGTGCCGCCTTCTTCTCCCACACCGTGCGAATCTCGGGGTTGTCGAAGTTGGTGCGTGTCATGCCACTGTAGATCGCGCCGGGGCAGACATAGTTGGCGGTGATGTTGAACTTGCCGAGTTCCAGCGCCAGCGTACGCGTGAGTCCGCCGACGCCAGCCTTGGAGGCGCAGTAGGCCGCCAGGCCGAAATCGGTGTCGAACGCCATCACCGAGGCAGTGTTGACGATGCGCGCCCGGCCCTTCTCCCTGGCCCGGACCTTCAGCGCCGGGATGGCCTCACGGCAAAGCCGGAACATCGCCCGCAGGTTGACGCCGTTGACGCGGTCCCAGTGCTCGTCGGTCATGTCCTCGACGAACGCGCGGCCGCTGACGCCCGCGTTGTTGAACAGGATGTCGAGCGCACCGAACTTGGCGAGCGCTTCTGCAACGATGTTCTTTGGTGCGTCGTCGCCCGCGATATCCGCGGCGAACGGGGCAATCGCTGCGTTGCCAGCATGAACCGTCCCGATTTCC
>MEMN01000072.1:1541-4314 GCA_001767945.1 Alphaproteobacteria bacterium RIFCSPHIGHO2_12_FULL_66_14 | reverse complement strand
TCGGCAAAGAGCTTGGCCGACGCCGCTCCGATGCCCGAGGCGGCTCCCGTGACGATCGCGATCCTGCCGGTCAGGCGGCCCATCGCATCCTCCTCAGGCGACCGTCAGCACGACCTTGCCCGTCGCCTTGCGCGACAGGAGAGCGTTCATCGCCTCGGCGCTCTTCTCCAGCGGGAAGCGCATCGAGATGTGCGGCTTCAGCTTACCCTCGGCATACCAAGCCAGTAGTTCGTCGAAATTCTTCCGTGCCTCCTCGGGTTCGCGTCCCCGCCAGGCGCCATAGAACACGCCGCGCACGTCGCAGCTCTTCAGCAGCGCCAGGTTGGCCGGCAGCGATGGAATGCGGCCCGCTGCGAAGCCCACGACCAGCAAGCGGCCATACCAGGCGATGCAACGGACCGACTCGTCGAAGGCATCGCCGCCGACGGCGTCGTAGATGATGTCCGCGCCGTTGCCGCCGGTGAGTTCCTTGACCTTGTCGCGCATCTTGTCCTTCGTGTAGTTCACGAACATCGTGGCGCCGTACTTCCTGCAGATTTCCATCTTCTCATCGGAGCCGACGGCGGCGATCACCTTCAGCCCCATCAGAGCGCCCAGTTCGACGGCGGTGAGGCCGACGCCGCCGGAGGCACCGGTCACCAGCAAGGTCTCGCCCGCCTTGTAGCTGCTGCGCTGCTTCAGCGCGTAATACGAGGTGCCGTAGGTCATGGTGAAGGCGGCGCCGTCGTCGTAGCTCATGTTCTTCGGCATCGGCAGCAGGCTGCCCATATCGACGACCGCCTCGGTGGCGTAGCCACCATGACCGACCATGCCGATCACCCGGTCGCCGAGCTTGTAGCCTTCGACGCCTTCACCGACCTCGGTGACGTCGCCCGCGATCTCGTGGCCGGGCGCGAACGGCCGCGGCGGCTTGAACTGGTACTTGTCCTGGATGATCAGCGTATCGGGGAAGTTGACCCCTGCCGCCTGCACCGCGACACGCACCTGCCCCTTGCCCAGCGGCGTGGACGGCAGTTCCACCAGCTTCAGGCTCTCCGGTCCACCCGGAGTCTCGCTCAGCATTGCGCGCATGTCGGTTCCGCTCCCAAACGTCGATGTTTCGTCCTGTGGTGCCATTGATACGATGATGAGCCGGCCAGCGTCCATCCATGCTAGAAAGCCGGACTTTCGGGTGGAGGAATTCAGGGGAGGAAGATGGCTGGGCTGTATTTCGAAGAGTTCACTGTGGGCCGGGTGTTCGAGCATCCCTGGACTCGTACCGTCACGGAAATGGACAACGTCCTGTACAGCTCCCTCACCATGAACGTGCAGCCTCTGCACATTGACGAGGAATTCGCCTCCAAGACCGAGTTCGGCCAGCGGATCGTCAACAGCCTGTTCACCCTAGGCCTGATGATCGGCATCACCGTCAACGACACGACCCTCGGAACGACCGTCGCCAACCTCGGCATGACCGACGTGCGCTTTCCCAAGCCGGTCTTCCACGGCGACACGTTGCGGGTCCGCACCAAGGTCCTGAGCCTGCGCGAGAGCAAGTCGCGACCCAATGCCGGCATCGTCGAATTTTCCCATGCCGCTATTAACCAGAGCGGCGAGATCGTGGCCGAGTGCACGCGCCAGGCGCTCATGCACAAGAAGCCAAAGGCCTGAGGATCCCAAGCATGCGTTCGTTCCTGTTCGTTCCCGCCGATTCCGAGCGCAAGCTCGCCAAGGGTCCGACGTCCGGCCCCGATGGCCTGATCCTCGATCTCGAAGACTCGGTCGCCACCGACCGCAAGGCGCTGGCGCGCGACATGGCGCTTGCTTACCTGCGCGACGCCAACCGCGCCGGTCCCAAGCTCTATGTCCGCGTCAACGCCTTCGATACGGGTCTGACGCTGGGCGATCTCGCTGTCGTCATGCAAGGCAAGCCCGACGGCATCGTCTTTCCGAAATGTGTCGGACAGGCCAACCTCGACCTCTTGGCGAACTACCTCGACGCGCTGGAAGCGCGCGAAGGCATCGCCCCGGGAACGACCCGGATCCTGACCATCGCCACCGAAAGCGCCGCCGCCGTTCTGGCGCTCACGGCCGCGCCCGCCAAGCATGCCCGCCTGATGGGCCATTCCTGGGGCGGCGAGGATCTGATGGCCGACCTCGGCGCGCTCGCCAAGGGCCCGGCACTCGGCGTCTACGACGACACCTTCAAGCTTGCCCGTACCATCAACCTGATGGCGTCGGTGGCGGCCGGCGTCACCGCCTACGACACGGTCTATCCCGACATCAAGAACATCGACGGCCTGCGGGCCGAGGCACGCGACGCGCGCCGTATGGGATATGGCGGCAAGATCGCCATCCATCCCGACCAGGTCGCCGTCATCCACGAGGTCTTCACGCCGAGCGCCCAGGAGATCGACTGGGCCAAGCGCGTCGTCGCGACCTTCGAGAACAACCCGGGATCCGGCGTCCTCACCCTCGACGGCAAGATGCTCGACCGGCCGCATCTCGTGCTGGCCCAGCGCCTGCTGGCACGGTCGGGGGGATGAAGGACAATTTCGGGCTCTACGACGCGCTCGATCGGATGTTCGTCGGCGCGCGTGACTCCGTCCTGACGCTCGATGAGTTCCTGACCGGCCTGCAGGGCCGCTCCTACGCCTTCGCCATCATGGCGCTCAACGTCCCCAACATCATTCCGACCGGGATTCCCTGGCTGTCGACGATAACCGGCGTGCCGATGTTGTTCCTGCTGGCCCAGTTCTTCGCCGGCCGGCCCGTGCCGTCATTGCCAGCCATC
>MEMN01000072.1:993-1486 GCA_001767945.1 Alphaproteobacteria bacterium RIFCSPHIGHO2_12_FULL_66_14 | reverse complement strand
GCCGCTACATTCGATGGCTCGAAGACACCGTCCATGTGCGTCACGAATGGTGGGTGACAGCCACACCGCGGCGATTGCTTCTGACGGCCTGGTCGCTCAACATCCTGGTGCTGGCGCTGCCGATTCCTTTCGACAACCTGTTCCCGTCCTACGCCATCCTGCTCTTCTGTCTCGCTCTCATCGAGGACGACGGTGTGATGGCCATGCTCGGCTGGCTGCTCACGATCGTGACCGCGATCTGGACGGCTTTCCTGCTCATGGCCGGCCACGCCGCGATCATGGCATTGATCGCGGCGTTGCAGGATTACCTCTTCAATTGAGCGCTCAGTACGATCGCGGCAGGCCGAGCACGTGTTCGGCGACGAAATTCAGGATCATGTTGGTCGAGATCGGCGCGACCGTGTAGAGCCGTGCTTCGCGGAACTTGCGCTCGATGTCGTACTCCTCGGCGAAGCCGAAGCCGCCATGTGTCTGCACGCACATCTCAGCCGCC
>MEMN01000072.1:0-906 GCA_001767945.1 Alphaproteobacteria bacterium RIFCSPHIGHO2_12_FULL_66_14 | reverse complement strand
CAACGTCCGTCGCCGATGCACTCCGAAGCGATCAGCACACGCTCGGCGTTCATGCCGCTCAGGATGTAGCGAAAACCTTGCCCTTCCTCGCCGATCAAGCTCTCCGCCGGCACTTCCATGTTGTCGAAGAACACTTCAGTGCTGTTGTGGTTCATCATCGTGCGGATCGGCCGGATGGTGAGCCCCTTGCCGAGTGCTGCGCGCATGTCGACCAGGAACACCGAGAGACCTTCCGTCCGCTTGGCCGACTGGTCGCGCGGGGTGGTGCGCGCCAGAAGCAGCATCAGGTCTGAGTGCTCGGCGCGGCTGGTCCACCCCTTCTGGCCGTTCACGACGTAGGTGCTGTTGTTCTTCTTCACAGCCGTGGTGCGGAGACTCAAAGTATCGGTACCGCTCGTCGGCTCGGTGACGCCGAATGCCTGCAATCGCAGTTCGCCGGTGGCGATCTTGGGCAGGTAGCGCTCTTTCTGCTCCTTGCTGCCGTGCCGGAGGACCGTGCCCATGATGTACATCTGGGCGTGACACGCCGCGGCGTTGCAGCCGGCGCGGTGGATCTCCTCGAGCACCGCGCTGGCCGCCGAGATGCCAAGCCCCGAACCGCCGTATTCCTCGGGAATGAGGATCCCGAGCCAGCCAGCCTCCGTCAACGCCTTCACGAATGCCGTGGGATAGGCGCGGTCACGATCGAGTTCGCGCCAGTAGGCACCGTCGAACTTGAGGCAGAGCTGGCGGACGGCGTCGCGGATCTCGGGATGTGTCGGGGCGTAGGGATTTTCCATGGCGGCGCAAACTAGTCCGCCGCCTGTCCCCGTGCAATGCGGCCAAGCTCGTCGATCAGTGCGCCGTGAATGTCCGGACCGAATCCGTCGACCGTTGCTTCGCGGCGCGCAGTGACGCCGTCGACGG
>MEMN01000071.1:27616-28392 GCA_001767945.1 Alphaproteobacteria bacterium RIFCSPHIGHO2_12_FULL_66_14 | reverse complement strand
GTGCGGAGAGCCTTATTTCTTGTCGTCGAGTTGGGCCAAGATCGCAAAGTTGGGCCCGCCGCGGAGAGCGTCTAGATCGGTGGCAGAACCTGCCGGACGGCGGCGAAGACGTCGTGGAACATCGCGGTGGTGAGCCGGCCGGTGTTCGTGTTGTAGCGCGAGCAGTGATAGCTGTCGGCGAGCAGCAGCCCGTTCGGCAGCGTGTGCAGCCGGCCGTGGATGAAGGGGTAGGCGCCGGCCGGGCGCACGGCGAGTGCGCGCAGGATCTGGTCGTGCGCGCCTTTGCCGAGGGCCAGGACGACCCGGGTCTTCGTCATCGCCGCGATCTCCGACTGGATGAACGGCCGGCAGGCGGTGAATTCGACCGGCAGAGGCTTGTTCTCCGGCGGCAGGCAGCGCACGGCATTGGCGATGCGGCAGTCGATCAGGCGCAGCCCGTCGGCGGGATCCGCGCCGTAGGTGCCGGTGGCGAAGCCGAACTTCAGCAGGGTGGCGTAGAGCAGGTCGCCGGCATAGTCGCCGGTGAAGGGCCGGCCGGTTCGGTTGGCGCCGCGCATGCCGGGCGCGAGGCCGACGATCAGCAGACGCGAGTCCAGCTCGCCGAACGAGCGGACGGGCGCGTTCTTCCAGTCAGGATGGAGCGTGCGAAGCTCGTCGAGGAATGCGACGAGCCTGGGGCAGCGCGGACAGTCGAGCGGCGGCTCCTCGAAACGTGGCGCGGCCACAGGTCCGCGCAGGCTAGGCCGACCGCATCAGCGCTTCGGACGGGGCATCGT
>MEMN01000071.1:8980-27582 GCA_001767945.1 Alphaproteobacteria bacterium RIFCSPHIGHO2_12_FULL_66_14 | reverse complement strand
ATCCGCCACCATCGGTGGCGCGGATTTGATGGTGCTGACCACGGAGACTCGTAGGCCGCGGCGCTGCACGGCCTCGACCAGCCGGCGGAAGTCGCCGTCGCCGGAGAACAGGATCACGTGGTCGAGATGCTCGGCCATCTCGAGGACGTCGATGGCGAGTTCGATATCCATGTTGCCCTTGATCTTGCGGCGGCCCATGGCATCGGTGAATTCCTTGGTCGGCTTGGTGACCATGGTGTAGCCGTTGTAGTCCAGCCAATCGATCAGCGGACGGATCGGCGAGTATTCCTGATCTTCGACCAGGGCCGTGTAGTAGTAGGCGCGGACCAGCCGGCCCTTCTCGCGAAACACCTTCAGCAGACGGCGATAATCGATGTCGAAGCCGAGGGCCCGTGCGGCAGAGTAGAGGTTGGCGCCATCGATGAAGAGCGCGACGCGCTCGTTGTCGTAAAAATTGCCTTTCATGGCGGTTATCCTTTTTAGAAGAATATGCGCAGAGGGAGCGAAAAATTTATGTAGCGGCGGGAGCAACGTAACCCACACCTCTCCGACCGCGTATTAAGTTTAGGCCATTATCTCATAGATCACAAGGGGTTGGAGGTTATTGCTGGTGGAAAATGCCGGGAGACGATCAATTTTCATAGGTGCCGGGGCAAATTTGGCCCACCCAACATATGGATCGCCCCGCGAGACACTGGAGGCCGCCTTCGGAGATTTGGCGGGGCGAGGCGCGCAGATCCTGCGAGTGTCGCCTTGGTATCGAACCGCGCCGGTGCCCGCGTCCGACCAGCCTTGGTATCAGAATGCCGTCATCGACGTAGGCACCGACTTGTCGCCTGACAAGCTGCTGGCCGCCCTCCACGAGGTCGAGCAGGCCTTTGGGCGGGTCCGGACGGTGGCCAATGCAGCCCGGGTGATCGATCTGGATTTACTCGATTTTCGTGGGGAAATAGCCCTTGGCGGCCCCGGCCGGGCGACCCTGCCGCACCCGCGGCTGGCCGAGCGCGCTTTCGTCCTGAGGCCCCTGGCCGATCTTGCGCCCCAGTGGCGTCATCCCGTGACCGGTGTGCCGATACGGGCCCTTTTGGCGGCCTTGTCGGCCGATCAGCCGACGGAGCGTCTGTAGCGCGGCCGGCTTGCGTTTTGGCCCCCTTGCCTTTTGATGGGGGGCGCGTATAACCCGCCGCTCCTGGGAAATCAGAGGTCGCCATGGCGCGCGTCACCGTCGAAGACTGCATCGTGCAGGTCCCCAACCGTTTCGAACTCGTCATGTTTGCCGCCCAGCGGGCGCGCGACATCTCGGCGGGCGCCCAGATCACTCTGGACCGCGACCGCGACAAGAACCCGGTCGTGGCCCTGCGCGAAATCGCCGAAACCAAGCTTGACCAGGCCGTGCTCAAGGATTCGCTGATCTCCGGCATGCAGAAGCATGCCGACATCGACAAGCCCGAAGAGGTCAACGAGATGGCCGAGCTCGAGCAGGAGCTGGCGGCCGCCCTGGCCCAGGGTGGCGCCGAAGCGGCCCAGCCGAAGGCTCTGCCGATGGCCGAGGAAGACGACGTCACGGAATAGGGCTCCGTCGCGAGGCCTAGCAGGGCTCAGCCCTGCCATTCGTGCAATCTTCGTGGAGTAGATGCAATCGACACCATATAGTGTGTGATTGCGATGATTCGTCAGTTCGAACTCGTTGAGCGCGTGCAGTCCTACGATCCGGAAGCGGACGAGGATGCGCTGAATCGCGCCTACGTCTATGGGCTGAAGCGGCACGGCAACCAGCTCCGTGCCTCCGGCGACCCGTATTTCTCTCATCCCGTCGAGGTGGCCGGTATCCTGGCTGAGATGCGGCTGGATACGGCCTCGATCGTCACCGGCCTGCTGCACGACACGCTGGAGGACACCGACGCCACGCGCGACGAGATCGCCGGCCTGTTCGGCGAGAACATCGCCCGCCTGGTCGATGGCGTGACCAAGCTCAGCCGGCTGGAGATCCAGTCCGAGAGCACCAAGGAAGCCGAGAATCTGCGCAAGCTGGTGTTGGCGATGTCGTCGGACATCCGCGTGCTGCTGGTGAAGCTCGCCGACCGTCTGCACAACATGCGGACGCTCCATCACATCAAGGAGCCGGCGCGACGCAAGCGCATCGCCCGCGAGACCATGGACCTCTATGCGCCGCTCGCCTCGCGCATCGGCATGGAAAAGGTCAAGCGCGAACTCGAGGAACTGGCCTTCGCGGAACTGAATCCGGATGGACGGGCTTCGGTGGAGGCGCGCCTTGGTTACCTGCGCGAGCGGGGCGAGCGGCTGGTGCCGCAGATCGACGCCGAGCTGATCGAGACCCTGAAGGATGGTGGGCTCGAGGCGCAGATTAAGGGCCGGGAGAAGACGCCCTATTCGATCTGGCGCAAGATGCAGACGAAGAACGTGTCGTTCGAGCAACTTGCCGACATCATGGCCTTTCGCATCATCGTCGACGACATCGCGCAGTGCTATCAGGCGCTCGGCCTGCTCCACGGCCGTTACCAGGTGCTGCCGCAGCGTTTCAAGGACTACATCTCGGTTCCGAAGCCCAACGGCTATCGTTCGCTGCACACTGGCGTGATCGGGCCGCTCGGGCAGCGCATCGAAATCCAGATCCGCACGGCGGAGATGCAGGACCAGGCCGAGCGCGGCGTCGCCGCCCACTGGATCTACAAGCAGGGTGGGCCGTCGACCGATGCGCCGCAATACGCCTGGCTGCGCAGCCTGATCGACATCCTCGACAAGGCGCCCAACGCCGAGGAGTTCCTCGAGCACACCAAACTCGAGATGTTCCAGGATCAGGTCTTCTGCTTCACGCCCAAGGGCAAGCTGATCGCCCTGCCGCGCGGTGCGACGCCGATCGACTTCGCCTACGCGGTCCACAGCCAGGTCGGCGACACCTGTGTCGGCGCCAAGATCAACGGCCGCATGCTGCCGCTGCGTACGCAGCTCTCCAACGGCGACCAAGTCGACATCGTCACGTCGAAGGCCCAGACGCCGTCGCCGACGTGGGAACGCTTCGTGGTCACCGGCAAGGCCAAAGCCGCCATCCGGCGCTTCATCCGCACGCGTCAGCGCGAGCAGTACATCCAGCTCGGCAAGTCCCTGCTCGACAAGACGTTCCACGAGGAAGGCTACGAGGCCACCGAAAAGGGCCTCGACGGCGTGCGCGCCAACTTCAAGCAGACGACTACCGACGACCTGGTCGCCGCCGTCGGTGCGGGCCTGGTAGGCGCGCGCGAGGTGCTGACCGCCGTCTACCCGGGACTGAAGCAGCCGCGACCAGGCTCGAGAGGCGGCGGCGCCGACGTCGTGCCGATCTCTCGGGCGCGCAACAAGTCCGCGAAGGCGGCCGAAGCTGGGCGGGCCAAAGGCGAGGCCGGCCAGATCGCGATCCGCGGCCTGATTCCCGGCATGGCGGTTCATTTTGCCCGCTGCTGCCACCCGCTGCCGGGAGATCGCATCGTCGGCATCATCACGACCGGCAAGGGCGTGACCATCCATACGATCGATTGCGCCACGCTTGAGAGCTTCTCCGAGGCGCCGGAGCGCTGGATCGACGTCGGGTGGGATTCGGTCGGCGACGGCGCCGCCACCGCCTATACCGGCCGGCTCAAGATCACGGTTGCCAACCAGCCGGGCAGCCTGTCGAGCCCGTCGACGGTAATCGCCCGCCACGAAGGCAACATTTCGAATCTGCGCATCGTCAACCGCTCCATGGATTTCTTCGACATGGTGATCGACGTCGAGGTCGCCGATGTGAAGCATCTTGCCGACATCACCGCAGCGCTTCGTGCGACGCCAGCCATCAATGCCGTCGAGCGCGCCCGCAATTGACGTATTCCCGCCCCATCTTCTTGCGAAAGTAGCGTATGCCCGCGCCGTCCCGCTTGCGTCTTGGAGTGAACATCGATCACGTGGCGACGGTCCGCAATGCGCGTGGCGGCCATCTACCCGATCCGCTGCGGGCGGCGCGCCTCGCCGAAGCTGCCGGCGCCGATGGCATCACCGCGCATCTGCGCGAAGACCGCCGACACATCGTCGACGACGACATCGAAGGACTGATGCGCGAGCTCAAGGTGCCGCTCAATTTCGAGATGGCGGCCACGGTGGAGATGATCGACATCGCCTTGCGCCATCGCCCGCACGCCGCCTGCATCGTGCCCGAGAAACGCGAGGAGCGGACGACCGAGGGAGGGCTCGATGCGGCCGGCCAGCACAATCACCTGAAGCCGATGGTGGCCAGATTGCGCGACGCCGGTATTCGCGTGTCGCTGTTCATCGAGGCCGATCCCCGCCAGCTCGAAGCCGCTGTGGCGCTGGGTGCGCCGGTCGTGGAGTTGCATACCGGCCGCTACTGCGAACTCGACGGCGAACCCCAGCGGGCGGAGCTGGCGCGGCTGCAGAAGGCGGCGGCGCTCTGCGCACGGCTTGGACTGGAGTGTCACGCCGGCCACGGGCTGAGCTACGGCGATGTCGGGCCGGTTGCCGCGATTCCCGAAGTGCGTGAGCTCAACATCGGCCACTTCCTGATCGGCGAGGCGATTTTCGTCGGCATCGAGACCGCGATCCGCGAAATGCGCCGCATCATGGATGCGGCCCGGGTGCCGGGAACGGCCGCGTGATCATCGGCATCGGCAACGATCTCGTGGATATCAGGCGGATCGAGAAGTCGCTGGAGCGTTTCGGCGACCGGTTCGTGCAGCGAATCTTCACAGAGGTCGAACAATCCCGGTCGGAAGGCCGAGCCACCCGGGTGGCCAGCTACGCCAAGCGGTTTGCGGCCAAGGAGGCCTGTTCCAAGGCGTTGGGCACCGGGCTCCGGCGCGGCGTCTTCTGGCGCGACATGGGCGTCGTCAATCAGCGCGGTGGCAAACCGACGATGGCGTTGACCGGCGGCGCGCTGGTCCGGTTGGAGGAAATCATGCCGGCCGGCATGTCGCCGCAGATCGACCTCACCCTGACCGACGAATTTCCCCTGGCACAGGCGATCGTGATCATTTCGGCTGTGGCCCGACCATGATCCGCCATCCGGGTCCAACCCTTTGCAACGCTCCCATGCCGCGGCCGGGGCGGGAGACAGGCGCTCCGGGCCCTGCTATAGGCGCGGCTCGTTTGAACTGGAACGGCGATGACGGACGTGGCTGAGCGGCGGAAACGTGGACAGGACAAGGCTGGCGGCTGGGGTGAAACCATCCGCACGGTGGTCTATGCCGTCTTGATCGCGTTGGTTGTCCGGACCTTCGCCATCGAGCCGTTCAACATCCCGAGCGGATCGATGATCCCGACCCTGTTGGTCGGCGACTATCTGTTCGTCTCGAAGTACTCCTATGGCTACAGCAAGCACTCGTTTCCGTTCTCGATGGGCTTGTTCCCGGGCCGCATCTTCGGCAGTCCGCCGGAGCGCGGCGACGTCGCCGTGTTCAAGTATCCCGGCGACCAGGGACAAGGTGCGAACCGCACCGACTACATCAAGCGTATCGTCGGTATGCCGGGCGACCGCATTCAGATGACGAACGGCGTGCTCCAGATCAACGGCACGGCGGTACCGCGTCTTCGCATCGGCGACTATGTCAGGGGCACCAACGGTCATTACCAGAAGGGGACGCTCTACAGCGAGCAACTGCCCAACGGCCGACGCTACACGGTGCTCGAATACAACGACAGCGGCCCGACCGACAACACGCCGGAATTCCTCGTTCCCGCTGGAAGCTATTTCGTCATGGGCGACAATCGCGACGATTCGCTCGACAGCCGGACCCGGCTGATGTTGCGCGACTTCTCCGGATCCACCCGCGATCGCGACCAGCTTGGCTGGTACGTTCCCTCCGAGAATCTCGTCGGTCGTGCCGAGTTCATCTTCTTTTCGCACGACCCGGCCGTCGCCGGGTGGCTGGAGCCCTGGAAATGGCCGCAGGCCATTCGCTTCAACCGCTTCTTCATGGCGATCCACTGAACGCGACCGACGTCGATCTCGAAGCCTTGGCCGGCAAGATCGGCCACACTTTCGGGCGCGCCGAGCTGGCGGCCGAGGCCCTCACCCATCGCGGTGCGCTCGATCGCCGGTCCGATCTGAAGGCAGCCTTTCCCCACGGCAACGAACGGCTGGAGTTCCTGGGCGACCGCGTGCTGTCACTTGCCGTGGCCGACCTTCTGCTACGCCGGTTTCCGCAGGAGCATGAGGGCGAGCTGGCGCGACGCCACGCGGCATTGGTGCGCGCCGAGACGCTGGTGGAGATCGCAACAACGATCGGGCTCGGCGGCGACATCCGGTTGGGCGACTCCGAGCGCGGGCAGGGGGAGGCGGTGAGGCCGACCATTCTCGCCGATGCCTTGGAGGCGCTGCTCGGTGCCGTTTTCCTCGATGCCGGGTTTGCCGTGTCGGCCGCCTGCGTGGAGCGGCTTTGGGGTGATCGGCTCACCAATCAGGCCGCCGCGCCCCGCGACCCCAAGACCGCGCTGCAGGAATGGGCGCAGGCGAGGCGTTTGCCGCTGCCGGCCTATCGTGAAGTCGGCCGCGAGGGACCGCCGCACGCACCGCTGTTCGTCGTCGACGTTGCCATCAAGGGACATGAGCCGGCGCAGGCGCGCGGCGGCAGCAAGCGCGAGGCCGAGCGCCTGGCCGCGATCGCCCTTCTCGAACGGTTGAGCAAATGACGCCGCCGAATACACGCGCCGGATTTGTCGCCATCGTCGGTGCGCCCAACGCCGGCAAATCGACCCTTGTCAATGCCATGGTCGGGTCGAAGGTGAGCATCGTGTCGCCCAAGGTGCAGACCACGCGCATGCGCGTGATCGGCATCGCCATGGTCGATCTTGCCGACGGTGCACGCGCGCAGGTCATCCTGGTCGACACGCCGGGCATTTTCCGGATCGCCAAGCGCCGCCTGGAGCGCGCCATGGTCGCTGCCGCCTGGCGCGGCGCGGATGATGCCGACGTGGTGGCGCTCGTGGTCGATGCAGAGCGTGGCGTCGGTCAGGAAACGCGCGCCATCGTCGAGCGCTTAAAGGAATCGCGGGCGCCGCGCTTCCTGATTCTCAACAAGATCGATGTCGTGCCGCGTGAGAATCTGCTCGCACTCACCTCCGAATTGAATGCCCTGCTGCCGTTCGAGCGCACGTTCATGGTGAGCGCGCTCAAGCACGATGGCGTCGCCGACGTCCTGGCGACGCTGGCGGCGGCGCTGCCGCCCGGGCCGTTTCTCTATCCCGAGGACCAGGCCGCCGATCTGCCGCTGCGCCTGCTGGCGGCCGAGGTCACGCGCGAACAGGTCTTTCTGCAGCTTCACCAGGAACTGCCTTACGAAGCGGCGGTCGAGACGGAAAAGTGGGAAGACCGCCCCGACGGCAGCGTGCGTATCGAGCAGACGATCCATGTTCAGCGCGACGGTCAGCGCGCGATCTTCCTCGGCAAGGGCGGCGCCCGCATCAAGCAGATCGGCGCCCGGGCGCGGCACGAACTGGCCGAGATGCTCGAGCGACCCGTCCACCTGTTCCTGCACGTCAAGGTGAGCGAACGCTGGGCCGACGATCCCGCGCACTACCGCGCCATCGGGCTCGACTACGAGCCCTAGCGCGGGCATACCCGAGGCATGGACTGGAGCGATGAAGGCATCGTGCTGTCGGCACGGCCCCATGGTGAAAGCGGTCTCATCGTATCGCTTCTGACCCGGGCGCATGGCCGTCACGCGGGCTTCGTGCCGGGGGGGGGATCGCGGCGCGCCAGTCCGGTCTGGCAATCGGGCAATGTCGTTGAGGTCGGTTGGCGCGCCCGCCTGTCCGACCAGCTCGGCAACTACACCGGCGAACTGCGCGAACCGCATGCCGCGCGCGCGCTCGACGATGCAGTCGAATTGGCCGGTCTTTCCGCGGCCTGCGCCGTGGCCGACGCCGCGTTGCCCGAGCGCGAACCGCATCCCGCGATGTTCGACGGCTTCCGGGCCTTCCTGGGGTCGCTCGGCCATCCCGGTTGGCCGGTGATCTACGTCCGGCTCGAGTTGGGCCTGCTGCAGGAATTGGGCTTCGGGCTCGACCTGGAGAAATGCGCGGCAACCGGCACCACGGAGGATCTGGCCTACGTCTCGCCCAGGACCGGCCGGGCCGTGTCGCGGCCGGCGGCCGGGCCCTACAAGGAGAAGCTGTTGCCCCTGCCGGCGTTTCTGTCCACCGGCAGGTTACCATCCGATGACGAACAATTGCGGCAAGGCCTCGATTTGACGGGCTATTTCCTCGAACGGCACGTCTTTTGGCCACACAACAAGCCCTTGCCTCCCGCGCGGGCGAGATTTATGGAAACGCTCCAGCGCTGAATTAACAATGGCCGCGGCTCGAATCGCGGTCGGTCCCCTCATCAGTTCCGTCGATGGCAAAACGCAACAACGTCGTCCCGCTCGCTGCGGTCAAGCCGGTGCAATTCGGACAGGCGCTCCAGGAGCGCTACCTGTCCTATGCGCTGTCGACCATCATGGCGCGCTCGCTGCCCGACGTGCGCGACGGCTTGAAGCCGGTACATCGTCGGCTGCTGTACGCCATGCGTCAGCTGAGGCTCGATCCCAACAGCGCCTTCAAAAAGAGCGCCCGCGTCGTCGGCGACGTGATCGGCCAGTATCACCCGCACGGCGATCAGTCGATCTACGACGCGCTGGTGCGCTTGGCCCAGGAGTTCGCCGCCCGCTATCCACTGATCGAGGGCCAGGGCAACTTCGGCAACATCGACGGCGATAATCCTGCCGCGATGCGCTACACCGAAGCGCGGCTCACCGAAGTGGCGGAGGCGCTGCTCTCCGGCATCGACGAGAACGCTGTCGATTTCCGTCCCAACTACGACGGCTCCACCGAGGAGCCGGCCGTGCTGCCGGGCGGGTTTCCCAACCTTCTGGCCAACGGGGCCGCCGGCATCGCCGTCGGCATGGCTTGCTCGATCCCACCGCACAATGCCGGCGAGCTCTGCGACGCCCTGCTTCACCTGATCAAGATCCCCAACGCGCGCATCGACACGCTGGTCGACTTGGTGAAGGGGCCGGATTTCCCGACGGGCGGCGTGCTGGTCGAGCCGCGGGAGTCGATCGTCGAATCCTACAAGACCGGTCGCGGCGCCTTTCGCCTGCGCGCGCGCTGGAAGGCGGAACAGCTGCCGCGCGGTCAGTACCGCATCATCGTCACCGAGATCCCCTACCAGGTCCAGAAGGGCCGGCTGATCGAGCGTATCGCCGAGATCATCAACGCCAAGAAGCTGCCGATCCTCGACGATGTACGCGACGAATCGGCCGACGATGTCCGCATCGTGCTCGAGCCGCGCACCGGCAACGTTCCGCCCGAGCTCCTGATGGAGCAGCTCTTCAAGCTCACCGACCTAGAAATCCGCTTTCCGCTGAACCTCAACGTCCTCGACAGGGACAACACGCCCCGCGTCATGGATCTGCGCGAGGCGTTGCAGGCCTTCCTCGATCACCGGCGCGAAGTCCTGGTGCGGCGCTCGACCTTTCGGCTGGCGGCGATTGAGCGGCGGCTGGAGATCCTCGAAGGCTACCTGATCGCCTATCTCAACCTCGACAGGCTGATCAAGATCATCCGCGAGGAGGACGAACCCAAACCCAAGATGATCAAGGCCTTCGGCCTCACTGACACGCAGGCCGAGGCGATCCTCAACATGCGCCTGCGCGCGTTGCGCCGCCTGGAGGAGTTCGAGATCAAGGGCGAGCACAAGAAGCTCTCCGCCGAGCGCAAGGAGCTGAAGGCGCTGCTCAAGGACGAGAAGCTGCAGTGGCAGGCGATCGCCGCCGAGGTCCAGGAGACGAAGCGCAAGTTCGGCGGCAAGACCGATCTTGGCCGACGTCGCACCGAGCTCACCGATGCACCGGCCGAAATCGAGCATGCGGTCGAGGACTTCGTCGAGCGCGAGCCGATCACTGTCGTGTGCTCGGACAAAGGCTGGATCCGTGCCGCCAAAGGGCATCTCGACGACAAGCAGGCGGCCGACCTCAAGTTCAAGGAAGGCGACGGTCCACGCTTCGCCGTCCACGCCCAGTCGACCGACAAGATCCTGGTGTTCGGCACCAACGGACGTTTCTACACGTTGCCCTGCGACCGCCTACCGAGCGCGCGCGGCCATGGTGAGCCGATCCGGCTGATGGTCGAACTCGGCAATGAACAGGACATCGTGCAGCTCGAAGTGTTCAAGGGTGCGCGCAAGTTCCTGGTCGCCTCCGATGCCGGACGTGGCTTCGTGGTGCCGGAGGACGATGTCGTCGCGCAGACCAAGAACGGCAAGCAGGTGCTCAACCTTGCCGACAAGGAAAAGGCGGTGGCCTTTTCGATCCTGCCCGAGGGGGCCGACTCGATCGCCGTGCTGAGCGAGGGGAGGAAGCTTCTCGTCTTTCCGTTGGAGCAGGTGCCGGAGATGGGCCGTGGACGCGGCGTTCTGTTGCAGAAGTCGAAGGCCGACAGGCTCTCCGATGCGCAGGCCTTCAAGCTCGGTGACGGACTGCCGTGGGGCAACCGCTTGATTCCGGCCGGCGAGCTGAAGTTCTGGCGCGGCGAGCGCGCGCAGGCGGGACGTATGCCGGAAAAGGGTTGGCCGCGCGCCAAACGCTTCAAGGATTGACGGGCATGGACCTGACGCTGATCTGGAAGGCGGTGCTGATCGGCGTCGTCGAGGGCCTCACCGAATTCCTGCCGGTCTCGTCGACAGGGCACATTATTCTTGTCGGGGAGTTGCTGCACTTTCAGGGGCCGCCCGGCAAGGTCTTCGAGATCGTCATACAATTCGGGGCGATTCTCGCGGTGTGTTTCCTCTACCGCCAGAAGCTCTGGAATACCGCGGTCGGCGTTCTCAGGCGCGAGAAGCCTGCGATGCGATTCGCAGCGACGATCGTCGTGGCCTTCATGCCGGCCGTCGTCGTCGGCGTCGCTGCCCACAAGTACATCAAGTCAGTGCTCTTCAATCCGACGGTCGTGGCCGTCGCGCTGATCGTCGGTGGCGTCGCCATTCTCGTCATCGAACGCTTTGCCCAGCGTCCGCGCATCAAGTCGGTCGACGACGTCGACCTCAAGACAGCTCTTTTGATCGGCCTGTGTCAGACCCTCGCCATGGTGCCGGGCGTGTCGCGCGCCGGCGCGACGATCATGGGTGCGCGCGTCTTTCGGGTCGACCGGGCGGCGGCGGCGGAGTTTTCGTTCTTTCTTGCCATTCCGACGATGCTCGGTGCGACCGTCTACGATCTCTACAAGAACTGGTCGACCCTTAACTGGGACGGCGGAGCCGTCATCGTTCTCGGGTTCGCCGCGGCCTTCATTTCGGCGGCCGTCGTGGTCGGGGCTTTCGTCCGATTCATCGGCCGGCACGGCTTTGCGGTTTTCGCCTGGTATCGCATCGCAATCGGGGCGGCGGCACTGATCTTCCTCTCGATTTAGCGACCTTCCCAAGTACGGGGCGCTGTGCCATAACCCCGGCCGCTGCGGAGCGACCGCACAGCAGAATCACCCAGAATCTCGAAGACATATTGGGAGGCTTGTTTCATGCAACGTCGTAAATTTCTTCGCAACGCCGGAGTCGGTGGCGCTGCGATTGCCGCTTCAGCCACGCTCGCCGCGCCGGCCATTGCGCAGTCGATGCCGGAGTTGAAGTGGCGTTTGACATCGAGCTTTCCCAAGTCACTCGATACCTTGTTTGGCGCTGCCGAAGTGCTGACGAAGAACATTGCCGAGGCGACCGACAACAAGTTCCAGATCCGCGTGTTCGCAGCCGGTGAAATCGTTCCCGGCCTGCAGGTCGCCGACGCTGTCCAGAATGGCACGGTCGAGATGGGGCACACCGCTTCATACTACTACTTTGGCAAGGACCCGGCGTTTGCCTTCGGCACTGCGGTTCCCTTCGGCCTCAACACGCGCCAGCAGAACGCTTGGCTGACCCAGGGCGGGGGAGAGCAGGCGCTGAACGATTTCTACAAGAACTACAACATCTTCGGCATGGCTGCCGGCAACACCGGCGCGCAAATGGGCGGCTGGTTCCGCAAGGAGATCAAGTCGGTCGAAGACATGAAGGGCGTCAAGATGCGTATCGGCGGGTTCGCCGGACAGGTCATGACGAAGATCGGCGTCGTGCCGCAACAGATCGCCGGCGGCGACATCTACCCGGCGCTCGAGAAGGGTACACTCGACGCGGCAGAGTGGGTCGGTCCGTACGACGACCAAAAGCTCGGCTTCAACAAGGTCGCACCCTACTACTACTATCCCGGTTGGTGGGAAGGCAGCGCGACGCTGCATCTCTTCATCGGTCTCGACAAGTGGAATGCGCTGCCGAAGAGCTATCAGGCAATCGTACGCTCTGCTGCCGCGATGACCAACACATGGATGGTCACCAAATACGATGCCGCGAGCCCGAATGCGCTGCGCGAGCTGCTGGCCGGTGGTACGAAGCTCCAGCCCTATCCTCAGTCCGTCCTCGAAGCCTGCTTCGCCGCGTCGAACGACGTCTACGCGGAGACCAACGCCAAGTCGGCGAACTTCAAGAAAATCTTCGACGGCTGGAAGAACTTCCGCCGCGATGCCGTGTTGTGGTCGCGCGTCGCCGAAGGCGGCTTCGACAACTTCATGGCGCGCCAGTCGGCGGCCAACAAGCTGTAAACGACCGTTTACCAGCAAATGAGAGCCCCGCCCCGGCGGGGCTCTTTTTTTGTCGTCTGGCGCGTGGCAGCCTGCGTCCGATGCCGGCAGCAAGCCGGGTCACGGGAGGAGCAATCCATGAAACGCAGAAAATTCCTGACAACAGCCGGCGTCGGTGCGGCGGCAACGACTGTGGCGGCGCCGGCGATCGCGCAGTCGATGCCGGAGTTGAAGTGGCGTCTGACGTCGAGCTTTCCCAAGTCGCTCGACACGCTCTTCGGCGGCGCTGAATCCTTCGCCAAGAAAATCGCCGCCCTCACCGACAATAAATTCCAGATCCGCGTGTTCGCGCCGGGCGAGATCGTGCCGGCGTTGCAGGTGCTCGACGCCGTTCAGAACGGCACTGTCGAAATGTGCCAGACGGCGAGTTACTACTTCGTCGGAAAGGATCTCACCTTCGGCTTCGACGCGGGTGTTCCCTTCGGACTAACGGCACGACAGCAGAACGCCTGGATGCTTCAAGGCGGTGGCCTGGAGCTGATGCGCGAGTTCATGGCCGGCTACAATGCAGTACCGTTCCCGGCCGGCAACACCGGCGTGCAGATGGGCGGGTGGTTCCGAAAGGAGATCAAGACGCTCGACGACATCAAGGGCCTGAAGATGCGGATCCCCGGCATCGGCGGGCAGATCTGGGCCAAGCTCGGCGCGGTGCCGCAGCAGATCGCCGGAGGCGACATCTATCCGGCGCTCGAGAAGGGCACGATCGATGGGGCGGAATGGGTGGGTCCGTACGACGACGAGAAGCTCGGCTTCTACAAGGTCGCGCCATATTACTACTATCCCGGCTTCTGGGAGGCCGGCACGCAGATCTCCATCCTGATCGGCAAGCAGCATTGGGAGGCGTTGCCGCCAAGCTACAAGCTCGCCGTTGAAACGGTTGCGGCCGACGTGAATGGCGAGATGCTGGCGCGTTACGACCGCCAGAACCCGCAGGCGTTGCGCAGGCTGGTAGCGGCCGGCGCCCAGTTGCGTCCTTATCCACGCGAGGTTCTCGCGGCGGCATGGAAGGCGACACATGAGATGTACAACGATTTCTCGGCCAAGAACGCCAAGTTCAAGAAGGTCTATGACCATTGGAAGGCCTTCCGTGACGAACAGTATCTATGGTTCCGCGTCGCCGAACTGACGTACGAAAACTTCGCTTTCTCGGCCGCCCAGACCGTCAAGTAACGCTCGTCAACAGTTGTTTGTGACTGCCCCGCCAAGGCGGGGCAGTTTTCTTGCTGGACCCTTGCAGTCTTTCTTTTGCGAAGCCTGCCTTCCCATGACAGGGGGACATCTCGAAGCCCTACCGATCCGAGCAGGTCCCGTGGCCCCGCATCGCGGAAGGTGGTTTCGATGGCTTCATGGCGCGCATGCAGGGCGGCGGGAAAGTCTGACCCTCAACGGCGAACGGCGAGGTGAAAGTTCCGCATCGACGGGGCTTTCTTCGTCTGCGAGGTCTGATGCTTTTCAAACGGAAGACTGCATGCCAGTCTTCGACCGCTGAAGGGGACCATTACCGTGTCCCGTAGGGAGGTATTGAAGAGATGAAGCGTAGAAAGTTTATCAGTAACGCCGGCGTGGGCGCCGCCAGTGTAGTTGCGACGAGTACTGTTGCGGCACCGGCGATCGCCCAGGGTATGCCGGAACTGAAGTGGCGTCTGACGTCGAGTTTTCCCAAGTCGCTGGATACGCTTTATGGCGGATCGGAACTGTTCGCCAAGGTGATCGGCGAAATGTCCGACAATAAATTCCAGATCCGGACCTTTGCCGCCGGCGAAATCGTTCCCGGCCTGCAGGTTGCGGACGCGGTGCAGAACGCCACCGTGGAAATGGGACAGACCGCTGCCTACTACTACTTCGGCAAGGATCCGTCCTTCGTGTTCGAGACCGGCCTGCCGTTCACGATGAATCAGCGTCAATACCTCGCATGGCAGTACCACGGCGGTGGCAACCGGCTGATCAACGACTTTTACAAGGCCTACAGCATCACCAGCCTCCCGTTCGGCGGCACCGGCGCTCAGATGGGTGGCTGGTTTCGCAAGGAGATCAATACGGTCGACGACATGAAGGGCCTCAAGTTCCGCGTCGGCGGATTCGCTGGCCTCATCCTTCAGCGGCTGGGTGTCGTTCCGCAGCAGATTGCCGGCGGCGACATCTATCCAGCCCTCGAGAAGGGCACGCTCGATGCCTGCGAGTGGGTCGGCCCGCACGACGACGAGAAGCTCGGTTTCAACAAAGTCGCCAAGTACTACTACTATCCCGGTTGGTGGGAAGGTGCGTCGATCGGTTCGCTCTACATCAACACCAAGGCGTGGGAAGGCTTGCCGAAGCCGTACAAGCAGATGGTCGAGACGGCGGCGGCGCAGGTCACGGCTTGGATGGTGCCGAAATACGATGCCTCCAATCCGGCCGCGCTCAAGCGACTGGTCGGGGCCGGCACGATCCTGAAGCCGTTCCCGAGGCCGGTCCTGCAAGCCTGCTTCGACGAAGCCTACCGGTTCTACGAGGAAGTCTCCGCCAAGAACGCCAACTTCAAGAAGCTGTTCGACAGCCTCAGGGTGTTCCGGATGGATCAGAACCTGTGGTTCCGCGTTGCCGAGAATACCTTCGACAACTTCAATTTCTCGATGTCGGCAGCAGGCCGCTAGGCGCCGCCACGAGGACACAAGAAGAAGGCCCCGCCTCAGGCGGGGCCTTTTGCTTGGTCAGTTGCGCACCGGAGGCGGCGCAAAGATGATCGGTGGAGGGTTGTCGTCCTGCGATGGAGCCTGAATCTCGATCTTGACCTTGGAGGGATCGATCTTGGGATCCTTGTCGAGACCGGCCAGCACCAGGCCGGGGAAGGCAATCACGAGCGCCACCATGATGCACTGAATGATGACGAACGGAACGGCACCCCAGTAGATCTCGCCCGTCGTCACGCCATCCATCTCTCGGCCGGTCACCTTGTCGATGTACTTGCCCTCCGGTGCGACGGATCTCAGGTAAAACAACGCAAACCCGAACGGCGGATGCATGAATGACGTTTGCATGTTGATGCCGAGCAGCACGCCGAACCAGATGAGATCGACGCCCAGGGCCAGCGCTGGCGCCACCAGAAGCGGCACGATGATGAAGGCGAGTTCGAAGAAATCCAGGAAGAATGCCAGGAAGAACACCAGGATGTTGACGACGATCAAGAATCCGATCTGTCCGCCCGGCAGCGCCAGCAAGAGATGTTCGACCCAGAGATCGCCGTTAACACCGTAGAAGGTGAGACTGAACACCCGGGCGCCGACCAGAATGAAGATGACGAACGAGGTGAGCTTTGCCGTACTGTCCATCGCCTGCTTCAGCAAGGTCCAGCTGAGCCGCCGGTAGCTGAGCGCCAGCAGAAGTGCCCCCGTCGCGCCCATGGCGCCGCCTTCGGTCGGGGTGGCCAGTCCGATGAATATCGTGCCGAGCACGAGGAAGATCAGCGCCAGCGGCGGCATCATGACGATGATGACCTGTTCGCCGATGCGGCTGAGTATGCGGAGCTTGAGGTATCGGTTCGCCATCGCCAGGACGTAGGCCACGAGGCCGGCGAATGCCGTTGCCCAGATCGCCTCCCAGTCGAGCAAGTGCGACAGGGCGTAGCCCGCGCCGATGCAGCCGACAACCACGACAAGCAGGGAAGGATACCCGGCGCTGCCGTCATCCTCCTTGATCGTCCGCGCTTCGAGCGGCAGCGCGGGCGCACGGTCCGGGCTGAAGATCGTGCGGCCCAGCACGTAGCCGGCGTACAGCGCCGTCAAGACGAGGCCGGGAATGATCGCGCCCTTGTACATGTCGCCGACCGATCGTCCCAGCTGGTCGGCCATGACGATCAGCACCAGGCTTGGCGGTATGATTTGTGCCAGGGTGCCGGACGCGGCGATCACGCCGGTCGCCAGTCGCCGGTCGTAGCCGTAGCGCAGCATGATCGGCAGGGAGATCAAGCCCATCGAAATGACCGAGGCCGCCACCACACCCGTCGTCGCGGCGAGAAGCGCGCCCACGAAAATCACCGCAAAAGCCAGACCGCCGCGCAGCGGGCCGAACAGTTGTCCGATCGTGTCGAGCAGGTCCTCCGCCATGCCCGACCGTTCGAGGATCAGGCCCATGAAGGTGAAGAATGGAATGGCGAGCAGTGTGTCGTTCTCGATGATGCCAAACAGCCGGTTCGGCAGAGCCTGGAAGAACGATGGCTTGAAGAGGCTGAGCTCGATGCCTATGAATCCGAACAGCAGGCCGAGCGCCGCAAGGGAGAAGGCGACCGGATAGCCGAGCAGCAGGAACACGACCAGCGAGAAGAACATGATGGGCGCCATCTCGGCCTTCACGAAGGTCGAGAACCCGCTGTCCGGCAGGAACATCGAGGTTCCCAGGAGACCCACAAGGCAGATGAGGAACGCGAAGAAAATGCCGCGAATAATCGCCATGACCTGCTCTCAGTGCCCGGAGTTACGCTGGCGGGTGTCGACATAGACGCCGCGCATGATCCCGATCTGCTTGATCGCCTCCGAGATGCCCTGAAGCAGCAGCAACGCAAAGCCCAGGACCGCAACAAGCTTGATTGGCCAGCGGATCAGGCCGCCGGCATTGCTCGACGATTCGCCGATGCGAAAGGACTCGTAGAAGTACGGCCAGCCTTCGATCAGCATGATGATGCACAACGGGATCAGGAAGAACAGATGGCCGAACAAGGCGATGCGGTTGTTCGCCCTGGCAGACAGGCGGCTGGAAACGATGTCGATCCGGATGTGCTCCTGGCGCAGCAGGGCGTAGCCGGCGCACATGAGGAAGATGACGCCGAAGAGATACCACTGCCACTCGAGCCAGGCGTTGGAACTCGAGTTGAATACTTTGCGGATGATGGCGTTGACCGCACTGATCAGTACGACCACGAGAATGAGCCAATAGACGGTTCGTCCGACAAGTTCATTGAGGCGGTCGATGGCCGCGCTCAATTTCAGTAACCCGGTCACTATGGATGCTCCCCGATCCAGGGTTTTTTGATTGCCGTTCTCGACGCCACGCAAGCCCACGCTGCCTGCACTTCGCAAGACGGAGACGAGACCATCTAGCAGAAAAAATCCGCGAGGGAACCTTTCATTGGAAGCGTGCGACCTGCATGCGGACGGCACCAGTCGGTCGCCGTACGAGACCTATCGTCGCGGATTTGTCTAAGCCGCAGGCAGCTCGGTCCAGCCTTCCGGCCCGAAGAATTCCAGGGGCCGAAACGCCTGCTTGTAAGCCATCTTGCTCGAGTCGGCGATCCAGTAGCCGAGATAGACATAGGGCAGGCCCCGCCGGGCGGCGGCATCGGCCAACCACAGGATCATGTGCGTTCCGAGCCCTCGCCGCGGATCCTGCGGATCGAAGAAGCTGTAGACCGCCGATACGCCGCTCGACAGCCAGTCGACCAGACAGGCTCCGACCAGGCGGCCCTCGGCCGAGTCGTCGCGAAATTCGATGATCGCGGTCTCGACCGGACTCTCTTCGACCATGGCGCGATAGTCGTCGAAGTCCATGTCGGCCATGTCGCCGTCGCGATGCCGGGTCAGCACGTAGCGTGAAAAAAGCGCATACTGCTCCCCGGTCGCTAGCGGCTGCGACTCGATCGCATGGACATGCTCATTCCGCCGCAGAATCCGGCGCTGGGCCCGGCTGGGATCGAAGTCGCGGACCCTGATGCGCACCGGTACGCAGGCGCGGCAGCCGTCGCACAGTGGCTTGTAGACGAAGTGGTGGGAGCGCCTGAAGCCCGCGTCGGTCAGCGTGTCGTGCTGCGAGATCGCATCCGGCCCGCTCAGCTCGGTGACGAGCTTGGTCTCCAGCCGGTGCGGCAGATACGGGCAGCGCATCGCCGGCGTGGTGCGAAAGAATCGCAGGGTCTGGATGTTTTGGCGAATGAACATGGATTTAGGGAAACG
>MEMN01000071.1:0-8925 GCA_001767945.1 Alphaproteobacteria bacterium RIFCSPHIGHO2_12_FULL_66_14 | reverse complement strand
AGGGGGCCTCGCCGTCAGGATCTGGGCCGTCTGCCGGCTACCCGGCGGATCGGAATGAGGGCAAGCCGCACCAGCTTCGGCAGCAGCCATATCAGCAGGGCAACGAAGACGGCCAGCAGACACAAAAACGTGAGGGGATGGGCGATCGCCAGGGCCAGGCCGCCGATGACGGCGACGTCCTCGGTCAGCGAAGCGGCGATGTTGCTGAAGGGCTCTGGCGAGGTGTTGATGACGGCTCGGGAGCCGGTCTTGGCGATATGCGTCCCCGCGGCCAGGGTTCCGCCCAGCAGGCCGGCGATGGCGGCGACCTCGGGACTGAGGCCGCCGGCTGCGCCGTAGGCCAGCAGGAAGCCCGCCGGAATGCGCACGAAGGTCTGCAGTGCGTCGTTGATGCTGTCGACGTAGGGAATCTTGTCGGCCAGGAAGTTGAGCGCGAACAGCAACGCCGCCACGCCCAGGACCCAGGGCGAGGCAAGCACCTGCAGGTCGGCTGGCAGGTTGACCAGGCCCAGCCGTTCGGCGCCCCCCAGCACCAGCACGGCGGCATAGGCGTTGAGGCCGCTCGCCCACCCGGCGGCGAGCGCGACGGCGATTGCGGCGAGGGTTTCGGGGTTCATCGCGCGGGCCTCAGAGGGCGCGCCGGGCCTTGAGCGCGGTCGCCAGCGTGCCGTCGTCCAGCCAGTCGAGTTCACCGCCGACCGGAACGCCGTGGGCAAGGCGGGTCAGGGGCACGTTCAATTCGGCCAGGCGTTCGGCCAGATAATGAGCGGTGGTCTGGCCATCGACGGTGGCGTTGGTCGCCATGATGACTTCGCGGATACCGCCGGCGCCCACGCGCTTCACGAGGGCTGCGATGTTGAGCTCTTCCGGGCCGATGCCGTCGAGCGCCGACAGCGAGCCGCCCAGGACGTGATAGCGGCCGGGGAATATCTTGCCGCGTTCCATGGCCCAGAGATCACCGACGTCCTCGACGACACAGAGCAGCCCCGGGTCACGCTTGGGGTCGGCGCAGATCGAGCAGGGATCGACGGTATCGAGGTTGCCGCAAGCCGAGCAGGCGCGGATTGCCCGCGCCGCGTCGCCGAGCGCGGCGCTGAGTGGCTGCATCAGGGTTTCGCGCTTCTTCAGGAGGTGGAGCGCAACTCGGCGGGCGGAGCGCGGGCCGAGGCCGGGCAGTCGACCCAGCAGCTGGATCAAGCGCTCTATCTCTGGACCAATCATCTAGAGCTTGAAACCGGGTGGCAGCGGCAGGCCGCCGGTGATGGTCTTCATCTGCTCCTGGACCATCTGTTCGACCTTCCCCCGCGCATCGTTGGCGGCGGCCACGACCAGGTCCTCGACCACGCCCTTGTCGGCCGGCACGAACAGCGAGGCGTCGATCTCGACGCGGCGCGTCTCGTTCTTGCCATTCACCGTCACCTTGACCAAGCCGGCGCCCGAGGTGCCGACGATCTCCAGCCGCTCGAGTGTCGCCTGCAGTTCCTGCATCTTCTGCTGCATGGCCTGGGCCTGCTGCATCAGGCCGCCGAGATCCTTGAGCTTGTCGAACATCAGAACTCGCTTTCGGGAATGTCGTCGTCCGCGGGATATTCCTCGGCCGGTGGCGGTTCCTCGTCGGCCGGGCCCGCGAGGCCCGCGACCAGGGAGGTCTGCTCGCCCTTGCGGCGAACGGCCTCGAGCCTGGCGCCCGGGAAGGTCTTCATTATGGCCTGCACCAGAAGATTGCCCTCGGCCTGGCTGCGCAGGTCGTCGGCCTTGGTCGCCTTCTGGGCGACCAGCGTCGGTTTGCCGGCGTCGCTCGAGACCGAGGCGATCCAGCGCCGGCCGGTCCAGCGGCTCAGGCATTCGCTCAGGCGCGAGGCCAGATCGGGCGGCGCCTGCGGCTCGGGCCGGAACTCGATCAGCCCCGGCTCGCAGCGCACCTCGTGGACATGGTGCATCAGGTAGTTGACCAAGCGGGCCTCGCGCTTGGTCTCGAACAGCGCCACGACCTCGGTGAAGCTCTTCGGCGCCGGCAGCGCTTCGACGGGCTGGCCCCCCACCACCAAGGCGGCGCTGACGGGCTGCGACGCCAGGCGCGCCGCGGCGCCGCCACCGCCATTGCCGCCCCGCGGCGGCGCTGCGGGCGGCGCGCTGGCCGTGGACCCGGCGCCGTTCTGCAGCGCCTTGACCGCATCGGCGGGCGAGGGCAGGTCGGCCACGAAGCAGAGACGGATCAGGGCCATTTCGGCGGCCCGCAGCGGCGAGGGCGCGGCCAGCGTCTCCTGCAATCCTTTCATCAGCAGCGTCCAGGCGCGCGTGAGCGATGCCATGGAAAGCTTGGTCGCCATGGCGCCGCCCTGGGCGCGTTCGCTGTCGGCCAAGCCCGCCGCGGCCTCGGGGGCCACTTTCAGCCGTGTCACCCAGTGCGTCAGTTCGAGCATGTCCTGCAGGATGACCACCGGGTCGGCACCCGAATCGTGCATCTCGCCCAGCGCCGCCACCACGGCCGCGGCGTCGCCGCGCATGGTCTTCTCGAACAGCTCCATCATGCGGCTGCGGTCGGCCAAACCGAGCATGTCGCGGACCTGCGCGGCATCGACCACGCCGCCGCCGTGGGCGATCGCCTGATCGAGCATGGAAAGCCCGTCGCGCACCGAGCCGTCGGCCGCCCGCGCGAGCAGGACCAGCGCCTCGGGCGAGATCTCGACCTTTTCGGCTGCGGCGATCTTGCCGAAGTGCGCGATCAGCACGTCCTGCGGCACGCGCTTCAGGTCAAAGCGCTGGCAGCGGCTCAACACCGTCACCGGCACCTTGCGGATCTCGGTGGTGGCGAACAGGAACTTCACGTGCGGTGGCGGCTCTTCCAGTGTCTTGAGAAGGGCATTGAAGGCCTTCTCCGACAGCATGTGCACTTCGTCGATGATGTAGACCTTGTAGCGCGCCGACACCGGCCGGTAGCGCACGCCCTCGATCAGCTCGCGGACGTCGTCGATGCCCGTGCGCGAGGCTGCGTCCATCTCGATCACGTCGACGTGGCGGTCCTCGGTGATGGCCTTGCAGTTGTCGCAGACGCCGCACGGGTCGACCGTCGGGCCGCCCTTGCCGTCGGCGCCGACGCAGTTCAGCGCCCGGGCGATGATGCGGGCGGTCGTGGTCTTGCCGACGCCGCGGACGCCCGTGAGCATGAAGGCATGCGCGATGCGGCCGGTGGCGATGGCATTGCGCAGAGTGCGCACCATCGCCTCCTGCCCGACCAGGGTGGTGAAATCGGTGGGTCGGTATTTGCGGGCGAGGACGCGGTAGGGAAGCGCCTTTTCGCCGGTCTTATCGCCAGTGGCTTTGTCGCCAGTGCCTTTGGTGGCTTGCGCCATGGCGATCACCCGCTCAAACGCCGTGGCCCCTCAAGCCCGGCGGTCGTCGCGCCTGGGCTGCCCGTCCCTCGCGACGGCGTGCGCGAGGAAACAGGTGAGGGACCGACATGACCCGAAGCGAATTCGTTACGGCTGCTTCCTTCCGGATCTGACCGGGTTGGCGACTGCTCCGCCCACACCGGCCCCTCGAGGGCGTTATATCAGGAGTCCGGGGCCCCGGCACAAGGGATGAAGTGGACCATTCCGAGCCTCGCCTGAAAGGGTGTTGCTTGTTCGCAAAGGGTGTCCGGATTTGCCGGCCAAGGCCTTGATTCGACGCCGGAAACGCCGCGGCGCGTGCCACGGATTCCCGGGCCACGGCTTTCACGATGCGTGTGCCGTAGCGGTCGGCCCCCGTGGACCAATTCGTGGACCATTTCATGGACCATTTCAGGGACCGCCCGTCCGGCGGCCGATGGTCGAGATGCGTCGGCGGCCCTGGCCCGGAATCTCGATCCATTCGGGCGGCGGGGCCGGCGCCTGCGGCGGGCGAGGCGGAGGAGCCCGCCGGCCCGGCACGGCGCGCCACGCCGCGGCGAACTCAGGCCAGGTCTTGCGCCACTTGTAGAGGCTCGACCGCGGCACGCCGGCGGCGTCGGCCGCGGCACGGACCGAGCCGCGCTTTCGCAGCTGTTTCAGGAAGCGGGCGAGCACGCGCCCGGGGGCACGGCGCCTGGGGACGTCGGTCATTTTCACTCTCTCGTGTTGGAAAAAAGGAGACGCCCGGTCGAAAAATCCGCCGGGCGTTCGGGGCTGGAACAGCGAACTCCAGCCTAGGTAAAAATATACCTCAAATCTGCTGAACTTGCAAGTTTAAGTGGGTAGGCAGGTACCGGAACCTTTTCGACCGTTGGTCGTTTTCATACTGACGGCCCCTCCGGGATCCGTCCCGGAATGGCACTCCGCCATCCCGAACTCTCTCTATTTTGGGGTGACTAATGCTCAGGAAACTACTGGCTGTTGTTGCGGCCTCATATCTCTTGGGCGCTTGCGCCTCCGAACCGCCGCCTCCGCCCCCGCCACCTCCGCCCCCGCAGGCCCAGTCGCAGGCCTTCATGGTGTTCTTCGACTGGGATCGCTCGACCCTGTCGCAGCAGGCTTTGAACACGGTCAAGCAGGCGGCCAGCGCCTTCAAGACCCGCGGTAGCACCCGCATTACGACGACGGGCCACACCGACACGTCGGGCCCGGAAGCCTACAACATGGCGCTGTCTCTGCGTCGTGCGAACACGGTCAAGGACGCGCTGGTCCGCGAAGGCGTGCCGGCGACGGCCATCAGCGTGATCGGCCGCGGCGAAGCCGGCCTGCTGGTGCAGACCGGCGACGGCGTGCGCGAGCCGCAGAACCGTCGTGTCGAGATCGTGGTCGACGGCATGGTTCAAGTGCCTGCCATCTTCAAGGATCCCCAATCGTACTGCAAAGCCTTGAGCGACAAGTGGCGCGAGTACCGCACCAATCGGACGGATACCCGCGCGTCGGCGGCCATCGCCAGGTGCGAGGCAGGCGACTACCAGGCCGGCATCCCGGTGCTCGAGGACGCCCTGATCAGGGCCGACATCCCGCTCCCCGCGCCCGGCTTCCGCTGGCCCGGCCAGCCGATCTCTCCGAGCTGAGTAACTCCACGTGAAGCCGATGAGGCGGCCCTCCGAAAGGGGGGCCGCCTTTTCATTGCTGGCGGCGCCCTCCAGCGGGTGGGCTAGCGACTATTCCGCGCCGCCTTCGTCGAGGGCACGCCGGGCCTCGGTCAGGCAGACAGGATCGGCTCGAAGACCGGGAACTGGGCGACGATGGCGGCCGCGGGCGTGTCCTGCGGCAGGAACTCCAGCAGCAGCACGGCATCGCGGTTCGTCTCGAGAATCTTTCCCGCCTGGGCGTTCACGACGAAATGGCGCTGGGTCCCGCCGGACTCATTCATCGAGAACCAGTTGACGTTCTCGGCCCAATGCGCGCCGGCATGAAGGTCGCTGTCCAGGATCTCGAGTTCCCGACGCAGGGAATCCCTGTGGTGATGGCTGAGCATGACGAGCAGGTGTTCCCGGGGAATCCATCCGCTGTATTGATAGGCCCTGTTCAGGCGCTTCATGCCTGCGAACTGCTGGACCATGTCGGCCGCGTCCTGCTGTGTCAGGCCGCTCGTCACCTCGTAGTCGTAGTAGAGCTCGAGAACGTTGTCGCTCTTTTCGATGACCCGCGAAACGCCGAAAGCGGCGGCGTTCTTGGAGATCGGCGCGTTGTGCTCGAACGAAAACGTGCCCGTGCCCTCCGAGTGGATGATATCCCGGTGCTCGATCAGGAATTGCGCCGTATCCATGGCCTCTTCCTTCGTTTCCGTCGGGAAGCCGAAGAAATTGAAGGTGTGATTCCATATTCCCGCCGCGTGGGCATCGCGCAGATTGGAGATCATCACGGGCTTGGTGTTGTTCTTCTTCATGTGGCGCTGAATGCGCTCATTCGCCGATTCGAGTCCGATATAGAGAGACCTGAATCCGATATCGTACATTCCTCGGTAGTGCTCCGGCTCGAAGTACTTCTCGAATTTGTAGAGGCCGGTGAAATAGTACTTCCGCTTTTCTATGACTGCCGGGAGCTTCTCGAAGAGCTTCGGCGGAATGGCTTCATCGTTGAGTGCGAAGTGGCGGACGCCGTACTTCGCATTGAGCGCGACGATGTCGGAATTGAACAGCTCCGGAGCGCGCATGCGATAGCGGTCGCCGTAGATCATGCCGTGATAGCAGAACGCGCACTTGTCCCAGTAGCATCCCCTGGTCGACAGGACGGGCAACACGACTTCCGGCGTGAAGTATTTTCCAAGGTTGAGGCCGTCGAAGTCCGGCGTCGGGATGGCCTCCATGGGCAGCTGGTTGCCGAGGGGTGTCATCACGATCTTGCCGTCCTCGGCGAAGACGATGTTGCTGGTCTTCGCCGCCCGCGGGTTCGACGACGCCAGGAACTGCTCGAGCGGTCGTTCACCCTCGTATCTCAAGACCACGTCGAAGTAGCGGTCGAACAGATGGAGGATGGCGTCGGTTCTCTCGACCATGCGCGAGAAGACGCTGCCGCCGACGATGATCGGCACGCCCGGAAATCGCGTCTTGAGGCATGCGCCCAGGGTCAGGGATGGCAGGATCTGTTCGCCGCCGATTATCGAAATCCCGAAGTAGCGCGGGATCTCGGTCTCGGCGATTTCCGCGACCTTCCGGCGGAAGAACGTCAGGAAGGGATTGTCGTCCGCGTCGGCGCAGAACGCATCGATGCTGGACATGGATGCCATGACGCGGCCGGTCGTCAGGGAAGAGGTTCCCATCTCGATGACGGGTTCGGCGACGGAAAGGGAATGCAGCAGCCGCTTGAATGCCGTAACGCTCGAATGGAAATCCTCGATGTTCTCGACACAGGCAGGCGAGCGGAGCCGGTCGACGAGCGCGCGCTTGCGCGGGAAATCGGCCAGTATCCCGAGCGCGAGATAGGCCTGATTGCGGTAGTTCTCCTGCGCGTCCGGCAGTTCTCGAACGTATCTCTCCAGGCGTGCGATCGCCTGAGGCAACCGTCGCTTGTCGATGAAATGCTCGTAGAACTCCACGTTCCAGTCGGACTGCCGAACCTCGAAGCCCTTGGCCTGAAGATACGCCTTGAGCGAAGGCGTGCTCAGGAAGGGTTGGAAGGGCGACCATTGCGGCGGGAAGATGAGATGGATATCGCAAGTGCTCATCGCCACTGCTCCCTGCAGGCAGCCATGGCCGGGCCAAACGCCCTCACCGGCAGCGACGAGGCCGTTCGACCCGGCTCACGGCCGGACGTTGACGTACGGACGTTAGCGGGACGTCGGTTACCCGACTTCCTTGCTCGGGGGGACCGTGGTGCTGCCCTGGTTCTGGTTCTGGTTGTCCATCACTTCTTCGCCCGGGCTGAGCAGGACACTCCGCAGGCTCTGCAGGGCCGCCGGCTTCATTCTCAGCAGGTCCTCGAGCTTGCCCTGGTTCTGGTTCTGGTTATCCATCACCTCTTCGCCAGGAGTGCCGCCCCGCCCGAAGCCGATGCTCCTCAGGACTTCGGGCTTCATGTTGGCGATCTCCTCGAGGCCGCCCTGATTCTGGTTCTGGTTGTCGGCGAGCGCGAAATCGTCAGGCAAAGAAGTGTGAAGCTGCCTCACCAGTTCAGGATGAAGCTTCTCTTTCAAGACATTCACGAGAGCTGACTTGTCCATGACATCCTCCCCGTGTTCGCTTCGGAAAACGAACAACATTCAGAGATCGAAAACGATCTGCAGAGAACTTGCGGACTGCCGCAAACCAGTTGCGGCCATAGCTTCGGTAACACGCGTCGTTTGAGCGGGCAATCGCGCGGTGACGACATTTGCGCATACCACAGCCATCACCCGACTAACGGTGAGTTTGAGAAACCCAATGAAGGATGAGCGAGGATCTGCGGCAGAATTTTCTGCGAACGCCGCCTTTCAAGAGACGGTCCGAGGGCACGTCTACCGATGGTGGGAGTCTTGTCAGCCGTGACCTTGTAATGGGTCTTGAGCGCGCAATGAAGGTTGTATCTCAAGATCGATGGCGATCGGAAAGGCCGAGGTGAAGGCAGAGTCAACTTTCCAGAGGATGGCAACCAGGCAACGTCCCTAACGAAGTGTGTCGATCCCGGTCGCGCCTCCTTGGTCGAGGGCACGCCGGGTGGCAATCGAGAGCGCCAGCGCTTCGATGGCGCGTTCGACGTCGAGCAGCCGCGGATCTGCCCGGCCGCCGATGCAATCGACGAAGCGTTGCAATTCGACCTCGTAGGGATTGCGGGCCGCCACTGGAACGGGCCGGCGCGAACCGCTCTCGCCGACCATCGTGAAAGTGCTCTTTGGCGGGCCGTCCTCGAACACGGTCGACAGTTCGAAAGCCGCGCGCTCGAACAGGGCACGGAAGCCGACGGTGAAGGGGAACCCGGAAGGCATCAGGCCGCTGGCGGCGACCGTGGCATGGCGGCCGTCATCGTAGGCAAGCAGCGCCGAAATCTCTCCCGGCGCCCCATCGTCGATCTGTGTTGCGCTGGCCGACAGGCGCGCCGGGCGGCCCATCAGCCAGAGCACAACGTCGAAATCGAACGTCATCAGCTCGGTCGAGGGATCGCCGTAGTGCGCCTTGTAGTCGGGCCTGCCGGGCCGCAGGTAGGAGCCCAGGCGATGGGTCGCGAGGCTGACCAGGCGGCCGTGCTCGCCGGTCTCGGTTGCCGCCTTGAGGTGCGCATAGGCGCCGACCGAGCGCATGAGCAGCCCGACCTGGAGCAGGCGGTCGGCGCGCCGGGCGGCGTCGCGCATTTGCCGCGCCTCATCCAATCGAAGCGCCAGCGGACTCTCGCAGAACACTTGCTTGCCCTGCTCCAGGGCCGGAACGACGAAGGTGGCATGGACTGCGCTCGGCAGGCAGACGTCGATGGCATCGACGGCGGAGTGCCGGATCAATTCGTCGGCGTCGGTGAAGGGCTCGGCACGGCACATGGACGCGACCGAGCGGGCGCGTTCAAGGTCACTGGCGAAGACGCC
>MEMN01000070.1:3007-10100 GCA_001767945.1 Alphaproteobacteria bacterium RIFCSPHIGHO2_12_FULL_66_14 | reverse complement strand
CTCGTTGCCTACATCATCGACGCGATCCTGCTCAGCATCGCCGTCGGCGTTGTGGGCGCCGTGGCAGGTATCAATTTCTTCGACCCCGACTTCGAGACCTACAATGCTTCGGCCAACTTCATTTCCCTGTTGGCCGGCTGGCTCTATTTCGCGCTGCTCGAGAGCTCGGAGCGGGGCGCCACCGTGGGCAAGATGGCGATGGGCCTCCGGGTCGTCACCGACCAGGGCCAGCGACTGAGCTTCCTGAATGCCACCGGCCGCTACTTCGCCAAGATCATCTCGGCCCTGATCCTGTGCATCGGCTTCATCATGATCGCCTTCACCGACCGCAAGCGCGGCCTGCACGACATGATCGCCGGCACCCTGGTCATCAAGACCCGCTGAATCCGGCCCCTCGGCGACCCCGGCTTGACCCGGGGGCCGAAAGCCCGTTTATTCCGGCGTTTTCGCAAGGGGATCCCATGGAGAAATTCACGACGCTCCGCGGCGTCGCGGCGCCGCTGCCGATGGTCAATGTCGACACCGACATGATCATTCCCAAGCAGTTCCTGAAGACCATCAAGCGCACCGGCTTGAAGGACGGGCTGTTCTACGAGATGCGCTGGACGGCCGACGGCCAGAAGAAGGACTTCGTCCTCGACCAGCCGGCCTACCAGAACGCCAAGATCATCGTGGCAGGCCCCAACTTCGGCTGCGGCTCGAGCCGCGAGCACGCCCCCTGGGCACTGCTCGATTTCGGCATCCGCTGCATCATCTCCGAGGACTTCGCCGACATTTTCTACAACAACTGCTTCAAGAACGGCATCCTGCCGATCAAGGTCTCCAAGGAGATCATCGCCAAGCTGATGGACGATGCGAGCCGCGGCTCCAACGCCATCATCGAGGTCGACCTCGAGAAGCAGGAGATCAAGGGCCCGGACGGCGGCACGGTCCATTTCGAGATCGACGCCTTCCGCAAGAAATGCCTGCTGGAAGGCCTCGACGACATCGGCCTCACCATGGAGAAGAAGGCCGACATCGACAGCTTCGAGTCCCGCCAGAAGGACTCCCAGCCCTGGCTCCATCCCGCTACCTGAGGAACAAGCACTGACCTCATCCTGAGGAGAGAGCGCAGCGAGCGTCTCGAAGGATGGGCAACAGACACTGCGCCTGTTGCCCATCCTTCGAGACGCGCCGAAGACGGCGCTCCTCAGGATGAGGTTAGTGCTTGATCGACTGAAAAGTGTCCCAACCGATCTGAGCTCCAAAACCCAACGGAAGATCTGACAACATGGCGTCCAATCGCAATCTGCTGGTGCTGCCCGGCGACGGCATCGGCCCCGAAGTGATGAACGAAGTCCGCAAGATTATCGCCTGGATGGGCAAGAAGCGCGCGGTTGGTTTCGATATCAAGGAAGACCTGGTGGGTGGCGCCGCTCTCGACAAGCACGGCGTGCCGCTCAGCGACGACGCCATGACGGCGGCGCTCGAGGCAGATGCCGTGCTGTTCGGCTCGGTCGGCGGCCCGAAGTGGGACACGGCCGATTTCAGCAAGAAGCCCGAGCGCGGTCTCTTGCGTCTGCGCAAGGAAATGGATCTGTTCGCCAACCTGCGGCCGGCCAAGGTGTTCGACGCTCTGGTCGATGCCAGCTCGCTGAAGCCCGAGATCGTAAGAGGTCTCGACATCATGATCATCCGTGAGCTGACGAGCGGCGTCTATTTCGGCGAGCCGCGCGGCCGCCATACCAACGCCAAGGGCGAAGTCGAGGCCTTCGACACCCAGCGCTACACGGCACCAGAAATCCGCCGCGTCTGCGCCGTCGCCTTCGAGCTGGCGCGCAAGCGCAAGAACAAGGTTCTCTCGGCCGAGAAGGCCAATGTCATGCACACCGGCGTGCTGTGGCGCGAGGAAGCAACCAAGTTGCACAAGGAGAAATACGCCGACGTGGCGCTCAGCCACATGTATGCCGACGCGCTCGCCATGCAGCTCCTGCGCGCGCCGCGCGAGTTCGACGTGATCGTCACCGACAACCTGTTCGGCGATATTCTCTCGGACGAGGCGTCGATGCTGACCGGCTCGCTGGGCCTGCTGCCCTCGGCCTCGCTCGGTGCGCCCGACGCCACCGGCCGGCGCAAGGCGCTGTACGAGCCGATCCACGGCAGCGCTCCCGACATCGCGGGCAAGGGCCTGGCCAACCCGATCGCCCAGACGCTCTCCTACGGCATGATGCTCCGCTACTCCTTCGACCTCGGCAACGAGGCCGACCTGGTCGAGAAGGCGGTCGAGAACGTGCTGGCGGCGGGCTACCGGACCGGCGACCTGCTGGTCGGCGGCAAGACCGATGGCATCAAGAAAGTCGGCACCCAGGAAATGGGCGACGCCATCGTCAAGGAACTCGAGCGGCTGGCCTGAGCCACCTACCGCAGGATCGAGCCCAGAACACCGCGCAGCACGGCGCCGCCGACGCTGGCGCCGATGCTGGCAGCCTTGCCTCTGCCGAACACCGCTTTCGCGGCCTCGCGCGCGGCGATGGTGGCCATGCTGCGGCCGGCCGCCTTGGCCACCGTCACGCCGATGGAGTCACGCTGACGACCGGCGGACGGGCGCGGCGCCGGGACCGAGCTGGGCGATTGGGCCTTCTTCAGTCGGGGCTCGGGCGGGGGCATCGCTTCGGGAGCAGGCGCATCCGCCGCCGCCACACGGCCCGTCAGCCTCTCGTAGGCCGACTCGCGATCCACCGCCTTGTCATACTTGCCGGCGAGCGCGCTCGACGCCATCACCGCCTTGCGCTCGGCTTCCGTCACCGCGCCGATGCGGCTGCGGGGCGGCGCAACAAGGCAGCGTTCGACCGGAACCGGCACGCCCTTGGTGTCGAGGAACGACAGCAGCGCCTCGCCAACGCCCAACTGGACGATGGCCTCCACTGCCTTGAATTCTGGATTGGGCCGGAAGGTCTCGGCCGCCACCTTCACCGCCTTCTGGTCCTTCGGCGTGAAGGCCCGCAGCGCGTGCTGCACGCGATTGCCGAGTTGGCCCAGCACCGTCTCCGGCACGTCGAGCGGATTCTGGGTAACGAAATAGACGCCGACACCTTTGGACCGGATCAGCCGCACGACCTGCTCGATGCGTTCGAGCAGCGCCTTGGGGGCGTCGTCGAACAGCAGATGCGCCTCGTCGAAGAAGAACACGAACTTGGGCCTGTCGAGATCACCGACCTCGGGCAATGCCTCGAACAGCTCCGACAGCAGCCACAGCAGGAACGTCGAATAGAGCCGCGGGCTCTGCATCAACCGATCGGCCGCCAGCACGTTGATGACGCCCTGCCCCGCGGCATCGCAGCGGATCATGTCGGCGAGATCCAGCGCCGGCTCGCCGAAGAAACCCTCGCCGCCCTGCTGGTCGAGCATCAGGAGCTGGCGCTGGATGGTGCCGACCGTCTGCTTGCTCACGTTGCCGTACTCGGTCGTCAACTCGCCGGCATTCTCGGCGATCCATTGCAGCATCGCCTGAAGGTCCTTGAAGTCGAGCAGCAGCAGGCCGCGCTCGTCGGCGACCTTGAAGACGATGTTGAGCACGCCCTCCTGGGTCTCATTGAGCTGCAACAGGCGCGCCATCAGCACCGGCCCGACCTCGCTCACCGTGGTGCGGACGGGGTGGCCCTTCTCGCCGAACAGGTCCCAGAACACCGTCGGGCAGGCGCGGCCGGCATAGTCGCGCATTTTCAGAAGCCTGGCGCGCTCCAGCGCCCGCGGATTGTCGCCGCCCCGCTGACTGATGCCCGCAAGGTCGCCCTTCACGTCGGCCATGAACACCGGCACGCCTTGCGACGAGAAGCCTTCGGCCAGTGTCTGCAGGGTCACGGTCTTGCCGGTGCCGGTCGCGCCGGCGATCAGCCCGTGGCGGTTGGCATTCTTCAGGAGGAGATACTGGTCGGCATCGCTCGCGCCCACGAAAATCGCCGCCTCGTCGCTCATACCGCCTCCCTCGATCGTCAACAGGACCTTAGCCAAAGACACAGCCCGATAGTAGGGTCGGAGCATGACTTTGCCCCGTCTCGCCCTCGCCGTGATCGGCGATGAAATCGGCCCCACCCTCGACGAAATGATCTCGTTCTGCGCAGAACACGACGTCCGCCGCCTCGACATGAGGACGGTCGGCGGCCGCAGTCTGATGGGCATGACGCTCGACGAGGTCGCCGGCATTTCCCGAACCATCGAGAAGGCTGGCCTCAAGGTTCCGACCTTCGTCTCGCCGCTGCTGAAATGGCCGGCGGCCGGCAAGGAGATGCCGGACGGCAAAGTCGACTTCGCTTTCGACCCGACGACCTGCCCCATCGAAGATCCCTTGGCACATGCCTTCGACGTGGCGGCCGTGCTCGATGCCCGGCGGCTGCGCGTGTTCACGCATTTGCGTTATCCGGGGTATCAGCCGCTCGATCTCGTGCCCCAGTTCGAACGCCTGGCCGATCTCGCCGGCGCCTACAGCATCGATCTGGAGATCGAGAACGAACCCGTCTGCAATGTCGGTTCGGTGGCCGAACTCGCCGCGTTCTTCGGCGACTTCCCGGAGCCACGGCCGGGGACCCTGAGACCGCTGATCGACATCGCCAATAGCTGGTCAATCGGCGCACCGCCGGGCGACGCCGACATCGATGCACTCGCCAGGCATGCCGACGCCATCCACCTCAAGGACCGCGACATGACGGCGAAGCGAACGGTGCCGCTGGGTGACGGCGACATTCCCTGGGCCGACGAGTTGAGGCGATTGCTGCGCGGCGTGAAAGTGCCCGAAGTGCTCGCCAGCATCGAGACTCACTGCCCAAGCGACGGCCGCAACGCCACGGCGCGTTCGGTCGCCGCTTTGCGTCGCATCGCCGGCGAGATCGGCGTCGAGGTCGTCTAGCGAGCCCACAATGAAAACCTATGAGTTCGTCACGGTCGATGTGTTCACCGACCGGCGCTTCGGTGGCAATCCGCTGGCTGTCTTTCCCGAGGCGCAGGGCCTGTCGGACGCCGAGATGCAGTCCCTCGCGGCCGAGTTCAATCTCAGCGAGACGACCTTCGTGCTGCCGCCGGTCGACCCGGCCCACACCGCCCGCGTGCGCATCTTCAACCGCACCGCCGAAATGCCGTTCGCCGGCCATCCCAACGTCGGCACCGGCTGGGTCCTGGCCGGACGCGGCCGCGCCAAGGAAGGCGTGCTGCGCTTCGAGGAAATCGCCGGGCTGGTCGAGGTCAAGGTCGAGAGCGATATCGTGACGATTGCGGCACCTCAGCCCTTGACGCTCGGACCCGAAATGCCGGCTGGCTTGCTGGCCAGTTGCGTCGGCTTGGCAACCGAAGAGATTCTCGTCGCCGCGCATCGGCCGGTCATGGCATCGGTCGGAAACTCCTTCGTGGTGGCGGAGGTGACGCCCGGTGGGCTCACCCGTGCTGTCCCCGATCTCGCGCGCTTTCGCGACGCCCACAAGGAATTCCCCGCACTCGGACCGCGGCGCCTGCCGCTCTATCTCTATGCGCATGACGGTAAAGGTCTGCGCGCCCGCATGTTCTCGCCCCTGTCCGGTACCGTCGAGGATGCCGCCACGGGAAGTGCCGCGACGCCGCTTGCCGCCCTGCTGCTTTCCCTGACGGATGAACAGGAGCGACGCTACGATATCGTGCAAGGCGTCGAGATGGGGCGACCGAGCCTGCTGCTTGCGTCGGCACGTCGGGCAGCCGATGGCATCCGGGCTGCCGTCGGTGGCGGTTGCGTGCCGGTGCTGAAGGGCGAGGTTTCGCTATAGCGCCTGGACGATGAAGCCCGCGCGCGGGAAGTGGACGACGACGTCGCCCACGCGCTCGTCGTGGCGCGCGAGCGAGATACGGTCGGCCGTCAGACCGACCAGCGTTCCCGTAACCGGCACCTTGCCCGTGTCGTCCGGCGTCACCGACAGTTTCTGACCGGCCTTCAGTCCGCTGGGATCGCTGCCGTCGACACTCGTCTTGCCGGGAGTGGCCGCCTTGGCGATTTCGAGGGCGTCACTTGCCTTGATGCCGGCGCGCTTGCCGTGGCCCAGCACGCCCATTTGTTCCATCCAGGCGACGATCTTCGGAAGCCGGTCCAGCGGCGCGGCGGCAGGGCCGAGGTGCTGGCGGATGAACCACACCGGATTGTAGAGCGCGCAGTCCGCCAGGCTCGGCTCGGCACCCAGCAGGAACGTGCGGCCGTCGGCCAGCATCGTCTCCGCCAGCGACAACAACGCATACGTCTGGTCACGCACGAACGGCAGCGCCGCGCGCATCCGCTCGGGGTCGAACGTGCGGCCGGAGAATTCGCTGCGATCCTTCTTGAAGGCCTCGCCGAACTTGTCGGCGACCTGGCTCATGACCACGCCGACCGCGGGCGAGAAGATCAGCCGGTCCGCCCACATGGTGATCGCTCGCGCCTCGCCTTCGCGGCCCTTGGGCAGGAACGCGGGCGACGGCAGACGCCTCTCGAGCTCCAGCATGATGAGCTGCGTGTCGCAGTAGATGTCGGCGCCGATCTGCATGACGGGGGTCTTGCGGTAGCCGCCGGTGAGCGGCATCAGGTCCGGCTTCGGCATGACGTTGGGGATGTCGACGGACTTCCACGCCGCCTGCTTGAGGCCGAAGCCGATGCGCACCTTTTCCGCGAAAGGCGACAGGGCGTAGTGGTGCAGGACGATGTCGGTCATGAGCGTAGCGCCTTGATGTTGGCGGCGTAGCGGTCCGGCCCACCGCTGAAGACCGCTGTGCCGGCCACGAGAACATCGGCACCGGCCTTTGTGCAGCGCCGGGCCGTCACCGGATTGACGCCACCGTCGACCTCGAGGTCGATTTTCTTGCCCAGCATGTCGATCGCCTTGCGCAGCGCCGTAATTTTGGCGAGCTGGCTTTCGATGAAGGCCTGGCCACCGAAACCGGGATTGACGCTCATCACCAGCACCAGATCGAGATCGCCCAGCACGTTCTCGATGGCTGAAAGCGGCGTCGCCGGGTTGAGCACGCAGCCCGTCTTCTTGCCGTGGCTTTTGATGAGCTGGATGGTGCGATGGATGTGCGCGCCGGCCTCGGGATGGAACGAGATCACGTCGGCGCCGGCATCGACATA
>MEMN01000070.1:0-2984 GCA_001767945.1 Alphaproteobacteria bacterium RIFCSPHIGHO2_12_FULL_66_14 | reverse complement strand
CACGACCATCGGGCCGATCGTGATGTTGGGCACGAAGTGGCCGTCCATCACGTCGACATGGATCCAGTCGGCGCCGGCCGCGCTCACCGCGGCGATCTCAGGTCCGAGTGAGGCGAAGTCGGCGCTGAGGATGGAGGGGGCGATGCGGACGGGTTGCTGCGACATTGATCGCCTCGTTCAGGTGCCGGGTCGGGTCGGCGCTTCCCAGCCTTTGCGCCGGAACGGATTGACCGGAAAAGTACCGAGCGGTTTGAACTCCTCGGAGAAGAAACCGAGTTCCTCGAACGCCAGGTACAGGCTGCGCTGTTCGGGATGGCCCTCGACCTCGGCGTAGAACTGCGCCTGCTCGAAGCGCGCGCCGGAGAGGTAGCTTTCCAGCTTCACGATGTTGACGCCGTTGGTGGCAAAGCCGCCCAGCGCCTTGTAGAGCGCGGCCGGGCGGCTCTTCACCCGGAACAGGAAGGCGGTCATGCACTGCACGGTGCGCCAGTCGAGGGCGGCCTCGTCGCGCGAGAACACCAGCATGCGCGTGGTGTTGTGATCGGCGTCCTCGATGTTCCGCGCCAGCACCTTGAGATTGTAGATCCTGGCCGCCAGCGAGGAGGCGATGGCGCCGACGCTCTTGTCGCCGATCTCGGCGATCTCGCGCGCCGCGCCGGCCGTATCGGCATGGACCAGCGGCTGGAGGCGATGCTTCTTCAGGAAGTTGCGGCACTGGGCGAGCGCCTGGACGTGGCTCTTGACCGTGCGGATGGTGCGCAGGCTGGTGCCCGGCAACGCCACCAGGCAATGCTCGACCCGCTGGAAATGCTCGGCCACGATCTTGAGCCGGGTATGCGGCAGCAGGCTGTGCAGGTCGGCGACCCGGCCGGCGATCGAATTCTCGACCGGAATGATGGCCAGTTCCGACCGCCCCGCCTGGACGGCCGCCATGGCCGTCTCGAAGGTCGGACAGGGCAAGGTCGTCATATAGGGAAAGGCGGCGCGGCAGGCCATGTCCGAGTTCGCGCCCGGCTCACCCTGGAAGGCGATGATGTTGCTAGCCCTCCCCCTGCTGCTGCCCTTGCTGCTCCCTTTACCGACCCGCGCCTTCGCCATGTCCCGATCTCTCCCCATCTCCCGACCCGAGGCCCGCCGACAGGCGAAAAACCCCGCAAAATCCGAGACTTGCGACGTTCCGCCGCGCGAGCCCCACGCGGCGATCGGATACTACTGGCGGCGGTGGGGGCGTGCTACAGCAACGTCCGAAAATATTGCCGATCCGGGAACCGACTATGGCCAATTTCAACACTGTTGCGGGCTGCATTCTGGCCTCGGCCCTTTTCGCGATGGTGGTTGGCAAGGTTTCCAACGCCGTGGTCCATCCGCACAAGCTCGACAAGCCGGCGCTCGCCGTCGCCGACGAGGCGCCGACCGCCGTGGCCGCGGCCCCGGCGGCGGAACTCGCGCCGATCGGCCCGCAGCTCGCCGGCGCCAACGTCGAGGCGGGCAAGGCGCTCTTCCAGAAGCAATGCTTCACCTGCCACACCGCCGACAAGGGCGGCGCCAACAAGGTCGGCCCCAACCTGTGGGACATCGTCGGCCGCAAGAAGGCGAGCCATGCGGGCTTCAGCTACTCCTCGGCGATGCAGGCCAAGGGCGGCGACTGGACCTACGAAGATATCAACCACATGATCCTGAAGCCCACGGCCTTCGTGAAGGGCACCAAGATGGCCTTCGCCGGCCTCGCCAAGGAAAAGGATCGGGCCAACGTGATCGCCTATCTGCGCCCCCTGGCCGACACGCCCAAGCCCCTCCCCTAAGTCGTTGGCCTAGGTGGTCGAGCCCCGCTTCGTCCAACTGGCCAACGAGCTGGCCGACGCCGCGCGGCCGATCGCGGCCCGCTACTTCCGCACCCCTGTCGCGATCGACGACAAGACCGACAACAGCCCTGTCACCATCGCCGACCGCGAGGCTGAGACGGCGATGCGCGATCTGCTCCAGCGCCACGTGCCCGACCACGGCGTGTTCGGCGAGGAGCATGGCGCGGTCCGGACCGACGCCGAATATGTCTGGGTGCTCGACCCGATCGACGGCACCAAGGCCTTCATCACCGGCCTGCCGATCTTCGGCACGCTGGTGGCGCTCCTCCATCGCGGCAAGCCCGTCATGGGCATCATCGACCAGCCGATCCTGAAGGAACGCTGGCTGGGCGTCGAAGGTCAGCGCTCGACCTTCAATGGGCGGCCGATTTCCGTGCGCGCCTGCCCGTCCCTCGACCGCGCCTACATGTACTCGACCGCGCCGCTCATGTTTCCCGGCGCCTACGAGAAGCCGCACGAGGCGCTCACGAAGAAGGTGAAGCTCTTCCGCTGGGGCGGCGACTGCTACGCCTACGGCCTGCTGGCATCGGGCCACGTCGACCTGGTGGTCGAGGCGAGCCTGAAACTCTACGACTTCGCGGCCCTGGTGCCGGTCATCAAAGGCGCCGGCGGATTGATCACCGACTGGCGCGGGCGAGAGCTCGACATGCAGTCCGACGGCTCGGTGCTGGCAGCGGGCGATCCGGCCGTTCACCGCGCCGCCATGGGGGTTTTGGCCGGCTGATTGGTGGACACGAGTGGACACGGGGCCTTGCGCCGGCATGCCCCGATCAGCCGAAAGCCGAAGCCCCTCAGGTACTTGGGCGGCAAAGCGGGACACGGAAACTGTCATGCTTTCGTGTCCACTTCAGCGTGTCCACTCCGGTGTCCACTTGTCTACTTCCGTCCAAACCGTGCCCACACATCGCGCGGCGTGCCGGTCCATCCGCCTTGCCGGTCGTAGGTCGCCGGCCAGTGCAGGCGCAGCAGGCGGATCAGCAGGCCGCTGTCGTAGGCGCCGATCGAGCCCAGCCGCCGGCCGCGCCGGAAGGCCGCCCGGCCGTTGCCCGAGACGCTGCGCCGCATGGCTTCCTCGTTCAGGAGATCGGCTGCGCTCGCGATCGCCTCGGCCCAGCCGGCGGC
>MEMN01000069.1:8120-9513 GCA_001767945.1 Alphaproteobacteria bacterium RIFCSPHIGHO2_12_FULL_66_14 | reverse complement strand
CGGTACCTGGCGGGCGACGGCGAACATCAGCGCGATGGCGTGCTCGGCGGTGGTGATGGCGTTGCCGAACGGCGTGTTCATCACGACGACGCCGTGCGCCGTGGCCGACTTTATGTCGACGTTGTCGACGCCGATGCCGGCGCGGCCCACGACCTTGAGCTTCTTGGCCTCGGCCAGCACCTCGGCGGTGACCTTGGTCGCGGAGCGAATGGCCAGGCCCTCGTAATTACCGACGATGGCGCGCAGTTCGGCAGGCTTCAGGCCGGGCTTGAAGTCGACATCGCAGCCGCGCTCCGCGAAAATCTCGACGGCACGGGGAGACAACTCATCGGAGATGAGCACCTTGGGTTTCGCCATTTTCGTATCTCCTCAGGCCGCCGCTTTGCCGAATTCGTGCTCGATCTCGCCATAGGCCCAGTCGAGCCAGGGCAGCAGCGCTTCGAGATCGCTCGTCTCCACCGTGGCGCCGCACCAGATACGCAGGCCCGGCGGGGCGTCGCGATAGGAGCCGAGGTCGTAGCCTGCCTTCTCGGTTTCCAGGAGATCAGCCATCTTCTTGGCCGCCGCCGCCTGCTTGTCCGCCGGCAGCGCGGTGAACCAGGGCGCGGTGATGACGAGGCACACCGAGGTGTTGGAGCGGATTGCCTTGTCGGCCGCCAGAAAGGCCGCCCACTTGCGGTCGGCAACGAACTTCTCGAGCACGCCGAGGTTCGCTTCCGAGCGCGCCATCAGACCTTTCAGGCCGCCGACGCTCTCGCCCCAACGCAGGCCGTCGATCGCGTCCTCGACGCAGAGCAGCGACGGCGTGTTGATCGTGTCGCCCTTGAAGATCGCCTCGGAGAATTTTCCGCCCGACGTCAGGCGGAAGATCTTGGGCATAGGCCAGGGAGGCGAATAGCTCTCGAGCCGCTGGATGGCGCGCGGGCTCAGCACCAGCATGCCATGCGCGCCCTCGCCGCCCATCACCTTCTGCCAGGACCATGTGATCACATCGAGCTTGGGCCACGGCAGGTCCATGGCGAAGACCGCGGAGGTGGCATCGCAAATGGCAAGACCCTCGCGGTCGGCGGCGATCCAGTCGCCGTTCGGCACCTTCACGCCCGAGGTCGTGCCGTTCCAGGTGAAGACCACGTCATGCGTCCAGTCGACCTGCTTCAGGTCGGCGATCTGGCCGTAAGGCGCCCTGAGCACGCGGGCGTCCCTGAGCTTGAGCTGCTTGGCCACGTCGGTGACCCAGCCTTCGCCGAAGCTCTCCCAGGTCAGCATGTCGACAGGACGTGGGCCGAGCAGAGACCACAGCGCCATCTCGACGGCACCGGTGTCGGAGGCCGGCACGATGGCAATGCGATAGTCGGCGGGAATACCCAGGATCGCCCGCGTGCGATCGACCGCC
>MEMN01000069.1:7255-8112 GCA_001767945.1 Alphaproteobacteria bacterium RIFCSPHIGHO2_12_FULL_66_14 | reverse complement strand
CTTCTTCTTGCCGAGCTTGGATCGGTGGGACCGCCCCGTGGCGGCATCCTTGAGGGCTTCGGGCGTCCATCCAGGACGCTTGGCGCAGGGTCCGGACGAAAAGTCGGGACGCGCCGGACGCATGTTCGGCTTCATCATTTACCTCTCCCTTACAGAAGAGCTGCACTCCGGTGGGGGAGCGTGGCCCGCCGCTCGTATAAGGGCGGTCGCTGCAGCGGTCAATCCGGGGCGATTGTCGCAGCCCTGCAAAACATGTGAAAAAGCCCCATGACTGGACAAGGCAAGCCGGCCCGCAATTGGGCCCGGGCGATCGTCGCGACATTGGTCGTTCTTGCCGCATCGGCGATCGTGGCGGAGATCGCGGCCCGCACTGTGTTCGGCCTCGAGACGCTGCAGTATCGGCGCCCCTATCAGGCGGTGTTCATCTCGGGCGATTACCACTATCTGATGCCCAACGAACAACTGCCTTTCGTCCCCGGAGGACCCGTGGCGCTGGGCTACCACGAGGGGCCGTTCGGCCTCTACTATGACGCCGCCACGCCGCCTCCCTACTCCTCGACGACGCTGGCGGACTTCCTCTTCACCCACCGGCATGCGCGCTACACCGCGGCCGAAATCGACCGCATCACCTGCGCCGAGCCCGACGCCACGCTGGTTCACGTCCTGGGCGGCTCGGTTGCCCAGGGTTTCTCGGCCGACGAACCGTCAGACACCTGGCACGCCAGGCTCGAGGGCCTGTTGCGCAACCGGCTCAAGCGTCGGGACGTCTATGTCTTCAACGGCGCCATGGGGGGCTTCGTCTCCGTGCAGGAGAAACTCGCCTACCATCTCGCCGTGACGCCGCGCCGCGCCAGCCT
>MEMN01000069.1:0-7157 GCA_001767945.1 Alphaproteobacteria bacterium RIFCSPHIGHO2_12_FULL_66_14 | reverse complement strand
AGCCAGCTCTTCAACGACGGCTTCATCTGGTGGTTCGCCCGCCACAGTGCGATCGCCCACACCATCCTGCAGAACGAATTCAACGACCACGTCACGGCCTTCCGGCGCCGCCTCAATCAGGACGATGACGTCTTCCAGAGACAGGCCGACGCGATCACCGACATCTACATCGAGAACATGAACGAGGTGCTGGGGGCCTGCGAGGCGCGCGGCCAGCCCTGTCTCGTCGCCGTCCAGCCCGCCCGCTCCGTCACTGCCGAATATCTCGGCACGCGCGCCGAAGATATCCTCTCCCAGCGGCGGATGGCGCGGCTCTACAGCCTGTTGCTCGAGAAGGTCGCGGCCAGTCCCTATCGCGGCAAATACATCGACCTGACGCATGTCTTCGACAAGGGCGAGAAGCTGCAGTACTTCGCCGATTCCGTGCACCCCAACTACGCCGGCCAGCAGGTGCTGGCGAATGCCCTGCTGGCGCCGGCGCTGGCGGCGCTGCGGTCGGCCACGGCGCCACCGGTCCCTGCGGACCGCTGCCGGAAGAAGCGGTGAGCGTCAGCGGCGTCGCAATTCGTAGTACGTGCCCACCGTAGGGTCGCTGAACACCGGCCGCGCTTGGTAGCTGTCATGTAGCATCTTGTGGATCGCCGCGGCCCTGTTGGCGGCCGCCAGGCCGCCGAGTTGCCCCGCTAACTCGTCGACGTTCCAGCTCCAGACATCGGACACTGCCACCCGGTAGCCGCGGTCGAGCGCCCGGTCGATGTCGCGCTCGATCGACTGCGCATGCTGCTCCGCCGTCCAGTCGGGATGGCGGATGGCGCCAGCGGCAACGGCGATCCACTTGAACTTCGGCTCGGCCGACGGTGCCGGCGCCACCGTGGCGGCGCCGTCCCAGTCCCAGGTCCGGCTCCACAGCGCGTACTGCCAGACGGTGATCGGCTCGAAGCCCCAATAGAGAAAGACCGTAGAGTCGGGCAGAAAGCGCTTTTCGATCGCCGCGAGCGCGGCCACCGCCGCCTGGTCGCCGCCCCGCCAGCGCGCGAGCTGCGCCACGTTCCAGACCAGCGGGGCGAGCGACAGCACGGCGAGGAAAAGCAACGCGCGCGGCCGGCCGCGCTTCGCCAGCAGCGTCGCCGCGAGCAAGCCCCACGCCACTGTGAGCCACGGCATGACGTTGATCTGCATCTGCGGGTCTTGCGGTTGGGCATAGAAATTGAAAACTTCGCCCGCGACGAACGTCCCGAGAAAGACGATGGCGATGGCGCGGAGCCGACGATCGGCCCGTTGCGGCCACAGGGCCACCGCGGCGGCCACGAAGATCGCGCCCTGCAGCAGCACCGACACCGACAGCGGAAACACCAGGTGACGGGCGGTCACGGGATCGGTGAAGCCGCCCATGATCAGGAAATAATTCCCGACGCCCGACAGCATCATCCAGGCCTTGTCCCAGGAAACGCCCGCCCAGCCGCTGGCCACGCCCTTGCCGGTCCACAGCATGTCGTGAAGGCCGACCGCGCCGTTGTGGCCGTCCCACAGGAGCTGGACGATGCCCGCCGTCGCCAGGATCGCGGCAATCAGCATGACGATGCGGCGGAGTCGCCACGCGATCGTGCCGTTCGACAGGGCGAGCGCCAGCAGCAGCGCCGGCAGGGTCGGGAAGATCAGCCGCCATTCCATCAGCCAGCCCAGGGTGAAGACCGCGCCGACGATCGCCACGCGGGCATAACTCGGCCTGGCGAACCACAGGCCAGCCAGCGCCATGGCGCCCAGGACCAGCGCATAGCCCGGCATGATGTCCTCACTGATCACCGCGAGGAGCAGGAAGAAACCGCAACCGAAATGGAAGGCCGCGGCCAGCACCGAGGCCGCGACGCTCTGCGTCACGCGATGGACGAACGCATAGACGAAGACGATGCAGAGGCTCGCCCAGAAGGCGTTGATATAGGCGAGCTGCTTCCACGGGACGCCGCGCTGGATGCCGAGGACATCCAGCAACCGGCAAAGCGCGCCATAGAGCGGGAAGTAGAGATAGTTCGAATCGTCGAGCCGTGCGGTGGCGGAATTGGCGATCCAGGGCTCGGCCTGGATGGCCTTGTACATGCCGTTGGCGGTCAGGATGTGGACGTTCTGCAGCCAGCCGATCAGCCCGACGAGGACCAGCAGCGACAGCGCAAACGCCAGCAAGAGTTGCCAGCCGAGCGCCGGAGTTTTCATCGCAACGTCAGACCGGCTTGCAGGCCACGACGGCGTATTGCGCGCCGAGCGGTAGCCACCCCAGTGCCCGGTCCACGGGGCGCAGGAACGCCAGCCCCGGCGGCATGAACATCAGATAGTCGGTATCGAGGTCGTAGCGCGCGGCGTCCAACAGTCCATGCCGCACTTCGGTCGGATCGAGCAGGATGGCGTTCTTGTCGATCGGCGTCCGCGCAATGACGTAACGCACCAGCGGGTTGCGTGGATTGTGCTCGAAGACATAGATCCGCCCGCCCGGCTTCAGGATGCGGCCGAGCTCGGCATAGACGGCCGGGCGCTCCGCCACCGGAACGTGATGCAGCACCGCGCTGATGGTGGCGATGTCGAACTGGCCGTCCGCGAACGGCGTCCGCGCGCCCTGCTGCGGAGCCAGCACCGGCGTCTTGCCGAGCCTCGCCGGCCAGCGCTTCTCGACCTGGCGCAACATGCCGGTGGAGACATCGCATCCGGTGAAATCGGCCCGCGCGCCGGTTTCTGCCAGCACGCGCATCAGGCTGCCGACGCCGCAACCGTAGTCGAGCACGGCGAGGCCGCCGGTCCGGAGCGCCGGCTCGCGGCGCATCAGCCAGCGCGTCTTGACGGCGATGAACTGGTCGGCCGAGTTGCCCATCATCCGCTTGACCGGATTGTCGAGGCCGCCGTGGTACTCGGCGGCGTAGTCGTCGAACTCCGCGGGCTCGCCGGACCACGAAGCGGGATCGCCCGGATTCATTTCGGCCCGCCGACGATGTCGCGGATCATGAACAGCGGCCGTCCCTTGCTCTGGTCGTACAGCCGGCCGAGGTAGGCGCCGATGATGCCCAGCATCAGGAACTGCATGCCGCCCAGCAGCCCCAGCGCCGCCATGATCGACGTCCAGCCGGGCAGGTTCACATCCATCAGCCAGCCGACCATCGAATAGACGAAGAAGCCGAAGCCGACCGCCGCCATGACCCACCCGATCGTCATCGACGCCATCAGCGGTACGACCGAGAAGGCGGTGATGGCGTCCGCTGCGAAGCGGATCATCTTGCCGAGCGGGTACTTGCTCTCGCCGGCGACCCGGGCTTGGCGATCGTAGAGCAATGGAACCTGGCGACCGCCGATCCAGGCCACCATGCCGCGGATGAATCGATGGCGCTCGGGCATGGCCAGCAGCAGGTCAAGGACGCGGCGGCTGACGAGGCGGAAGTCGCCGGCATCGGTGGGAATGTCGACATCGGTGAGCCGGTTGATCAGGCGATAGAAGGCCGCGGCACTCGCGCGCTTGAACAGGCTTTCGCCGTCGCGCTGGCGACGCTGGCCGTAGACCACGTCGGCGCCCGCCTCGCCATCCACGCCGTCCATGAGGACCATCATGTCGGGCAGCAGCTCGGGCGGGTCCTGCAGGTCGGCGTCGATGATCAGGATGCGCTCGCCGCGGCAGACCGACAGCCCGGCCGTGAGCGCAAGCTGGTGGCCGTGGTTGCGCATCAGGCGGACCGCCACGACCCTGGAATCGGCGGCGGCCGCGGCCGTCATCACCTCCCACGTGCGGTCGCGCGAGCCGTCGTCGACCAGCACGATCTCGGCGCCACCGTCCACGGAGTCCAACACCGCGCCGACCCGGCGCAGAAATTCCGGCAGGACGTCCTGCTCGTTGTAGCAAGGAGCCACCACCGAAAGCGCCGGGCGGGCTAGGTCACTCATGGCCGCGACCAATAGCCCATCGGCGGCCGGATACAAGCACCCTCTCCCTTTCTCGTCCTCCCAATTTGGGGCGCAATGGGCTATCAAGCGGCACCATGACCGCCAATGACAACGACCACCGTGGCCTGCTGCCGGCCGGGCTTGCCGACTTGCTGCCGCCCGACGCGGCGCGCGAGGCCCGGGCCATCGACATCGCCATCGAGCGCTTTGCCGCGTTCGGCTACGAGCGGGTGAAGCCGCCCCTGGTCGAGTTCGAGGAATCGCTGCTGGGCGGCCCGGGGGCGGCACTGGGCCCCCAGACCTTCCGGCTGATGGACCCGGTCTCGCAGCGCATGATGGGCGTGCGTCCGGACATGACGGTCCAGGTGGCGCGCATCGCGGTCACCCGGCTGAAGCACGAACCGCGGCCGCTGCGCCTCTCCTACGGCGGCAACGTCATCCGCGTGCGCGGCAGCGCGCTCAAGCCCGAGCGCCAGTTCGCCCAGGTCGGCACCGAATTGATCGGCGTCGATTCGGCCGAGGCCGACGCCGAGGCGGTGCTGCTGGCCGTCGATGCGCTGCGCTCTATCGGTGTTGCCGATCTCACGGTCGACCTCAACCTGCCGACGCTGGTCGCAGCCGTCGCCGCCGGGCTGAAGTTGCCGGCCGAACCGTTGCGCCGCATGCGCCGGGCACTCGATCGCAAGGACGAGGCCGCCGTCGCCAAGGCGCTTGGTGACAAGAGCGACAAGGGCGACAAGAAGGGGGCAGACCTGTTCGTCGGCCTGCTGCGGGCGGCCGGCCCCGCCGACCGGGGCATCGCCCGGCTCACCGGGCTCAAGCTGCCAGCCGCCGGCGCCGCCGAAGCAGCGCGGCTGGCCGAGGTGGTGAAGCTGGTGCACAGCGCCGATCCTGACCTGCCGCTCACCATCGACCCGGTCGAATATCGCGGCCTCGAATACCAGACCGGCGTGTCGTTCTCGGTGTTCGCGCTGAAGGGGCGCCAGGAACTGGCGCGCGGCGGCCGCTATTCGGCCGGCTATCCCGACGATGGCGTCAGCGAACCCGCGACCGGCTTCACCGTCTACATGGACGCGGTGCTGACCGCCTCCGACGCCGAGCCGCAACGGCCGCGTCTCTATCTGCCGCTGGGGATCGCGTGGAGCGAGGCCGGCCCCTGGCAAGCCAAGGGCTACGCCGTCGTGCGCGCAGTCGTCGCAGGCGCCGAGGTGCGCGCGGAAGCCAAGCGGTTGAACTGCAGCCACGCCCTGATCGACGGAGATGCCGTTCCTCTTTGAAGCCGCCTCTTGAGGATCGATTTCGCCTCGCCTCGCTGGAGGGGAAGTGCTATCCGACGTCACGCCTCTCCGGCACCGGCCCCGGGGAGGCGTTTTCGTGTGTGAAGGGACAAGGTAATGGCCAACGTGGCAGTGATCGGCGCCCAGTGGGGCGACGAAGGCAAAGGCAAGATCGTGGACTGGCTGAGCGAGCGCGCCGAAGTCGTGGTGCGCTTCCAGGGCGGCCACAACGCCGGCCATACGCTGGTCATCGGCAACCAGACCTACAAGCTCGCCCTGCTGCCGTCGGGCGTGGTGCGGGAGGGCAAGCTCTCGATCATCGGCAACGGCGTCGTGATCGATCCCTGGCACTTCCTCGCGGAAGTGAAGAAGGTCACCGAACAGGGCCTCTCGGTGACGCCCAAAAACCTCAAGATCGCCAACCATGCCGTGCTGATCCTGCCGCTGCACCGCGATCTCGACGGCTGGCGCGAGGACGCGCCCGGCGTCATCCGCGTCGGCACGACGCGGCGCGGCATCGGTCCGGCCTATGAAGACAAGGTCGGGCGCCGCGCCATCCGCGTCGGCGATCTCGGCGAGCCGGACATGCTGCCGCTCAAGGTCAACACGCTGCTGGCGCACCACAATGCACTGCGCAAGGGGCTGGGCCAGCCGCTGATCGACGCCGCCAAGCTGACGGCCGAGCTGCTCGAGCTGGCGCCCAAGATCCTGCCCTTCGCGGAAGACGTCTGGGAGCGGCTGGACGGGCTGCGCGCCGCCGGCAAGCGCATCCTGTTCGAGGGCGCGCAGGCGACCATGCTCGACATCGACCACGGCACCTATCCCTACGTCACCTCGTCGAACACGGTGGCGGCGCAGGCGATGATCGGCAGCGGCATGGGCAACGGCTCGGTCGGCTACGTGCTGGGCATCGCCAAGGCCTACACGACGCGCGTCGGCGACGGCCCCTTCCCGACCGAGCTCCAGGACGAGATCGGCCAGGGACTGGGCGATCGCGGCAAGGAGTTCGGCACCAACACAGGGCGGCGGCGGCGCTGCGGCTGGTTCGACGCGGTGATGGTGCGCCAGGCGGTGAAGCTGAACGGCATCGACGGTATCGCGCTCACCAAGCTCGACGTGCTGGACGGCATGACGGAGATCAAGGTCTGCATCGGCTACGAGCTCGACGGCAAGACGATCGGGCGCTTCCCCTTCACCATGGGCGCGCAGGCCAAGCTCAAGCCGGTCTACGAGACGTTCGAGGGCTGGCACGAGAGCACGCAGGGCGCCCGCTCCTTCGCCGAACTGCCGGCGACCTGCATCAAGTACGTGCGCCGCATCGAGGAGCTGGTCGGCTGCCCGGTGGCGCTGCTCAGCACCAGCCCGCAGCGCGAGGACACGATCCTGATGACGGACCCGTTCCGCGACTAGGGTTCGTAGCCTTTCTCTCCCGGCCCAGAGGAGCGAGTCAGTGGGACGGGGGTCTACGTCGCCGGCCCCCTCACGCCGCATCGGCCAGGTCCTTGTTGGCGTTGGCTGAATCCGGCGTCTCCGGCGCCGGGGCGTGGGACGCCGATTGACTCGTTTCACGTCGCCGCTCCATCGCCGCGCTCAGCCGCTCGACCAGCGCTTCCTCGTCGACCGGCTTGGCGCGCAGCAGCGCCAGCTCGCGGCGTTCGGCGCGGTCCTCGGCGCGGCGGCGCTCGGCGTCCATGCGGTTCTGTACGTGCATCAGCAGCCGCGTGTTGACCTTGCGCCGTTCGCCCACCTTCTTGCCGGCGTAGAAGACCGGCTGGAGTTCGACCTGGCCGGCCTGCAGGACGATGTCGTCGCCCACCATGCGCTGGCACAGGGCGATGGCCTTGTCCCACAGCAGGGCGAACCGGGGCAGGTCGTCGCGCCAGCGGTAGAGCGTGCTGCGGCTGACCTGGGCCCGCGCCGCCGCCTCGGTCACAGAGCCGCAGACGGAGAGGTGATAGCGAAAGG
>MEMN01000068.1:15866-16222 GCA_001767945.1 Alphaproteobacteria bacterium RIFCSPHIGHO2_12_FULL_66_14 | reverse complement strand
AACGGCCCGATCTTCGACATGTCCTGGGAGGCCTGGGTGTGGCGCCGTGCCAGCGCCAAGGCCTGGAAGGCGCCCAAACCCGAAGTGGCGATGATGCGCCTGAAACGGGCCGAGCGGCTGGGCATCACTTATAGGGAGCTGACCTCGGCGCTGATGGATTCGGGCGCCCATCTCGGCGCCGCCGTGCTGCCGCTGTCGCTGGCCGCCCGCGTCCGCCGTGGACCGAACCGCGAAATCGTGGTCGAACCGCGCAACTCGATTGCCGACCTGGTGGCGAAATTCCGCGGCCGTCTCTTCATCCTGGGCGACATCGATGCCGTGCCGGCTATGAGCGAGGCCGAGCGCGCCGAGTTCCT
>MEMN01000068.1:15103-15846 GCA_001767945.1 Alphaproteobacteria bacterium RIFCSPHIGHO2_12_FULL_66_14 | reverse complement strand
TCGACGGCAAGGTCGAGGCGGTCGGCTGGGGCCACGACGGTCCGGCCATCCGCGCCATGCTCAAGGCCAATGCACTGCCGCATCAGGAGGCCTTCCTGGTCGGCTCCGGCATCGGCCACAAGGTGCTGGGCGAGAGCGCCGGCCTGCCGCTCACCAAGGACATCGATACGTGGCTCGCCCCCTCGGGGTGAGGTATTTGATGAGGTATGGCCTCATCGTTTGAACCGCCCCTGAAAGGCGTCCGCGTCGTCGAACTCACCCACACCATCCTCGGACCCTCCTGCGGCATGATCCTGGCCGACCTCGGCGCCGAGGTGATCAAGGTCGAGCCGGTGGACGGCGATCGCACGCGCAAGCTGCGCGGTTTCGGTGCCGGCTTCTTCGGCTACTTCAACCGCAACAAGAAGAGCCTGGCGCTCGACGCGGATTTGCCGGAGGGCAGGGTGGTCCTCACCAAATTGCTACAGTCGGCCGACGTGCTGATCGAGAATTTCGCGCCGGGCTCGATGGCCAAGCGCGGGCTGGGGCCGGCTGATCTGGAGAAGATCAATCCGCGCCTCGTTTATTGCGCCCTGAAAGGCTTCCTGCCCGGACCCTATGAGAAACGCCCGGCGCTTGACGAGGTCGTGCAGATGATGGGCGGCCTCGCCTATATGACCGGCCCATCGGGCCGGCCGTTGCGCGCCGGCACCTCGGTGGTCGACATCGTGGGTGGCATGTTCGGCGCCTTCGGCACGGTGCTG
>MEMN01000068.1:9347-15089 GCA_001767945.1 Alphaproteobacteria bacterium RIFCSPHIGHO2_12_FULL_66_14 | reverse complement strand
CGGGCTGGTCGAGAGCGCGCTGTTCGAATCGGTGGTCTTCCTGATGGGCCAGCACCTCGCCATCACCGCGATCAATGGTGCAGCACCACCGCCGATGCCCGAACGCGTGAGCTCGTGGGCGGTCTACGAGATCTTCAACACCTCCGACGACCTGCAGGTCTTCGTCGGCATCACCAGCGACGGCCAGTGGAAGCGCTTCTGCGAGTTCTTCAAGCAGCCGGAACTCGCGGCCGACCCGAAGCTCGCCACCAATAACCTGCGCATCGAGGCACGACCGTGGCTGGTGCCCAAGGTGGCGGCGGTCTTCAAGTCCTACACCAAGGACGAGCTTGAAAGGATGTGCCTGGAAGCCGACATTTCCTTCGCGCCGGTGGCCAGGCCGCAGGACCTGTTCGACAACCCGCACCTGCTGGCCAACGGCTCTCTCGCGGCAACCACGCTGCCGGGTGGTGTAAAAACGCGCCTGCCGCTGCTGCCCTTCCAGATGTTCGGCTGGCGGCCGCCGCTCGTCAGCGATCCGCCAGAGATCGGCCAGCACAACGACGAGGTTCTGGCAGCGATCGGCTACGACCCGGCCGGCGTCGCCGCCCTCAAGGCGGCAGGGCTGCTGGGGCCCCAATAGCGCCGGCCCAAGTAGGACGGACTGGGGTCCGCGATACAGACGAAACAAATTCACGGGCTCGCAATACTTCGATGATACGGACCGTCGGTAAACAGGCGTCACCGGCAAGGGCAAGTCCGCCTCGGCCGCTTAGACACCGGGGATAGTCATGTTTCAGATCATCGGTTGCTTCCTGGCCCTCGCCACCGTCATCGCCACCCTTGCTACGGCGCCCGTCTACGGCCTGGTCTTCGCCATCGCGACGCTCGGCTGGGTCGTCAAGGCCAAGCCTGCCCAGGTCGCCGAAATCCAGTACGACGCCCCGCAAGGTGGCGTCGTCATTCAGGGCCAGTTTCGCTAGCCTTTCCGCTGGACTTCGAGACGTCGTCTCGCTCCCGTTCCGCGTCAGCGGCTCCGGTTGAGCACCCTCCCATCGATCTGAAATTCACCGATCTGAAATTCTAGGCGCCGATCTCGGCCTGCGCCCGTTGCACCTCGACGGCCAGCGGGCCGAGGCTGTCCTGACAGGCGGCGCGGTCACCCGCCTTGGCGGTGCGCTCCAGCATTCCCGCCGCCTCGCCCAGAGCACGGGCGCCGACCGCCAACGCGCCGCCCTTGAGGCGATGGGCGGCGGCGGCGAGGGCGGGCAGATCGCCCGCCGTCATGGCCGCCTCGATATCGCGGCGCGACTCGACGGCCGTGGTGGAGAACTTGCGCAGCAGATCGCGTCGTGCCGCCTCGTCGTCCTGGATCCAGGGATCGAGCACGCTGCGGTCGATCGCCGGCTGGGCGGCGGCGTCGCCATGCAACCAGCGCTGCAGGGTGGCGCGCAAACGGGCGAGGCTCACCGGCTTGGAGAGATAGCCGTCCATGCCGGCGGCGCGGCAGCGCTCGTCTTCGCCGGCGAGCGCGTTGGCCGTGACCGCGACGATCGGCGTGTGCGGCCGGCCGCCGGCGGTTTCAAGCCGGCGGATTTCCGCCGTCATCTCGAAGCCGTCCATCTGCGGCATGTGGATGTCGGCGAAGACGATGTCGTAGGCGCCGCGCTGCCACGCCTGCAGGCCGGCCAGGCCGTCGGCCGCGGAGTCGGAGGCAACGCCCAGGGCGCGAAGCTGGCGGACCAGCACGTCGCGGTTGATCGGGTGGTCGTCGACCACCAGCACCCGGTTGCCGGCAAGACTCGCCGGCCCGGCTGCGGCCGACGTTTCGGCCAGAGGCTGGTCGAGCAGCGGCAGGTCGATCAGTGGCGAATCGGCCGGCGCCGCCATCAAGCTGAGCGTCACGGTGAAGGTCGAGCCACCGCCAGGGGAGCTTTCGGCCGACACATCACCGCCCATGAGCTGGGCGAGACGCCGCACGATCGAGAGGCCGAGGCCGGTGCCGCCGAAGCGGCGCGTCGTCGAACTGTCGGCCTGGGAGAAGGGCAGGAACAGCCTTTGCTGCTGCGCCTCGCTCATGCCGATGCCGGTGTCGCTCACCGACAGCACGACGCGCGTCCCGCCCTCGCCCAGCGGCTCGGTGCGGGCGCGGATCATGGCGCCGCCGCGGTCGGTGAACTTGAGCGCATTGCCGAGGAGATTGAACAGGATCTGGCGCACCCGCGTGGGGTCGCCCATCAGCGCGTCGGTCGATCCCGGGGCGACGGCTGCCACCAGCGAGAGCCCCTTGCGCTCGGCCTGCGGCCGGAAGGTGGCGATTGCGCTCTCGACCAGGCCGGTCAGGGAGAAGGGGGTCTCCTCGAATTCCAGCGCCCCGGCCTCGATCTTGGAGAAGTCGAGCAGGTCATCGATGATCCGCAACAGCGCCTGCGCCGACTCGCGCATCGTGGCCACCGTGCGCGCCTGCGCCGCGTCGACGCCCTCGGCCTCCAGCACCTCCATCATGCCGAGCACGCCGTTCATCGGCGTCCTGATCTCGTGGCTCATGGTGGCGAGGAAGGTCGACTTGGCCTGGTTGGCGGCCTCGGCGTCGGCGCGCGATTTCTCGGCGGCGGCCAGCGCGCGCTCCAGTTCGCGCTGGCGACGGCGCTCCTCGGAGACGTCGCTGACCAGCAGCACGGAACGGCGGTCGGCCTCGTAGCGCATCGACACGCGGGCCCATTTCTGCGGCCCATAGGAGATCAGAGCCGGCCGACCGGCCTGGACCGTCGCGAGCTGGCGGTCGGCCCAGGCTATGGGATCCTCGTTCGGCGGTCCGGCGCCGACCTTGCCGGCATGCCGCATGGCGGCGCGAAGTTCGGCGCCCGGCGCGACGATTTCGGGCATGTGCTGCATGAAGCGGCGGTAGGCCTCGTTGCACAGGATCAACTTCTCGTCGCTGTCGAGGAAGGCGATGCCGTCGTCCATCGCCTCCATGGCGAGGATCAGCCGTTCACGCGCCTCGGCGACCTCGTCGCGCGCCGTCTCCAGTTCGCGCTCGCGCGTCTTGGCGTCGCTGAGGTCGGTGACGAGAGTCACCACGCCGCCCTCGCGCGTGGGATGCTTGGATATCTGGATCCAGCGGCCATCGCGTGTCGCCATCTCGCGCTCGCCGAACGACGTCTTGTGGTGTGCGACCATCTCGGCGATCCACGCCTCGCCGCGCGCGGCATGGTCGGGCGCGACCCGCCCGCGCCGCAGCATCTCGCGCAGCATCGCCTCGTGCGTCATGCCGCGTTCGATCAGGCCGGCCGCCCGGCCGCCGGTGAACATCTCGTAGGCCTCGTTCCAGACGATGAGGCGCATCTCGGCGTCGTGGATGGAGAATCCCGAGGGCAGGGCGCGGATCGCGTCGTCGAAACGCTCGCGCTGGCGCGTGGCCTCGGCGCGCGCATTCTCGAGCTCCGTCACGTCGCGATGCATGACCAGTCGCCAGCCGTTGGCCAGCACGGTAAGGGTGAATTGCAGCGTGCGGTCGCCGCGCTTCATCAGGGTCCAGCCGTCGCTGCCGGTCTCGAACAGACGGCGCTGCGAGGCGATGAATTCGGCGCGACGCGGGGCGTCCATGACGCCGAAGTCGCCGCGGTCGATTTCGTAGTCGAGCATCGACCAGACGTCCGGCAGGTTCGCCAAGGTCTCGCGGCTCATGTCGTGGAACTTGACCAATGCGTCGTTGAGGAACAGCCATTTACCGTCGGCGTCGTAGACGACCATGGCATCGGGCATTTCGTTGAGCATGGTCTGCAGGTCGCTGCGCGAGCGCTCCAGCTCCTGCTCGCGCTGCTTGAGCTCGGTGATGTCACGGTAGGTCACCAGCAGGCGGCCGTCGGCCAGCGCGTGCGAGGTCACCTCCAGCATCCGGCCGTTGCGGCCGGTCCGCATGAAGGGTGTTCCGCTGCCGCTCAGGACCAGGGCGGTGCGGCGCTCCGCCTCCGCCTCGAGATCGGCCGGCGGCCCGAAATCGCCGCGCCCGAGCTGATAGCGCCCGATTTCGCCGAGACTGGGGTGCGCCGAGATCGTCGCCGCATCGAGATCGAGCAGGCGGCGGAACGCGGCGTTGTGGAACAGCAGGCCGCCGTCGGGGGCGTAGAGCGCGGCACCGTCGCCCATGTTGTCCAGCACCGACTGCATGGTGGCGCGCGTCTCCACCAGTTCGGCCTCGCGCACCTTGATGTCGGTGATGTCGGGGAGCAGCGAGACCGTGCCGCCGTCGCTGGTCCGGCGGTTGAGGAGCCGCGTCCATCGGCCGCCATGCGTCGGGAGTTCGCGGTCGACGCGGCCCGACCGGAACAGAGCCAGCGTGTCGGCGAGCGCCTGGGCGTGGTTGCCTTGCGCCGACAGCATGTGACCGGCCTCGATATAGTCGCGGATGCCGTCTTCGAACTTCTCGCCGGGGGTGACCGCGCGCGTGACGTCGCGCATGCGCCGACGGTAGGCGCTGTTGCACACCACGAGGCGCTCGTCGGCATCGAAAGCGGCGAACGGCTCGTCGAGAGATTCGATGGCGTCGATAAGTCGCCGGCGGGTGGTCTCGGCTTCGCTGCGTGCCGCGTCGATGTCGGTGAGGTCGCGATGGACGGTGAGCACGCGACCGCCGGGCAGCGGCCGGTAAGTCACCTCGACGGTGCGGCCGGTGACGGTGCGGCGGCGCTCCGCCGGCTGACCGGGCGCATCGAAGCGGGCGACGCGGCTCGTGATCCAGCCTTCCAGGCCGCCCGGCAGCGCTTCGAGCGGGCCGTAGTCGCCCCGGTGGGCGCGGTAACGCACGATCTCGGCAAAGGTCGGCAGGGTCTTCAGCAGCTCGTCCGGCATGTCGTGCAGGCGCGCCATCGCCCTGTTCTGGTAGAGCCAGCGCCCGTCGCCCTCGTAGAGCATGGCGCCGTCGCTCATGTTGTCGAGCACGGTGCGCATCGTGTCCTGGGCGATGGCGACGTCACGGTGCGCCTCTTCCAGCGTCTCCGACAGGTCCGATGCGGCGAGGTCGCGCGCGATCTGCTCGCGCACGCGGCGACGCTCGATCATCGCGAACAGGTTGATGATGACGAAAAAGCCGAAGGCGATCGCGGCGAGGCCAATCGCGGCCCGGCTGCCGTCGCCCAGCACCAGCACGCCGCCGATCGGCAGCAGCAGCGACGCGGCCGACAGCAGGAAGGTCCGGCCGTCGAGGCCGCGTGACGGCGTCCAGCCGACGATCAGGCAGAGCGCGAACGTCCACAGGGTACGTTCCTGGTCGGCCGGCAGGGTGGCGAAGAAACCACCCATCAGGCCGTTGGCGAAGGAGGTCGGCACAGCGGTGACGGTGTAGAGCCAGCGCCAGCCCGACAGGCTCACGGCGTCGGGATTGCGCTGGTGCGCGACCTGGACGCGCCACGACCCCCAGACAGAGACCAGGTAGACGACGGCCGGCACGAGGAACATCCAGAGCGGCGCGATTCCGGCATAGAGCGAGGCCGCCACGGCCGCGAAAATCGGCAGGGCGACCAGCTTGGGCAGGATCGGAACCGCCACCAGCCGGTCGGTGATGATCCGCTCGACCCGCTTCGGGTCGATGCCGGCAATGTCCAACTGGTTCATGTCGATCATGCTGGGAGCCCGATGTATCGGCCGTGTGTCGCGGGCCCGGTGCTTTGTATCGTCGAAGTCGCGGGCAGGGCCCGACGATACACCGGCGATACGATCGGGCCCAATCCCGCGATACACACGGCACATCAAGGCGGGCGGCGT
>MEMN01000068.1:7788-9340 GCA_001767945.1 Alphaproteobacteria bacterium RIFCSPHIGHO2_12_FULL_66_14 | reverse complement strand
CCACGACTTGGGACACGGGCATGATCCTCCCATCGACGGACCGCATGCCGCGGCTCGCCAGACCTCGAAACGGGAGACAGACAATGCTCAAGACCATCGCCACCTTCGCTGCCCTCGCCACCCTGGCGGCCGCCACCATCGCCCCGGCCCATGCCTTCATCAGCATGAACGGTATCGGCGAGAACGGCATCGGCGAGAACGGCAGGGAGCTCAACGGCGGCGGGACGAACGGCATCATCCGCAACGGCATCATCCGCAACGGCGGCATCCGCAACGGCATCATCCGCAACGGCGGCATCCCCAACGGCGTCACCCTCAACGGCGGCGGGACCAACGGCGGCATCCCCAACGGCACCACGCCGAATGGCGGCGGCAACAACGGCACGGCGGATGGCTCCTCGACTCTGGTGATCCAGGCAATCGAACTGCCCCCCGAGACCCGCTAACCGATCCCATGAACGGCCCGTCCTCCGCGACGGGCCGTTTCCTCTTTCAGGAGCACCCCGCCATGCGCCGCTCGATCCTCATCCTTCTTGCTCTGCTGTGCGCCGCTGCGGCGCCGGCCACCGCCCAGCCGGCTCCCCGGGTGACCGTCGAGGGCACCGAGTTCGTGGCGTCCCTGGCCGATGGCCGCGTCCTGCGCAGCCGCGAACTGATGGGCGCCGTGCTCGACGCACGCTTCGCCGGCCGGCCGGTGCGAATCCGCATTGCCTCGGTCGAGCCCGATCCCGACGACCGCAGCGGCACCGTCTGGCTGCATACGCTGGAACAGACCGATGCCGACGGGGCGCGGACCAATTTCTGCACCGCCGGCCCTGACGGCCGCCGCCAGGGCTTTCCCCTCGAGGGCGGTCCGAATGGCATTGAATTGAGCTGCACGTCTGGTGCGATCGCCAAGTGCGTGCGCTTCGGCTATCGCCGCTGGACCGCGGCGGCCGACGGCACGGCGCTGGCGCCTCTGCACACCGCTTGCGTCCGCATGGTGCGCGGCGACTACGGCGGCGCCGACCGGCCATGGACCAAGGACGGCATGCGCATCGACATGTACGACGATCACGGCGTGCAGCGGCCCGACAATTCACCCGAGGACGTCTTCGAGGCGGGCTGGACCCCCAAGGGCGCGGTCTGCGTTCATCATGTGCGCGTCAAGCAGAATACCACCCTGGCCCAACTCGAGGCGCTCTATCCGGCGTTGCGCGGCCGCACCGGCGCGATCTGCACCGAGGCCTTCGCCCGCGCCCATGGCGCCGTTTTGTTCAACCGGTCGAGACCCTGATTGCCGTTTGCCCCGCGCCGGCGTGTGCTACGCTGGCGGCGGGGGAGTGATGGACAAGCGTCAGCATATCGTCGTGGTCGAGGATGAACCGGCCCAGCGCCAGCTTCTGCTCGACTATCTGACCAAGCAGGGTTACCGGGTCACCGGTTTCGAGTCGGGCGTAGGTCTGCGCCGGATGATCGAGCGCGAGTTGCCGGCCCTGGTCCTCCTCGACATCGGCCTGCCCGGCGAGGACGGCTTCGCCATTGCCCGCTGGCTGCGCGAGAAGAGCGGCAA
>MEMN01000068.1:5095-7766 GCA_001767945.1 Alphaproteobacteria bacterium RIFCSPHIGHO2_12_FULL_66_14 | reverse complement strand
ACTACATCCCCAAGCCGTTCGATCCGCGCGAGCTGCTCGCCCGCATCAAGAGCGTGCTGCGCCGCGCCGGCGGAGCGGTGAGCACCACCGCCGGTCCGCGCGTGCGCATGGGCCGGCGCGTACTCGACCTCGACAAACGCGTACTGGTCGATGCCGACGGGACCGAGGAGGCGCTGGCGGCCAGCGAATTCGACCTCCTGAAGCTGTTCGCCGAGAATCCCAACCGGCCGCTGGCGCGCGACTGGCTATTGGAGACGGTCGGCCACCGCGAGATGGAGGTGTTCGACCGCGCCATCGATCTCCGCATCACCCGGCTCCGGCGCAAGATCGAGAAGGACGCCGCCCACCCCGAGGCGATCCGCACCGTGCGCGGTGTCGGCTATATGTTCGTGCCGCCCAAGGATTGAGGGGCGGCCGTCCGAGCTTCATTTCCCGGAGGTCGCGATGAAGACACGGCGGGTGATCACGACACACGACAGCGAGGGCAAGGCCGTCGTCGCCATCGACGAGATTTCGCGCGACGTCGTCTCGTTTCGGCCGGGAGCGACCATCACGAACGTCTGGTCGACGGCGGGGTTTCCGGTCGACAACGCCGGCGCGGCGACCGCTGGCGTGACGGATGGGGCCAAGGACATCACCGGCACGACGCGCGACGGCGGCACTGTCTTCCGGGTCATCGAGTACGCGCCCGGCGTCGCGCCGCGCAATCACCGCACGAATTCCATCGACTATGCGGTGGTCCTGTCGGGCGAGATCGACATGGAGATGGACGGTACGGTCGTCACGCTGCGGGCGGGCGACGTGCTCGTCCAGCGCGGCACGATCCACGACTGGATCAACCGTTCGGACAAGCCGTGCGTGATCGCCTTTGTCCTGATCGACGCCCGCCCGGTCGAACACGGCGGCAAAGTGTTGACGGCGCGCGGTTAGCCAAGGGCTGCGGTCGTATTTCGAGAACATTACTAGAACTTGTGTCAATAAGATAAATGAAATCAGGAGGTTATTTCCTCTCTTGTCGAATGGAACAAAATAGGTACATTGGCGCTCTACCCGCTGCGGACTTATCCGCATTGCTGCTCCTGACAGGGGCATGGGACAACGAGGAGACAGCCAATGTCGGCAGTGCTGAAAGTGGTCGAAAAAGAAGGCATGGAAAACAAGAACAAGGCGCTGGACGCCGCGCTCGCCCAGATCGAGCGCGCCTTCGGCAAGGGCTCGATCATGAAACTCGGCCAGCGCGAGGCCGTCGAGATCGAATCGATCTCGACCGGCTCGCTCGGCCTCGACATCGCCCTCGGCATCGGCGGCCTGCCCAAGGGTCGCATCGTCGAGATCTACGGCCCGGAAAGCTCGGGCAAGACGACGCTGGCGCTGCATGTTCTCGCCGAATCCCAGAAGAAGGGTGGCTCCTGCGCCTTCATCGATGCCGAGCATGCGCTCGATCCCGGTTACGCCAAGAAGCTGGGCGTCGACATCGGCAACCTGCTGATCTCCCAGCCTGATGCTGGCGAGCAGGCGCTCGAGATCGCCGACACGCTGGTGCGGTCAGGCGCCATCGACGTGCTGGTCATCGACTCGGTGGCGGCGCTCGTGCCGCGCGCCGAACTCGAAGGCGAGATGGGCGATTCGCTGCCCGGCCTCCATGCCCGCCTGATGAGCCAGGCGCTGCGCAAGCTCACCGGCTCGATCTCCAAGTCCAACACGCTGGTGATCTTCATCAACCAGATCCGCATGAAGATCGGCGTCATGTTCGGCAGCCCCGAGACCACGACCGGCGGCAATGCGCTCAAGTTCTACGCCTCGGTCCGCCTCGACATCCGCCGCATCGGCGCGCTCAAGGACAAGGACGAGGTCGTGGGCAACGCCACGCGCGTCAAGGTCGTGAAGAACAAGGTGGCGCCGCCGTTCAAGGTCGTCGAGTTCGACATCATGTACGGCGAGGGCATCTCCAAGGTCGGCGAACTGATCGATCTCGGCGACAAGGCCGGCATCGTCGAGAAGTCGGGTTCGTGGTTCTCCTACGACGGCACGCGCATCGGCCAGGGTCGCGAGAATGCCAAGACGTACCTGCGCGAGCATCCCGAGGTCGCCGCCGCCATCGAGCAGAAGGTGCGGGCCAATGCCGGCATCATCGCCAACGTCCTGATGGACGGCGGCAAGGACGACAAGGAAGACGACGACGAATAGTCGCTTCCCGGGGCCGCGGGTCGTTTGGCCTGCGGTCCGTCGACTTCAGAATTCGAGAGTCTTAGCGGCCGTATCCCTGTCTGCGGCCCACCGGGCGGTGCTGTTTCCCCACGCGCAGCACCGCCCATTTTCTCGCCTGCGCCTATGCGCGGGCGAGAAAATGGGCGGGCGGCAGTGCATTCAACTCGTTTGAATGCGCGAGAGCCCGCACGGTTCAGAAAGAACATAGGTATCGCCACCTCGGTCTATTTGGCACGGCGTGGGCTCTCGCGCTTGATTACAAGCGCTGCCGCCCACCGGCGTTTTCTACGCGCCGGTAATGGCGCGTAGAAAACGCTGCACCCATTCAGGGCCCGTTCGCCGCGCGCCGCCTTTGGGGCGGGTCCTCGCCCAGTCCATCAGCAGCGCCAGCGGAAACCAGTCCTCGTTGTCGTCCTGCAGGCCGCGGGCGGCCATCGACACCTTGGGTACCGCGACCGGCGTC
>MEMN01000068.1:0-5083 GCA_001767945.1 Alphaproteobacteria bacterium RIFCSPHIGHO2_12_FULL_66_14 | reverse complement strand
CCGGCGAGGTCACGAGATACTCGCGGCACACCAGCGGCCGCTCGGCATGGATCGAACAGCTTTCGTCCTCGAGGAACGGGCAGGGCACGCCGAGCGCGAAGTAGCCGGTCGACAGTTCGCGATCCGGCCGGTCCTCGCGTTCGTGAAGGCCCGCACCCTTGATCGCAGCCTCGGCGATGGCGAAGCGCATGGCGAGCGCGTCGCGCCGTTCCGCCGGCATCGCCGCGACCAGCGTCAGCAACCGCTCGCCTTCGGTGCGCGAGATCGGCACGAGCTGGCGGCAGCAGGCGCCGCAGCCCTTGCGGCAGGAGATCGCGCCACCTTCGTTCAGGCTGCCGGCTTCGGCCGCGGCGACCACCGCGTTCACCAGCCCCTGCAGCGCCGGCACGATGTCGGCCGCGGCCACCGGCGCCTGCGGCACGGTGAGCGGATGGACGATCCGGAGATCGCCCACGGTGAGCCTGAGAGTGGCGGTAGAATGGGCCTCGGCGGCCATTTCCGGATGGTTCCCCGTTCTGGACTTGGCGGGCAGCCGCACGCTACAAGGCCCGCATGCAAAGCGTCAGCGATATCCGCCGCACCTTCCTAGAATATTTCGGCAAGAACGGCCACGCCGTCGTCGAGTCGAGCCCGTTGGTGCCGCGCAACGACCCCACCCTGATGTTCACCAACGCCGGCATGGTGCAGTTCAAGAACGTCTTCACCGGCCTCGAGACGCGCAACTATGCGCGCGCCGTCACGTCGCAGAAGTGCGTGCGCGCCGGCGGCAAGCACAATGACCTCGAGAACGTGGGCTACACCGCCCGCCACCACACTTTCTTCGAGATGCTGGGCAACTTCTCGTTCGGCGACTATTTCAAGGAACGCGCGATCGAGCTCGCCTGGAACCTGCTGACGAAGGACTACGGCCTGCCCAGGGACAAGCTGCTGGTCACGGTGTTTCACACAGACGACGAGGCGGCGGGCTTCTGGAAGAAGATCGCGGGCCTGCCCGAGGAGCGCATCATCCGCATCCCGACGTCGGATAATTTCTGGGCGATGGGCGAGACCGGCCCGTGCGGGCCCTGCACCGAGATCTTCTACGATCACGGCGAGGGCATCCCCGGCGGGCCGCCGGGCAGCGCCGACCAGGACGGCGACCGCTTCATCGAGATCTGGAACCTGGTCTTCATGCAGTTCGACCAGGTGACGAAGGACGAACGCAAGCCGCTGCCCAAGCCGTCGATCGACACCGGTATGGGGCTGGAGCGGCTGGCCGCCGTCCTGCAGGGCAAGCACAACAACTACGACATCGACCTGTTCCGGGCGCTGATCGAGGCGGTGGCGCACGAGACCGGCGTCGACCCCGACGGCCGGCAGGCCGCCTCGCACAAGGTCATTGCCGACCACCTGCGCGCCACTTCGTTCCTGATCGCTGACGGCGTGCTGCCCTCGAACGAGGGCCGCGGCTACGTGCTGCGCCGCATCATGCGCCGCGCCATGCGCCACGCGCATATCCTCGGCGCCCAGGACCCCATGGTCTACCGGCTGGTGCCGACGTTGGTGCACGAGATGGGCGACGCCTATCCCGAGCTGGTGCGTGCCCAGGCGCTGATCAGCGAGACGCTGAAGCTCGAGGAGACGCGCTTCAAGCGCACGCTCGGCACCGGGCTGAAGCTGCTCGAGGACGAGACGAGGAACCTCACGGCCGGCGGCACGCTCAAGGGCGACGTCGCCTTCAAGCTCTACGACACCTTCGGCTTTCCCCTCGACCTCACCCAGGACGTGCTGCGCGCGCGCGACATCAAGGTCGACAACGCGGGCTTCGAGGCTGCGATGGACGAGCAGCGCGCCAAGGCGCGCGCCGCCTGGGCCGGTTCGGGCGATACGGCCGACCAGGCGATCTGGTTCGACGTCCGCCAGAAGGCCGGTGCCACCGAGTTCCTAGGCTACGACACCGAGCGCGCCGAGGGCCAGATCCGCGCCATCGTGCTCGACGGCAGGGAAGTGCAGACGCTGAAGGCCGGCCAGACCGGCTGGATCGTAGCCAACCAGACGCCGTTCTACGCCGAGTCGGGCGGCCAGCAGGGCGACACCGGCCGGCTGGCGAGTGGCACCAACGAGGCCACGGTCGCCGACGTCCAGAAGATGGTGGGCGATCTCCATGCCCATCACGCCATGGTCGGCAAGGGCGAACTCAAGGTCGGCGACGACCTCGTCATGACCATCGACCCGGTGCGCCGTGCCCAGCTGCGCGCCCATCATTCGGCGACCCACCTGCTGCACGAGGCGCTGCGCCGCCATCTCGGCAAGCACGTCTCGCAGAAGGGTTCGCTGGTGGCGCCCGACCATCTGCGCTTCGACGTCAGCCACACCAAGCCGGTCTCGCACGACGAGCTGCGCCGCATCGAGGACGAGGTCAACGACCGCATCCGGCACAATTCGGTGGTCGATACGCATCTGATGACGCCCGACGAAGCGATCGCCACCGGCGCCATGGCACTGTTCGGCGAGAAGTACGGCGAGGAGGTGCGCGTGCTCTCGATGGGGGCAAACGAGGGCGGCGAGAAGTATTCCGTCGAACTGTGCGGCGGCACCCATGCGAGGCGCACCGGCGACATCGGCCTGTTCAGGATCGTGAGCGAGGGCGCGGTCTCCTCCGGCGTGCGCCGCATCGTGGCGCTGGCCGGCGCCGCGGCCGAGGCATATGTCCGCCATCAGGCCGACCTGCTGGCCGAAGCGGCGGCGACCCTGAAGACGCGGCCCGAGGATCTGCCGGCGCGCCTGGCCACGCTGGTCGAGGGCCAGCGCAGGATCGAGCGCGAGCTCTCCGACGCCCGCAAGGCGCTGGCGCTGGCGGGGTCCAGTGGAGTGTCGCAGGCGGGAGACGAAGTCCGCGAGATCGCAGGCATGAAGTTGGTCGGTCGCGTGTTGAACGGCGTGCCGGCCAAGGATCTCAAGGGCATGGCCGACGAGTTGATGAAGAAGCACAACTCCGATGCCGTGATGCTGGTCGGCGTGGCCGACGGCAAGGCGGCCAACGTGGCGACGTTCAGTTCGAGCGTGGTGAGCAAGGGCTTCGATGCGGTCAAGGTCGTGAAGGCCGGGGTCTCCGTGCTGGGCGGCAAGGGCGGCGGCGGCCGGCCCGACATGGCGCAGGGCGGCGGCCCGGATATCGCCAAGGCCGACGAGGCGCTGAAGGCGATGGAAGAAGCCCTGGCGGTGCCGCGATGAAGGCGGCCTTGGTCCTGGTCTCTGTCGCGCTGCTGCTGGCCGGTTGCGGCCAGAAGGCGATGCCCAAGGACGACGCCCAGGCGGCGCAGTACGCCAAGGACGAGCGGGCCTGCAAGGCGCAGGTCCGCCAGACCGCGCAGAGCGAGCGCAACATCGAGGACCAGCGCCGCGCCACCTTCGACGGCGAGCGCGAGCGCTTCGGCCAGCAGGGCGTCTACACCGCCATGGCCAACCAGGGTTACGTCCACAACGTCGACCGGCTGGTGGCGAACTGCATGGAAAACCGCGGCTGGACGCCCAAGAGGACGACGATCTTCCCCAAGCTGAGCTGGTAGCTGGCGGGTATCCGGCGTTCCGGCTCTGGCCACCTGCCCTAGCGGGACGCCGCGCGCCGGGCGAGATAGCCCTTGTAGACCGTGACGGCGATATAGAGGCCGGTGCCCCCGGCCAGGACCCAGGTCAGGATGAGATAGGGGGCGATGAAGGGCCCCAGGGCGTTGCTCCTGTCCTGGCCCACCAGCCACATGGTGAGGAGCGACGCGGCGAACAGCACCCGGGACCAGCGCGGCGTGGTCTCCTCGGCGATGATGCAGAGGCGGCGGATTTCGCCCGGCACGCGGGCGATCTCGAGTTTCATCTTCATGGCCGGAAGTCTAGCGCCCTCCCGGCCGGCGGGCGAGCCGGTTGTCGGGCAGGGGCGCCGCCGCGCGCACTGGAAGGGAATGGCACATCATCAGAAAATAGCCTTGGCACGATATCGTTCATGGACTATATATGGCCATGGCGTGGGTCGTTCTGTTCCACCCCGAATTCGAGGCGGAGTTCGGCGCCCTTGCCGAGCAGGTTCAGGACGATCTGCTCGAATCGGCGCGCGTGCTCGCGGAAATCGGTCCGACCCTGGGACGACCGACCGTCGACACGCTCAAAGGAGCGCGGCACGCCAACATGAAGGAAATGCGGTTCGGCTCCGGTCGCGGTGTCTGGTGCGTGGCCTTCGCGTTCGATCCGGCGCGGCAGGCGATCCTGCTCGTTGCGGGGAACAAGGCCGGGTTGAGCGCCAAGATGCAGGCGAAGTTCTATCGCGACCTGATCGAGCGTGCCGACAGGCGCTTTTCGGATTGGATGCGTCAGCGATGAAGACGGGCAAAGGAACGGAAATGGCAACCACCTTGAACGAAATGCTGGCGCGGCTGCCGGCCGCGCGCCGGCGGAGGATCGAGGCCCGCGCAGCCGAGCGGATCGCCGAGGAACTGGCGTTGCGCGACCTGCGCAAGGCCCTGGGCAAAACCCAGGTGGAAGTAGCGCGACGGCTCAGGATCTCGCAGGTCACCCTCTCCGACACCGAACGGCGCGGCGACGTCATGCTCTCGACCTTGCGCAAGTACGTCGGTGCGCTCGGCGGCAAGCTGGAACTCGTGGCGCGCTTTCCCGGCCGGACGGCCGTACGGATTGCGCCGACGGTCGAGTCCGGGCGGGTCGCAGCGGCACGCAAGCGGCGCAAGCGGCCGGCATCGGCAGCTTAGGTCGGCGACCGGCAGCGGCGCACCGGTGATCCAGTTCAAGGAGAAGTGAGATGGCCCGCAAGTGCTCGAACTGCGCCTCGCGCAAAGGCATGGCGAAGTTCGACGACGAGACTTTCGCGATCGCGCATGCCGGCCTCGACGCCAGGGCCGGGGGCCTGTCGGGCTGGCGGTGCGCGGCCTGCGGGGAGGTCGAGTTCGATGCGCGAAGCGCGCGCCGGTATGCGGCGGCGGGCGACAGGCTGGTGCTGCAGTCCCGCGAGCGGCAACGCCGGGAAATCGGGCGCGGGACCCTCACGCCCTGAGGTGGGCGAAGAACACCTTGCTGTCGATCCGCCAGCCTTCGTCGC
>MEMN01000067.1 GCA_001767945.1 Alphaproteobacteria bacterium RIFCSPHIGHO2_12_FULL_66_14 | reverse complement strand
TTATTTGTCTAAATTGGCAGGAAGCAGGTAAAGTTAGTGGTGGCCGAACTATACATCTTTGACCACTAACGCCCCTTCCACTCCGGCTTCGGCTTCTTGTTCACGAAGGCGTCGATGCCCGCCTGCGCATCGTCGCGCTGGATGGCGCCGGCCATGAACTCGGTGGCGTAGGCGTAGGCCTGGTCGAGTTCCATCGTCATGTGCCTGTGGAACATCGCCTTGCCCTCGGCAATCTGCTGCGGCGGCTGGGCGGCGATGTGCTGGGCGAAGGCCATCGTTTCCTTGTCGAGTTCGGCCGGCGGCACGACGCGGCTCACCAGCCCGTCGCGCAGCGCGGTCGCGGCATCGATCGGCTGGCCGGTGAACAGCATGTCGAGGGCGCGCTTGGAGCCGACGTTGCGGCCGACCGCGACCGATGGCGTGCCGCAGAAAAGTCCGTTGTTGATTCCTGACGTGGCGAAGGTGGCGTCGCTCGAGGCGACGGCGAGATCGCAGGCGGCGACGAGCTGGCAGCCGGCGGCCGTGGCGATCGCCTGGACCTTGGCGATCACGGGCTGCGGCAGGCGCTTGATCGAGATCATCATGGCCGAGCAGCGCGTCAGCAGCGCGTGGTGGAAGGCATAGTCGCGCGTCGAGGCGACCTCGCGCAGGTCGTGGCCGGTCGAGAAAGCGCGGGGCCCCTGCGCCTCGATGACGACACAGCGGATCTCCCTGTCTTTCGCGAGCCTGTCGAATTCCGCCTGCAGCGCGTCTATAAGCTCGCCGGAGAGCGCATTCATCGCCTTGGGGCGGTTGAGCGTGAGGATCGCGACGCGGCCTTCATCGCGGCGCAGCAGGACGGGTTCATTCGAGGCGGCGGTCATGGCGGCATTCTACGGGAAGAGGGGAGTTGCGTCATGCCGGTGATGTCGCCCGCAGACCTCATGAAGTTTCTCGTCGAGCACTTCCCGCAGGCCGAGCATCTTGGCCTTGTGGTCGAGCATCTCGACGACAAGACGATCCGCCTGCGGCTGCCGTCGCACGAGCGCCACCTGCGGCCGGGTGGCACGATCTCTGGTCCGACCCTGATGTGGCTGGTCGATTGCGGCTTCTACCTTCTTATTCTGGGCCAGCTCGGGCCGGTGGCTCTTGCGGTCACGACCAACCTCAACATCAACTTCATGAGGAAGCCCGAGCCGGTCGACCTGATCGGCGAGGGGCGGCTGATGAAGCTCGGCAAGACCCTGGCCGTCGGCGACTTCACGATCTGGAGTGATGGGGTGAGGGAGCCTGTCGCCCATGCGACGGTAACTTATGCCATTCCGCCAAAGAGATAGAGCACGGTAAAATAATACCGCACATCTAAGATGTTGATTTTATGATGTTATTCCGGCCTGTTTGACAAGGCGGTGCGCGACGCTCATAAGCGCGCGCTCATTGGAAGAAAGAACCATGCACGCCCACATTACCAACCAAACTCCCAGCACCAAGACTGCCGACGTGCAGAAGAAGTGGGTGTTGATCGATGCCGACGGGCTGGTGCTCGGCCGGCTCGCCACCATCATCGCCTCGCGCCTGCGCGGCAAGCATAAGCCGACCTTCACCCCGCACATCGATTGCGGCGACAACATCGTCGTGATCAACGCCGAGAAGGTCCGCCTCACCGGCCGCAAGGCCGAGCGCGAGGTCTTCTACTGGCACACCGGCCATCCCGGCGGCATCAAGGGCGAGACCCTGGGCAAGCGCCTTGAAGGCCGCTTCCCGGAGCGTGTCTTGGTCAAGGCCGTGGAACGCATGATCACCCGCGGACCGCTCGGGCGCGCGCAGATGAAGAACCTGCGCGTCTACGCCGGACCGAAGCACGAGCAGGAGGCTCAGCAGCCCGAGAAGCTCGACGTTGCCGCTATGAACCGCAAGAATTCGAGGATCGGCTGACATGGCTACTGAACTTTCGACGTTCGCGGAACTGAAGAAGGCGCCGGTCGGCGGCGAGCAGGCGCCCGCGCCGGCCCGCGAGAAGGAAATCGACGCCCAGGGCCGCGCCTATGCCACGGGCCGGCGCAAGAACGCCGTCGCCCGCGTCTGGGTGAAGCCCGGCACCGGCAAGATCACCATCAACGGCCGCGATCAGACGATCTACTTTGCACGTCCGACGCAGCGCATGATGATCCAGCAGCCTTTCGACGTCTCCGAGCGCGGCGGCCAGTTCGACGTGATCGCCACCGTTTCCGGCGGCGGCCTGTCGGGCCAGGCGGGCGCGGTGCGTCACGGCATCTCGCAGGCGCTCACCAAGTTCGAGCCGGGCCTGCGCGGCGCCATCAAGGCCAACGGCTTCCTCACCCGCGACTCCCGCGTGGTCGAGCGCAAGAAGTACGGCCGCGCCGGCGCCCGTGCCCGCTTCCAGTTCTCCAAGCGCTAGACAGTCGTTTGGACTATGTTCGAAGGGCGCCGCAGGGCGCCCTTCGTTTATGTGGAGAGGCGATCCGATGTCCGGTCTCATCGTTCCGTTCAAGGGCTTCGTTCCCAAGATCGATCCATCGGCGTTCATCGCGCCCAATGCGACGCTGATCGGCGAGGTCGAGATCGGCGCCAACTGCGGCATCTGGTACGGCTGCATCCTGCGTGGCGACGGACCCGGCATCAGGATCGGCGAGAACTCCAACCTGCAGGACGGCACGGTGGTCCATGTCGCCGCGCGCGGTCTCATGGCCATCGTCGGACGCAACGTGTCGGTCGGCCATATGGCGCTGCTGCATGCCTGCGAAGTCCAGGACGATTCCTTCATCGGCATGAACGCCACGGTGCTCGACGGCGCCGTGGTCGAGAGCGGTGCCATGGTCGCGGCCGGCGCAGTCGTGACGCCGCGCAAGATCGTGCGTTCGGGCGAGCTGTGGGCGGGCAATCCGGCGCAGAAGCTGCGCGACATCACCGAGAAGGACCTCGAGATGTTCCGGCGTGTGGTCGGTCACTACATTGAACTCGCCAACGCCCATCGCCCCGCCGAACAAAAGGCGGCGGAGCAGAAGGCGGCGGAGTAGGGCCGGGCATGCTCGCGCGCGACTACGACTACATCATCGTGGGCGCGGGCTCTGCCGGCGCCGTTCTGGCGGCGCGATTGAGCGAAGATCCCCGTGTCCGCGTGCTCCTGCTCGAGGCCGGGCGCGATTTCAGGTCGGCCGAGACGCCCGAACACATCCGCATTCCCAATCCCATGCGGGCGATCGGCGACGACGACTACCGCTGGCCCAACCTGCTGGCGCGCCGCACCGAGCGCCAGGAGCCGAAACTTCTGTGGCGCGGCCGCGCGATGGGCGGCAGTTCCACCATCAACGGCCAGATCGCCATCCGCGGCGTGCCCGACGATTTCGAACGCTGGCGCGCGCTCGGCTGCACCGGCTGGGGATGGCAGGACGTCTTGCCGTACTTCAACAAGCTGGAGACCGACGTCAATTTCGGCGAGGCGCCCTATCACGGCAAGGACGGCCCGATCCCGGTCTATCGCGCGCCCGTGGCGGACTGGGGCCGGGTCGATCGCGCGCTGAAGGAGTCCTCGATCGCCCTCGGCTACGGCTGGTGCGAGGACCACAACGCCCCCGAAGGGACGGGCGCGTCGCCCTACGCCATCAACAGCCGGGCAGGCGTCCGCGTCTCGACCAACGACGGCTATCTCGAGCCGGCGCGCGGCAGGCCGAACCTGCAGATCGTCGGCAATGCCCTGGTGTCGGCCTTCCAGTTCGAAGGCAACCGGCCGCACGTGAGCGGCGTACATGTCCAGGTGGATGGCAGAGCCTTCACGCCGCGCGCCACCCGTGAGGTCATTCTCTCGGCCGGCGCCATTCATTCGCCGGCCATCCTGCAGCGCTCCGGTATCGGGCCGGCTGCCTGGCTGAAGTCGCTCGACGTGCGGGTGATCGCCGATCTGCCGGTCGGCGAGAATCTGCTGGATCACCCGGCGATGGCGCTTTACCTGCACCTCAGGGACGATGCGCGGGTCGGCACCCTGATGCATCGCCATACCAATTGCTGCCTGCGCTATTCGTCGGGCCTGGGCGGCGCGGGCGACAACGACATGATCGTCATCGCGGGTAATCTCGTGTCGCTGGGTGGCGGCGACACCTCGAAGGGGCGCCTGGTCGTTTCGGTCTATCAGGCTTTCAGTCAGGGCCAGGTGCGGATCACGACCACCGATCCCGCGATCGATCCGCAGGTCGACGAACGGATGCTGTCGGACGAACGCGACCTCGCACGCATGCGCGACGGCGTGCGTCGCCTGCGGGAATTCGGAAGGCACGACAGCGTGCGCGCCATCGCGACAGGCGTGGACTATGGCTCGACCGGCCGGTCGATCGAGGAGAATCTCACGCCTGCGGAACTCGACGACTGGCTGTTTGCCGAATGCTCCGACGCCCAGCACGCCAGCGGCACCTGCCGCATGGGCGGGCGGGACGACGGGCGCTCGGTGGTCGATCCGGAGTGCCGCGTCATCGGCTGCTCGGGCCTCCGGGTGATCGACGCCTCGGTCATGCCGGAGGTCGTGCGTGCCAATACGCATCTTACGACCGTGATGCTCGCGGAGAAGATGGCCGACCGACTCAAGGCCGGGGCCTAGGCGCGCGCGATCCCGACACCGTCGCCGCTCGGAGAATGCTGTCACTGCCAGCACCTGCTCACGCAGATGTGATGTGCAGGTTCAGCAGGAATAAGCTATGAATTCTGTCAGGCTGGCGCTTGGACTGCGCCGGCCTTTTTCATGCCGGCACGACCTCCCGCGGCACGCCCGCGGGTCGCCTTATGGCCTGGTGCAGCCGCCGCGGGTCCTGACCCGTGGACAGTCCCAAGAACAACCCCGTCTCCACCACGCGCCGAATAACGACGTGGGAACAGACACTTGACGACGCCTGAGGCACAGCGCGCGCGGGGGTTCGTGCGAACGAAGAAGACGGGAGTCTCGCAAAAGCCCATGGAATAAGGCTTATCCCGGAGTCTGGCCCAACTCTGGGCACAACATTTGGCCCATTCAGGTGGGCCCAGGGAGCGAGCGAAAAGCCCACCGTTATTGGCTTCCCGGCGTGCGGGGAGCCGAAATTGGTACCGAGACCCTGGAAGGGGAGTCGTGTCGGGCCCGGGCAACGCGTGCCCCGGTTACACGCCGGAGCGGACCTTGACGTAGCTGCCCGGCGCATCCTCGATCGCAGGCAGGGCGCCGTCGCCCGGGATGCGTGCCGGCACCTTGGGGCCGGACTTTTCGGACAGCCACTTGTCCCAGTCGTGCCACCACGAGCCGGGGAATTCCTTGGCGCCGGCCTGCCATTCGGCCAGCGTCGGCGGGTTCTTGGCCGTCTCGTTCAGCCAGTGCTGGTATTTCTTGTTGCGCGGCGGATTGACGACGCCGGCGATGTGGCCAGAGCCCGCGAGCATGAAACGGATCGGGCCGCTATAAATCTGGGTCGCCTTGTAGACCGATCGGGCTGGCGCGATATGGTCTTCCTTGCCGGCCTGGACGTAGACGGGGATCGTGATCTTGCGGAGGTCGATCGGCACATTGTCGATGACGATACCGCCCGGCCGATTCAGCAGATTGTTCTGGTACATGTTGCGCAGGTAGTAGCTGTGCATCGCCGCCGGCATGCGCGTGGCGTCGGCGTTCCAGTACAGCAGATCGAACGGGAAGGGGTCCTTGCCCATCAGGTAGTTGTTCACGACGAACGACCAGATGAGATCGTTGGCGCGCAACAGGTTGAAAGTCGTCGCCATGTCACCGGCGTCGAGATAGCCCTTCTTCGACATCATCTCCTCGATGCCGGCGAGCTGGTCCTCGTCGATGAAGACCCCGAGCTCGCCCGGCTCGGTGAAGTCGACCTGGGCGGTGAAGAAGGTGCAGGCGGCGATGCGATCGTCGCCGCGCGCTGCCATGTAGGCCAAGGTCGCGGCCATAAGCGTTCCGCCGATGCAGTAGCCGATCGCCGACACCTGGCGCTGGCCGGTCGCCTGCTCGATGGCGCCCAGCGCCGCCAGCGGCCCGAGCTTCATGTAGTCCTCGAACACCAGCTTCGTCAGGCGCTCGTCGGGATTGACCCAGGAGATGACGAACACCGTGTAGCCCTGCTCGGTCGCCCACTTGATGAACGAGTTCTCGGGCTTGAGGTCGAGGATGTAGAACTTGTTGATCCATGGCGGCACGATCAGCAGCGGCATGGCGTAGACTTCGGCGGTCGCCGGCGCGTACTGGACCAACTGCATCAGGTCGTTCTGGTAGACCACCTTGCCGGGCGAGGTGGCGACATTCTCGCCGACCCTGAAGGCCTTCATGTCGGTCTGGCGGATCGCGAGCTTGCCCTTGCCGCGCTCAAGGTCAGTCAGCAGGTTTTGCAGGCCCTTTAGCAGGTTCTCGCCCTTGGATTCGACCGTCGCCTTGACGACCTGTGGATTGGTCAGCGCGAAGTTGGACGGCGACACGGCGTCGATGAACTGCCGCGTATAGAAGTCGACCTTCTTTGCCGTCTTGTCGTCGATACCCTCGACTTCCTTGATGGTGCCCTGCAGCCAGCGCGCGGTGAGAAGGTAGGATTGCTTCAGGTAGTCGAAGACGACTTCGTCCTTCCAGGCAGGATCGTTGAACCGCTTGTCGCCCTTGGCGGGCTCGGCCACCGGCTCGACCTTCTGGCCCATCATGCGCTGGGCGGTGAGCTGCCACAGCTTCATGTACTGCTGCCAGAGCTCCATCTGAGCCTGAACGAGCCGATTGGGGTCGGCCAGCATCTTGGCCGTGAAGTCCATGAACGTCTGGGTGAGGCCAAGCGGATCGGCCGGCTGGGGTCCATCGGCCTTGTAGCGTTCGGCAAAGTTCTCGAGCAGCTTCTGGCTGCGTTCGGCGATATCCCTGAAAGCGGCCTGCATCTTCTGCGATTCGGCCGGCGACACTCCCGGAAAGGCAGTTGGGGCAGGCGTCTCCGACATGCGTTTCCCCTTCTGAATCATTGCCTTTGTGGCGTTTCTTGCGGTATTTTCAGCGTCCCGGTACCATACATTGTGCTTGTCTGCCCGGATCGCCGAACACCCTGTTATAGGTAGGCTGCGACAACAGACGGGTCAAACTTCCTCTCGGCCTCCGCTAAAGACAGCGGGCGAGCCGGGCTTCAAGTGGGTGACGACGATGCTGCGACAACAGGACACGATCGGCGGCCGACGCGTTTGGCTTGGCCTGCTCGGCGTGTCCACGCTGGCACTCATGGCGGGCTGCGGCATGTTCGACAGCAGCACCCCAGCACAAAGTGCAAAAGCGCGTCCAGGTGCCGACCGGCAGGTCGCGGCGAGCGGTAGTCTGCCGTCGGCCAACTCCGGGCGTCAGTACGATTCCAGCATCGCCGCCGTCGACG
>MEMN01000066.1:8463-15597 GCA_001767945.1 Alphaproteobacteria bacterium RIFCSPHIGHO2_12_FULL_66_14 | reverse complement strand
CTATCTCGGCTATGTCGAAGGCGAGACCAGCCTGATCGCCCCGCCTGCTGCCGGCCGCCTCATCGAGCGCCCGGTCGAGCGCGGCCAATTCGTCAAGAAGGGTGACCGGCTGTTCGTGATCGATCCCGTGATGGCCAAGGCCGAGGTCGCGCGGGCCGAAGCCGCCCTCGCCGAGGCCAAGGCACGGCACCAGAACATGCTCACCGGCAAGCGGCCGGAGGAGCAGGACGTGATCCGCGCCCAGCAGCGCGAGGTCGAGGCCGCCCTGGTGCAGGCCGAGTCCGAGCTGAAGCGCCAGACCGAGCTCTTGGCGCGCAGCATCTCGACCCGCCAGGCCCATGAGGCGGCCGAGGCCCAGGTGCGCCAGCTGCGCTCGCGCGCCGCTTCGCTCGCCGCCCAGGAGAAGGTCGGCGATCTCGCGGCCCGCCAGTCCGAGATCACCGCGGCGGCGGCGCTGATCGAGCAGGGCGAGGCCAATCTCGACCAGGCGAGGAAGCGGCTCGAAGACGTGATGCCGGTGGCGCCGGAAGACGCGCTGGTCGAGAACACCTTCTTCAATGTCGGCGAATGGGTGCCGGCCGGTTCACCCGTGGTCTCGCTGCTGCCGGCGTTCCGCGTAAAGCTGCGCTTCTTCGTGCCCGAGGAGGACGTGGCGCAGGCAAAGATCGGCAAGCCGGTGCACTTCACCTGCGACGCCTGCCCCCCGGGTCTCAAGGCCACCATCACCTATGTCTCGCCGCGCGCCGAGTTCACGCCGCCGGTCATCTATTCGCAGAGCGCGCGGACCAAGCTCGTCTTCCTGGTCGAGGCCCGGCCGGAGCCGGCGCAGGCGCCGCTGTCACCCGGCCTGCCGGTCGCCGTCGAGCCTTTCACGGAGTAGCGCCGTGACGCCCACTCCTGCGGCCCTGGCCCCTCCGACCCTGGCCATCGATGTCCACGATCTCGTCAAGCGCTACGGCCCGCGCACCGTCGTCGACCATTTCAGCCTCGCCGTCGAACGGGGCCGCATCTGCGGCTTCCTCGGTCCCAACGGTTCGGGCAAGACCACGACCTTGCGCATGATCTGCGGCCTGCTGACGCCCGACGGCGGCAGCGGCACCTGCCTCGGCCACGACCTCGTGCGCCACCGCGAGCGCATCAAGCGCGAGACCGGCTACATGACGCAGAAGTTCGGCCTCTACGAGGATCTCACCATCCGCGAGAACCTCGAATTCGTCGGCCGCGTCTATGGGCTCGACCGCCTGAAGCAGCGCGTCGACCAGTCACTTGATCGCCTGGGCCTCACCACGCGGCAGAGCCAGCTCGCCGGCGCCCTGTCGGGCGGCTGGAAGCAGCGCCTGTCGCTCGCCGCCTGCGTGCTGCACGAGCCCCGGCTGCTGCTGCTCGACGAGCCGACCGCCGGCGTCGATCCCAAGGCGCGCCGCGCCTTCTGGGACGAGATCCACAGCTATGCCGCGCAAGGCATCACCGTGCTGGTGTCGACGCACTACATGGACGAGGCCGAGCGCTGTCACGAGATCGCCTACATCGCCTATGGCGAGCTGATGGCGCGCGGCGCCGCCCTGGACATCATCCGGCACTCGGGCCTCTCCGCCTTCGTCGCCACCGGCCCCGGCGCCGACCGGCTGGCAATCCGCCTGCGCGACGCGCCGGGCGTCACCGCCGCCGCCGCCTTCGGCGCCACGCTCCATGTCTGCGGCCCCGACCGCGAGGCGCTGATGCGGGCGATCGAACCGTTCGGCAACGACCCCGCCATCGTCTGGCAGGAGGCCGAGCCGACGCTCGAGGACATCTTCATCCACCTCATGGGGACGGCGCGCGACAACGCGCCGGGCGCCTGACCATGCGCTGGCTCGTCGCGCGGCGCGGCTTCTGGGCGCGGCTGGGCGCCATCATCGTCAAGGAGGTGCTGCAGCTCGGCCGCGACCGGCTGACCTTCGCCATGATGTTCGGCATGCCGATCATGCAGTTGCTGCTGTTCGGCTACGCCATCGACACCGATCCGCACCGCCTGCCGACCGCGGTGATCGCCGCCGACCAGAGCCAGATCACCCGCACCGTGCTCTCGGCGCTGGCCAACACCGGCTACATGAGCTTCACCCACCGCCCAGTCTCCGAGGAGGAGGCCAACGCGCTCCTGCAGCGCGGCGAGGTCCAGTTCGTCGTCACCATTCCGTCCGACTTCACTCGCCGGCTGGTGCGCGGCGAACGGGCGCAGATCCTGATCGACGCCGATGCCACCGACCCGATGGCCGCCGCCAACCCGCTGGCCGCCGCGGGGCCCGCCATCAACCAGGCGCTGGCGCGCGACTTCGTGGGACCGCTGGCCGGCCTGCGCGACAGGCCCGACGCCGTCGAGCTGGTGGTCCAGCGCCGCTACAATCCCGAGGGCAAGTCGCGGCTCAACATCGTGCCCGGGCTGCTGGCGGTCATCCTCACCATGACCATGGTCATGATGACGGCGCTTGCCGTCACCCGCGAACGCGAGCGCGGCACCATGGAGAACCTGCTCGCCATGCCGGTGCGGCCGATCGAGGTCATGATCGGCAAGATCGTGCCCTACATCGCCATCGGCTCGGTGCAGGTGATCGTCATCCTGCTGGTCTCGTGGCTGCTGTTCGACGTCGTGATCGAGGGCAGCATTCCCCTGCTCTCCGCCGGCACGGCGCTGTTCATCACCGTCAACCTCGCCATCGGCTTCACCATTTCGACGCTGACCCAGAACCAGCTCCAGGCGATGCAGGCCTCGTTCTTCATGATGCTGCCCTCGATCCTGCTGTCGGGTTTCATGTTTCCCTTCCGCGGCATGCCGGTGTGGGCGCAATGGCTTGGCGAGGCGCTGCCGGCCACGCATTTCATGCGCATCGTGCGCGGCGTGATGCTGAAGGGCGCCGACCTCGGCGACGTCTCGGCTCCGCTCGTGGCGCTGGTCGCCATGCTTCTGATCGTGTCGACGCTCGCCATCAGCCGCTACAAGGTCACGCTCGACTGATCGACAGCGGCCGGATGTGCTAGTCTTCGGCAACGCGTCTGTCAGGGGAAACGAACATGCGGATTGCGGCACTGCTCTGCAGCGTCCTGGTGCTTGGATGTTTCCGGCCGGCAGCGGCGGAAATCGTGTTCCAGCTGGCCGAGAACAAGATCCCGGTGGCTCTGATCGACGTCGGCAGGACATCGCGCTACACCGAGGTCCGGCTCCAGGCGCAGGCTGCGGTGACCGGCGTCTGCTGGACGTCCGAGGGCACGGACAGTCCCTACCTGTTGGCCGGCGGTCGCCGCTATCGCTTCCTCGGCGGCGACGGCATCACGGCTTGCCCGACTCGGCGGAATTACGCCGCGCGCGAAAGCATGGCGTTGCGCTTCGAACCGCTCGATCCGCAGGTCAAGGAGATTTCCCTGGTCGAGGGTCAGGGTGGCGAGAACCAGATGATCGACCCTGCCTCCTCGAAGACGCGGTTCTGGAACTTCCTGCGCATCAAGTTGAAATGAGATCCGCGCCGGCTCGCTCTCCGGAATAGCGACCGTGCTTGACCCGCGACGGCGGCGCGGGCAAGCCCGGGGCCCATGCCCGCGCGCCCATCGTCACAGGTCATCGACGCACCCGATGCGCTCTCGCGGCTGATCCCCTCGCGCGTGGCGCGCGGCTTCTTCCTGGCCGTCGTGTCCGGTCTCTTCTTCACCTGCCTCAACGTCTCGGTGAAGGAACTGGCGAGCGAGATGCCGCCGCTCTACGTCTCGTGGGGCCGCTGGGTCGCGGGCATCGTCCTGATCGCACCGTACATGTATTGGCGCGTCGGTCCCGAGGGCATGCGCACGCGCGACATGAAGCTCCACTGGATCCGCGGCATGTTCCACACGCCGGGCTATGGCCTGTGGTACGAGGCCGTGGTGTGGCTGCCGCTCGCCACCATGGCGGCACTGGGCTTCACCGGTCCCATCTTCGTCACCGTGGGCGCCGTCGTCTTCCTGCGCGAGACCGTCCACTGGCGGCGCTGGCTGGGTGTCGCGGTGGGCTTCGCCGGCATGCTGGTGATCGTCCGCCCCGGCATCGTCGAGATGAACCCGGGCATCGTCCTGATGATGCTGGCGGTACCGCTGATCGCCGGCTCCAACCTCATCGCCAAGGTCGTGTCGGGCCGCGACAAGCCCGCCGTCGTCGTCCTGTGGCAGAGCGTGGTCGGCGCCATCTGCTTCACGCCGCTCGGCATATGGTACTGGCAGACGCCAACCTTGCTGCAGCTCGGCCTGTTCCTGTCGGCCGGCTTCTTCGGCACCATGGGATACTTCTTCATCACCTGGGCCTACCGGCTGCTCGACATTTCCGCCCTGCAGTCCATCACCTTCCTCGCCATCGTGTGGGCCGCCTTGATGGACGTGGCGGTCTGGGGCAAGACGGCCGACGTCTGGACCTTCGTGGGGGCGGCGATCATCGTGGCGGCCACGACCTACATCGCCCATCGCGAATCGCGCGCCGGGGCAGTCGCGGGAGGAAAGAAGAAATGACGGATCGTCTGGCCGGCAAGGTGGCCCTCATCACCGGCGGCGCCTCGGGCCTCGGCGCCAATGCGGCCGAGCTCATGGTCAAGGAAGGCGCCCGGGTCGTGGTGGCCGACGTCGCGGCGGACCGCGGCAAGGCCGTGGCCGACAAGCTCGGCCCGTCCGGTCACTTCGTGAAGCTCGACGTCACCAGCGAGGACAACTGGCAGGCCGCCATCGCGGAGACCGTCACCAGGTTCGGCGCGCTTCATGTGCTGCTGAACTCCGCCGGCATCGGCCTCAGCAAGACCGTCGAGGACATCACCCTGGAGGAATGGCGCAAGGTCCACGCCATCGACCTCGACGGCGTGTTCCTGGGCTGCAAGCATGGCGTCGCCGAGATCAAGAAGCATACGAAGACGCTGGGCGGCTCGATCATCAACATCTCGTCGATCTCGGGCATCATCGCCGGTGCCAACATGGCGGCCTACAATTCGGCCAAGGCGGGCGTGCGGCTGCTCAGCAAGTCGGTGGCACTGCACTGCGCCAAGTCGGGCTACAACATCCGCTCCAACTCGGTGCATCCGACCTTCATCGACACCCCGATCCTCGACAAGTACCGCGACCGCTTTGGCCAGGACGTTATGCAGCAGAAGCTCGGCCGCCAGGTCCCGATCGGCCGCCTCGGCCGGCCCGAGGAGGTGGGCTGGGCATTGGTCTTCCTCGCCTCGGACGAATCGAGCTTCATGACCGGCTCGGAAGTCGTGATCGACGGCGGCATCAGCGCCATGTAATCGGAGGACATCATGCTTCTTTCTCTCGACAACCGTCGCGTCTATTTCGATCTTGCCGGGCCGCAGAACGCGCCCGTCGTCTGCTTCACCCATTCGCTGAACTCCGACGGCGGCATGTGGGTCGAGCAGCTCGTGCCGCTGCTCGGCGCCGGCTACCGCGTGCTCCGGCTCGACATGCGCGGCCACGGCGGCAGCGCGGCCGTCGACGGCGACTATACGATGGACGCGCTGGCGGCTGACGTGAAGGGCGCGCTCGACGTGCTCGACATCAAGAAGGTTCATTTCATCGGTCTGTCGATCGGCGGCATGATCGGCCAAGGCTTCGCACTCGCCAATCCCGGCTCCCTCGCCTCGCTGACGCTCTGCGACACCCAGCCCTCGACGCCGCCGGGCTCGGCCGGCACATGGGAAGAGCGCAAGGCGGTGGTGCGCAGCAAGGGGCTTGCGCCACTTGCCGACAGCACCATGGAGCGCTGGTTCACCGACGAATTCAAGAAGGTGAATCCCGTGCGCTGGCGCGAGATCCGCGACACGATCAGCGGCACCACGCCGGAAGGTTCCGCAGGCTGCATGTCGGCGATCCAGGACTTCGACTATCTCGACCGGCTGCCCACCATCAAGACTCCGACCCTGGTGATCTGCGGCGACGAGGACCCCGGCACGCCGCCGGAGCGCAACAAGCTGATCGCCTCGAAGATTCCCGGCGGCCGCTACGAAGGCATCGCCAAGGCCCGCCACCTGCCCAACGTCGAGCGGCCGGACCAGTTCAACCGCATCATGATGTCGTGGCTCGCGGCAAACCGCTGAATCATCGACAAGGACACTGAAATGGATTTCGCCTTCACCGAACAGCAGCTCGCGATCAAGGACAGCGTCGGCAGGCTCTGCGCCGGGTTCGACGACAGATACTGGCTGAAGAAGGACAAGGACGGCGGCTTCCCCGAGGATTTCTATCGCGCCATGGCCGATGCGGGCTGGCTGGGCATCGCCATGCCGGAGGAATACGGCGGCGCCGGCCTCGGCATCGCCGAGGCCGCGATCATGATGCAGACCGTGGCGGAATCAGGTGCGGCGCTGCAGGGTGCCTCGGCGATCCATCTCAACGTCTTCGGCCCCAACCCGATCGTGGTGTTCGGCACCGAGGAGCAGAAGAAGCGCATCCTGCCCGACATCATCGCCGGCAAGGTGAAGGGCTGCTTCGCCGTCACCGAGCCCGACGCCGGCCTCAACACCACGGCGCTGGAGACCAAGGCCGAACGCGACGGCAACGGCTACGTCGTGCACGGCAAGAAGACCTTCACCACCACCGCGTCGGTCGCCGACAAGATGCTGCTGATCGCGCGGACCACGCCCAAGGACAAGTGCAAGCGCGCCACCGATGGCCTGTCGCTGTTCTACACCGACTTCGACCGATCGAAGATCGAGGTCACCGAGATCGAGAAGATGGGCCGCAAGGCGATCGACACCAACCAGGTGTTCATCGACGGATTGAAGGTGCCGCTCGAGGACCGCATCGGCGAGGAGGGCAAGGGCTTCCACTATCTGCTGCACGGCCTCAACCCCGAGCGCATCCTGATCGCGGCCGAGGCGATCGGCATCGGCAAGTGCGCCCTGGCCAAGGCCACGCAATACGCCAAGGAGCGCATCGTGTTCGGCCGGCCGATCGGCAAGAACCAGGCGATCCAGCATCCGCTGGCCGAGAGCTGGATGCAGCTCGAGGCCGCCAACCTGCTGACCTTCAAGGCGGCCTGGCTCTACGACAACGGCCAGGAATGCGGCGCGGAAGCCAACTCGGCCAAGTATCTCGGCGCCCGCTGGGCCTACGAGGCCTGCGAGCGGGCGATCCTGACCCACGGCGGCTACG
>MEMN01000066.1:8224-8423 GCA_001767945.1 Alphaproteobacteria bacterium RIFCSPHIGHO2_12_FULL_66_14 | reverse complement strand
GAGCCACTGGGCCTCCGGGTCAAACCCTTGAACCGGCTCCGTATTTTGTCTTCTCTTCGACCGGCAACCTTGCGCCGCTCGGGCGCGTTTCCTCGCCAGACCGTCGATCGGTCGGGAGAGGGAGAAGACCGTGACTCACAGCCAAATTCACGCCGGCATGGCATTCGCGAGCATCCTCGTCCTGGCGGGCGTCGCCTTG
>MEMN01000066.1:5086-8217 GCA_001767945.1 Alphaproteobacteria bacterium RIFCSPHIGHO2_12_FULL_66_14 | reverse complement strand
CGGCCGTACCGCCGGCCTCGGCCGAGATGCAGGCGTCCCGCATCTGCCGCGAACAGGGCATCACGCCGTCGTCGGCCGGCTACGACTACTGCCTGTGGCAGGCCGAGAAGGCCCTGGAATGGGGCGAGCCGGAGATCGCCCACGCCCTGGCGCGGGTGACGGTGGAGGCGCGCGAGGCCTGCCGGTCGCAGGGCCTTGAGCCCACGACCGGCGACTATCGCGTTTGCATGGACCGCGAGACCAAAGTGCGCAGCCTGCTCGTGTTCAGCGACGAGAAGCTCAAGTTCGGCCCGCAGCTGGCCAATCCCGAGTAGCGCTCCGGGAGACTCAGCGCGGATAGCGCTTCTCGTACTCGCCCTCGATCCCGCCGAACATCGTCCAGAAGGCCTTCGGCACCCGGCCGTTGGCGCGCTCGACCAGGACATCGAGATGGGTGTGCCAGCCGCCCGAGGTCTGGACCATGTCGGCGCGATCCGGCAGGTGCCGATGGGTCAGGATCAGACGCACGTTTTTGCCCTCGGGCACCAGCTCGAACGTCACATCCGATTTGTCCCAGGAGATCGCCAGCAGCCGCGGCGGCTCGACACGCAGCACGCGCTCGTGGCTGACGTGGCCCTTCTCATCCATTTCCTTGAAGGCTTCCGGCGGCGCCACCTTGTGCGGTGACAGATCGCGATGGCGGAAGCGCAGTTCGACCGCCCCGCCCTCGCGGAGTTCCATCGGTCCGCTGGCCAGCCATTGGCCACGCTTCTCGGAATCGACGAGGAACTGCCACACGGTCTCGATCGGACCGGGCAGCAGGCGCTCGAAGCGCACTTCGGCGGGCGCGATGATGCGCCCATAGGCGGCGTCGGTCATTTGCGGCTCCTCTTCGTGTTGCGGGCATGGCGCAGCAGCGCGGTCTCCAGCGCATCGAGGCGGCCCGTCCAGAAGCGCTGGTACCAGGCGATCCAGCGGTCGGCCTCGGCGAGCGCCCGCGCCTCGAGGCGGCAGCGGTGCGTGCGACCCTCGATGGTCCGGCTGAGAAGTCCCGCCCCCTCCAGCACCTTCACGTGCTTGGCGGCGGCAGCGAAGGACATGTCGAAGGGACGGGCGAGTTCGCCCACGCTCTGCTCCCCCGCCGCCAGCTTCCGCAGCATGGCGCGGCGGGTCGGATCGGCGAGGGCGTGGAAGACGCGGTCAAGGCCGACGGCGTTCTGTTCAACCATATGGTTTAATATAAGGAATGCCGGCGAGATATTCAACCATTTTGTTGAATGATAGCAGAACCGGCCGGTACGGATTTGGCCGCGGAATCGCCTCATTCCAGCCGGCAACCGGGATTCGCGGCGGACCGTTTTATCCAGACGAGTGGGAAACTCTTTGAAAGGAGGACTCCATGACTCGCTACAAGATGCTTGCCATCGCGCTCGGCGGCCTTGCCGTCGCGAGCGTGCCCCTGTCCGTCGAGGCCCAGTCGGGCGACGCGCTGGTGCGCGCCGAATACGCCTGCTCCGAGTACGGCGTGCGGCCGAACTCGGTGGCCTTCAACGCCTGCGTCAATCGCACGGCGCACGCCTTTGATCGCGGCAATCCGGAGATCGCCTACAGGACGGCACGCGCGGCCGGCGACGCCCGCGACGTCTGCCTGTCCTACGGCCTTCCGCCGACCACGCTCGGCTACCGCCAATGCATCGCCAACGTCCTGGAGAACCGCGCGGCGCAGCCCTACACCGTGCGCACCTACACGGTGCGCCCCCACACGGTCCGCCCCCACACGGTCCGCTACGTGCCGACCTACGTCGACACGCCGCGCATGCCCGTCATCGTCGACGAATACGGCCGCGGCTACGACCGCTATGGCAACCGGCTGGACCGCAACGGTTACGTGATCTTCACGCCGTAGGCCGGGGCCCGCAGCCAGCGAGCAGGCCGGCCGGGCGTTCTTCGGCCCGGCCGGCCTTGGATTGACGGCTTGGATTGACTATCAGGCCGCGAACGTCACCCGCCCGTCCGCATCGATCGGCCAGGCCGGGTTGAATGCGATCTCCCAGGCATGATCGTCGGGATCGGCGACGTAGCCGCGGAAGCCGCCGTGCGGCGGCGCGTCGGCCGGGCGCAGCATCCGGCCCCCTGCCGCCGCGAGCCGGTCGAGCAGCGGCTGCACCTCGGCCTGCGTCGCCACGTTGTGCGCCAGGCTGAAGGCACCGGGCCGCGTCAGGCCTTGACGCTGCATGTCGGCCTCCAGGTCCGACGTCGGCCAGAGGCCGAGCATCAGGCCGTTCATCTGGTAGAAAACGATCCCCGGCGTCTCGAACACGGGTTTCCAGCCGAAGCCTTCGCCGTAGAAACGCTTCGAACGGCCGAGATCGGCAACGCCGAGGGTGATGAGAGAAATCTGTTGCTGCATGGTCCCCGTCATGATCCACGTCCCCTCTGTTCGCCGGCGCGGAATTGCGCGGGCGCGAGGTCGCGGGACAAAGACGCGCCAAGTTCAAGGAACTCACCGCGTCCGACAGGACCGCCGCCCGCACTGCGGACGGAAGCGCCGGGCTAAACCACACCGGCCTGCCTTTTTCGACTCTGTCAGCGTAGAAAAGCGGGGCCCTTCGATCAAGTGACACCGCCATGACCGCCCTCGATCCCCTGCCTGCTTCCGTCCTGCCCGCCGGCATCCGCGCGCGGATCCTGCCCGGCATCAACGGGCTCGACGTCCATGTGCTGGAGGCCGGTCATGAAAGTCCAGGCCGCCCACCGGTGCTGCTGCTGCACGGTTTCCCCGAGCTTGCCTATAGCTGGCGCAAGGTGCTGCCGGCGCTGGCGGCAGCGGGCTACCACGCCTTTGCGCCCGACCAGCGCGGCTACGGCCGCACCACCGGCTGGGACGCCGACTACGACGGCGACCTCGCCGCCTTCCGCTTCCTCAATCTGCTGCGCGACGCCATGGGCGTGATGTCGGCGCTGGGCTACCGCTCGGTCGAAGCCGTGGTCGGCCACGATTTCGGCGCCACGGTCGCGGCCTACGCGGCGTTGGTGCGGCCCGATGTCTTCAAGCGGCTGGTGCTGATGAGTGCACCCTTCACCGGCCCACCGGCGCTGGCGCCGGCCGCGAAGGGCGTCGACATCCATGCCGCTCTCGCGGCATTGCCGAG
>MEMN01000066.1:0-5071 GCA_001767945.1 Alphaproteobacteria bacterium RIFCSPHIGHO2_12_FULL_66_14 | reverse complement strand
TGGAAAGCCAACAAGCCGTTCGCGCTGGGCGGCTGGACGGCGGCGGAACTGGCGAAGATGCCGACTTATTACATCATGGATCTCGGCCAGGGCATGGCCGAGACGGTGGCCAAGGAGATGCCGTCGCCGGCCGAGATCGCCGCCAACAAGTGGCTGAGCGAGGACGAGCTCACGGTCTACAGCAGCGAATACGGGCGCACCGGCTTCCAGGGCGGGCTCAACTGGTATCGCGTGCGCACCGGCGGACGCTTCAACGGCGAACTGGAAGTCTTCGCCGGCCGCACCATCGACGTGCCCGCGACCTTCATCGCGGGACGGAGCGACTGGGGCATCCACCAGGCGCCGGGCGCCATCGACAAGATGCAGAAGAGCGCCTGCACGAACATGAAGGAGATCCATCTCCTCGACGGCGCCGGCCACTGGGTGCAGCAGGAGCAGGCGGCCGACGTGAACCGGCTGCTGCTGAAGTTCCTGAAGTCGTCATGATTTCCTCGCTCGCCCCGGTCGACCAACTCTCGGTCGAGGTCATCACCGACAACGTCAGTGACACCTACGCGAGCAAACCCTCCTTTGCCGTATCGGAACTCGCCAATGTCATGCTGGCGGGCGCCAGGGAAATCTCGGGCGAGACATTGCTGGTCGCCAATCTCGGCTACGGCCTGCGCCTGAAATCCCGTCTCGGCGCGGCCGAGCATGTCCTGCTGTTCGACACCGGCACCGAAGGCGCCGTCTTCCTCCGGAACTGCCGCAACCTCGGCGTCGATCTCGGCCAGGTCGAGGAAATCGCCGTGACGCATGGCCATTGGGATCACATGGGGGCACTGCCGGCGGCGCTCGACGCCATCGTCGCCCGCCGAGGCCGCGGCAGCGTGGCGGTCCACGTCAATCCCGACATGTTCAACGAGCGCGGCGTGCTCCTGCAGAATGGCACGATCTTCCCCGCCCAGCGCGTGCCCACGCCGGCGGAAATGGAGGCGCGCGGTGCGCGCGTCGTCAACGACGGCAGATCGCGCACCCTGCTCGACGGCCACTTCTACTACAGCGGCGAGATCCCTAGGGTGACGGCGTTCGAGACCGGTCGCCAGGACCATCTTTGCCGGCGCGACAATTCGGAGGAATGGCGGCCCGATCCCTACCTGATGGACGAGCGCATGCTGGTCGTGAACGTGCGCGACCTGGGCCTCGTCGTATTCAGCGCCTGCTCGCATGCCGGCATCGTCAATGTCTGCCTAGAAGTCCGGCGCCAGTTTCCGGAGACGCCGATCCATGCCGTGATGGGCGGCTTGCATCTCGGCGGCGTCATGGAACATCTCATCCCGCAGACGGTCGAGGGATTGGAACCGTTCGACATCGGCTACTTCATCGCCGGCCACTGCACGGGATGGCGCGCCCTGCATGCGCTCGCAAATGCCTACGGCGAACGGGTCAGCCAGTCGGCGGTCGGCACCAGCTACCTGTTCGACGCCGGCACCCCGCCGTCGGAACGCGCGACGCCGGCACCCACCCGCTTCGAGGCAAAGCCTTCCTGGTGACGGGCCGCGCCCTGGCGCACCTCGTTCGTAGCATCAAACTTGACGTTTTAGGACAATCGTCCTAAAAAAGACTTGAGACAAATGCCTTGGCACCCATGCGTTGCAAACGGTGTACGCCACGTCCTTGAGGGAAGGCGTCATCGAGCGGAACGATGAATAGAAAGCCGTCGACAGCATGAGTGCAGCGAGCACGCGCGAGCAGATTATCGAAGCGGCCGACCGGCTGTTCTACGAACAAGGCTTCGAGGCTACGTCCTTTGCCGACATTGCGTCGGCCGTAAATCTCTCACGCGGCAATTTCTATTATCATTTCCAGACGAAGGACGAGATTCTCGACGCGGTGATCGCCCTGCGCATGGCGAACACACGGAAGATGCTTGATGCTTGGGAAACAGAGGATAGAGCGCCGGCGGCTCGAATTCGCTGCTTCGTCCATATTCTCATCGCAAACCGGGCCAAGATCATGCTCTATGGTTGCCCGGTCGGCACGCTCTGCCACGAACTCGCCAAACTCGACCACGGCGCGCAGAGGAAGGCAGGCAAGCTCTTCATCTTGTTCCGCGACTGGCTGACGCGGCAATTCGCGGCGCTCGGAAGCAAGGGCGACGCCGACGCACTCGCCATGCACCTGCTCGCCCGCAGCCAAGGTGTTGCGACTTTGGCGACCGCCTTCCGCGATGAGAATTTTATCCGCCGGGAAGTCGACGACATGTGCGCGTGGCTTGATGCTCAGCGCCGCGTCGGAAAACGCCGTTCCAATGCCGCGTCACCTGACCGTACCTGATGGAGGCAGCCGGATGTTCGTCGTGACCCTCAGATTTTCTACCAACAAGGCCAAGGCTCCGCAGCTCATGGGAGGTCACAACGCCTGGATCAGGCAGGGCTTCGAGGATGGCATTTTCCTTCTGACGGGCAGCCTTCAGCCGAGTGCCGGCGGCGCGATTCTCGCCCACAACATCTCACGCGCCGATCTCGAAGCACGGCTGAAGGAAGATCCATTCGTCGCCGAAGACGTAGTCAGCCCCGACATCCTCGAAATTGCGCCAGGCCAGACCGACGATCGCCTTGGCTTCCTCAAGGTCTAGGCCATGAGCGCTACGATCCCTGGCCCAGATAGCCAGCCGCGCTTTTACGAATTCTGACCCTAGGCCCCCAGCGCATCGGCAAGCGCGACGAAGCTGTCCACATAGACGTCGAACCAGGATTCGGGCGCGACGTCCGGCTGGGCGCCCGGACCGAATTCCAACGGGCGTGCCACGAACGCCGTGCGCATCCCGAAGGCGCGCGCGGCTTTCAAGTCGTACTTGTGGCAGGCCACCATCATGATCTCGTCGGGCCGGTAGCCGAGATAGTCGACCGCGAGCTGGTAGACCGCGGGCGCGGGCTTGTAGCTCAGCGCGAGCTCCGCCGTCAGCACCGCATCGAACGGCAGCCCGGCGTGCTTGACCACCGCGACCACGGTCCTCATGCCGGCATTCGAGAGCGTCGAGGTGACGAAACGCCGGCGCAGCCGCGCCAGCCCTTCGACACTGTCCGGCCAGGCCTCCAGGCGGCTCCAGATCTGGTTCAGCTCATCGCGTTCGGCGGCTGTGAAAGCTGCCGACAGGCTCTGCTGCTCCAGCAACGTATCCAGCGTTTCGCGGTAGATGCGGTCGACCCGGAGCCACGGCCGCTCGCCCGCAATGATCTGGTCGAGTGCCGTGCGGTAGAGTCCGCGCCAGTCGGCGGACAGCGCGCCCCAGTCGATCTGCAGGCCCTTGGCCAGGTTCACGGCCTCGCCCATGCGCAGGAGAGGCCGGCAGAAATCGACGCATGTGCCCTGGACGTCGAAGGTGAGCGCCCGGACGTTCTCCAGTGATGCCCCCTCCAGTGATGCCGCCTGCGCCATGTCCTTGATCGTCCCCCTTCGCCCGGCCGAGCATCGCCTGCGAATTCGGCTGGCGTCAAACCACCGCCGCGCGATACCGTGCCTGATGACCGAAGCCTCTCCTGGTCCCCTCTCGATCGGGGCGCTTCGCGCGGCGGTGCTCGAGGGCCGCGAGCCGCCACCGGTGCAAGCCATCGCCCGCCTCGCCTCCTACCGCTGGTTCGTCGTCGGCACGGTGTGCATCGGCTCGTTCATGGGGCAGGTCGACGCCAGCATGACGCAGGTGCTCCTGCCCAGGCTCGAGGTCGAGTTCGCGGCCCGTCTCAGCAGCGTGAGCTGGGTCGCCGTCGCCTACCTGCTGGCAATGGCGTCGTTCACGCCGACCTTCGGTCGCCTCGCCGACATGGTCGGCCGCAAGCTCCTGTACACCGGCGGCTTCCTGCTCTTCATCATCGGGTCGGGCCTGTGCGGCTTCGCCACGGACCTCCCGATGCTGATCTTCTTCCGCATCCTGCAGAGCATCGGCGCCGCCCTGCTGACATCGAACAGCATCGCCATCATCGTCATGGCCACCGGCCCGAAGGAGCACGGACGTGGCCTCGGGCTGCAATCGGCGGCCCAGGCGATCGGGCTCGGCGTCGGACCGGCGGTCGGCGGCCTGATCCTGGATACGCTCGACTGGCACTGGGCTTTCTGGATCAATGTTCCGGTCGGCCTGGTGGGCGTCGTCCTCGGCTGGCTCGTCATTCCCCAGACCACGAGGTTGCCCGATACCGGCCGCTTCGACTGGCACGGCGCGATCCTGATCGCGCCGGCGCTGACGGCGGTCGTGGCGGTGCTGAACGAGGGTCATGCCTGGGGTTTCACATCGCCGGCCCTGATCGGCTGCCTGCTGTTCGGCATCGTCTTCCTCGTCCTGTTCGTCCGCGCCGAACGTCGCGCCGCCGCGCCGCTGCTCGACCTGCATCTTCTGGGCAAGCGCGCCTTCCTGCTCGGCAACGCCGCCAACTTCCTGTCGTATGCCGTGCTGTTCGGCGTGTTCTTTCTCATCCCCTTCGTTCTCGTGCGCATCTACCACGACTCCGAACTGGCGGCGGGGCTCCGACTGTCGATCCTGCCCGTGACGCTGGGGCTGATGGCGCCGGTCGGCGGCGCCCTCTACGACCGCTTCGGCGCCCGCGCGCCGACCTGCTGCGGCATGCTGATCTGCGTCGCCAGCCTGGCCATGCTCTATGTCTTTCTCGACGGCTCGGCCGACAACCTGCCGCTGGTCACGCTGGCATTGGCCGTCTTCGGCGCGGGACAGGGCCTGTTCATCTCGCCGAACAGCAGCGCGATCATGGCGACGGCGCCGCCCGAACAGACCGGCCAGGCGGGCAGCGTGCTGAACGTGGTGCGCCTGATCGGCATGAGCGCCGGCATCGCCGGCGCCTCGACGCTTTTCGCGCTGGGCCTGGGCGGGGCCGGCGGCAGCACGCTGGACGTTCCGACACCCTCGCTCGTGGCAGCGAGCCGCGACGTCATCCTGCTGCTCGGCGGCCTGGCCGCCCTGGCGGGCTCGATATCGCTGATACGTCCCGGACAGCGCAAGGCCGCCGGATGAAGGACATCCGCCCGGTCGACTTTCCCGCTGCGCGCTAGCTAGCGCAGGATCTTCGCGAAGAACGCCTTG
>MEMN01000065.1:7460-14295 GCA_001767945.1 Alphaproteobacteria bacterium RIFCSPHIGHO2_12_FULL_66_14 | reverse complement strand
CGTTGTGGAAGGGCAAGGCCGGGGTCGAGCCGCTGGACGACCGCAACGCCTGGCGTGAGGCATGGCGCACCCTCGATACGTCGGCCAGCACGGTGCCCGTGACCGTGGTTCGCGCGGATCCGATCGACCAGAACGCGCTGTCGGGAGAGCAAGCCTACGTCGGCGATGTCGCCGCGCTGTCACGACTGAATGAGCGCTACCGCGCACCGACGATCATCGTGGCCATCGTCGAGGGCGACAAGGAAACGGGCGCGCTCAGTGTCGGCGGCATTCGCTACGATACGCAGACCGGTGCCCGCAGCGAGATCGCCAGGGTTCCGGTCGAGGGCGCGGCGCAGCTCGGTGAAGCTGCCAAGAAGATGCATGCGCGGGTCGACGAGGACTGGCGCAGCATCGCCGTCGTCCATCGCGATTCGCAGGACTCCCTCGACGTCGTGGTGCCGATCCAGGCCCTCGGCGACTGGGTCCAGGTCCGCCAGCGACTGGGGGCCGTGCCGGCGGTGAAGAGCGTGGTCGTGCGCTCGTTGGAGTCGGACCGCGCCGAGCTGCGTCTCGAATACTACGGGACCGCCGATGAATTGCGGCGAACCTTGGCGCAGGCCGGCCTGAGGCTGGAAAAGGACGCCGATCAGTGGCGACTGCAGCCGCGGTGACGGCGGAAGGCGGGACGCCGGATATGAGCCGGCCGGCCAACGGCGGCCGTTGGCGCTTCTGGCTGGGCGCGGCTGCCGTCTTCCTGCTCCTTCTCTGGCTCCTGAACGACATCCTGCTGCCGTTCGTGGTCGGCATGGTCGTGGCCTATTTCCTCGACCCCGTCGTCGCGCGTCTGCAACGGCTCGGATTGTCGCGCCCGATGTCGACGACCGTCGTGACGATCGTGGCCGTTCTGCTGGCCGTCGGTATCGCCATGGCCATCCTGCCGCCGCTGTTTGGGCAGGTGCAGGCGCTGATCGTAAAAGCGCCCGAGTACGTCGTGAAGGTGGCGATGCGCATCCAGCCGGTGGTCGAGCCGCTGCTCGAGAAGCTCGGGCTGCCGCCGCTCAGCGTCCAGGACCTGCAGTCGGAGGCCGCCCAATGGGCGGGCAAGGTGTTCGCCGTGGCCGGCGGCATTGCGAGCCAGGTCGCGCAACGGGGCGTCGCGATCATCAATCTTCTCGGCCTGCTGTTCATCACGCCGGTCGTGACGTTCTATATGCTGCGCGACTGGGAGAAGGTTCTCGCCGCGATCGACAGCGGACTGCCGCTCGACCATGCCGACACCATCCGCAAGCTTGCCCGCGAGTCGAATGCCGCCATCGCGGGGTATGTGCGTGGCCAGGCGTTGGTCTGCCTCTGCCTCGGCTCGATCTACGCCATCGGCCTGTCGCTCGTCGGTCTGCAGTTCGGCCTGGTCATTGGCCTGATCGCCGGTGCCATCTCCTTCATCCCGTTCGTCGGCACTTTCGTGGGCGCCGTGATGGCCCTCGGCATGGCGTTGGCGCAGTTCCCGCCGGAGTGGATCGGCGTGGCGAAGGTCGCCGCCGTTTTCATCTTTGGCCAGGCCATGGAGGGCAACGTACTGTCGCCCAAGCTTGTCGGCGACAGGGTCGGACTGCATCCGGTGTGGATCATGTTCGCCCTGCTGGCGGGCGGTTCGCTGTTCGGATTCGTCGGCATCCTGATCGCGGTGCCAACGGCGGCGGTCATTGGCGTGATCGTGCGCCATCTGCTCGGCCGTTACCGCGAGAGTACGATTTACCGCGGCGACAATTCCGGCTGACCGGCCGATGCCCAATCAACTCATCTTCGAACTCGCGTTGCCGCCGCCGACCTATGCCCGCGAGGATTTCGTCGTAGCCGACGGCAATCGCGAAGCGCTGGCCTGGATCGAACGTTGGCCCCACTGGCCGGCGCCAGCGTTGGCGGTGAGCGGTCCCACCGGCTGCGGCAAGACCCACCTCGCCCGCATCTGGGCGGCGCGCGCCGGCGCCATGGTCGTCGAGGGCGCCGACCTCGAAGGCAAGAGTGTGGCCGACCTGTCGGATATGGCGGTGGTCTCGCCGACGATCGTCGTCGAAAACGCCGATCGTGCCCCGGAGCGCGGCCTGTTCCATCTTTACAATCTGCTGCGCGAGTGCGGCGGCCATATGTTGCTGACGTCGGCGCTGCCGCCGGCCCATTGGTCGATCGCGTTGCCCGACCTGGCGTCGCGCCTGCGGGCGGCACCTGCCGTTGCCGTGTCGCCTCCCGACGACGAGTTGCTGGGATCGATCATCCTGAAGCAGTTGGGCGACAGGCAATTGCATGCCGGCGCCGGGGTCGTGCAGTATCTGGTGTCGCATATGGAGCGGTCGGCCGAAGCTGCGCGACGGGTCGTGGCCGCGCTCGATCGTCGTGGATTGGTCGAGCAGCGGGAGATCGACCGCCGATTGGCCGCCGATGTATTGGGCGAATTGTCCCGAAGGTCGCCTACGGGTTAGGGAGGAACGATGAGAAGGGTATTTCTTTCCGTCTTGCTTGCGGTGTTGGCGCCGGTAGCCTCGGCTCAATCACCTTCCGTCATGGGCACATGGCTGACCGCGTCGGGTGTCGCACAGGTCAAGATCGAACCGTGCGCGACGCCTGCGACCGGTGCGCTCTGCGGCTTCATCGTCGGCCTGATCAATCCCAAGGGGCCGGACGGTGTCGTGGTCGCGCCCGACGTGGCAACCGATTATCGCAACGAGAATCCGGCGCTGCGCAGCCGCAAGGTGCTGGGCATGCCGCTGATCTGGGGATTCAAGAAAACATCGAATCCGAACGCCTTTGAAGACGGGCAAATCTACAACGGCGAGAATGGCAAGACTTACTCGGCCAATATCAGCTTGCAGCCAGACGGTACGCTTCGTTTGCGCGGCTATGTCGGCTCGTCGATGTTCGGCGAGACGCAGGTTTGGAAACGCGTGAACTAGGGAGCGGAAAATGGATATGGGCATCAAGGGTCGCAAGGCGATCGTCTGCGCGGCGAGCAAGGGTTTGGGCAAGGGCTGCGCCATGGCGCTGGCGCGCGAGGGCGTCGACCTCGTCATCAACGCCCGCACAAAGTCCGAACTGGACGCGACAGCGGAGGAAATCCGCAAGGCGACCGGGGTCAAGGTGACGCCGATCGCCGTCGACGTCACGACCGAGGCGGGACGTAACGCCGTGCTGGCGGCTTGCCCCGAGCCGGACATCATCGTCAACAACGCTGGCGGGCCGCCGCCGGGCGACTTCCGCGACTGGAAACGCGACGACTGGATCAAGGCGATCGACGCCAACATGTTGACGCCCATCGAATTCATCAAGGCGTCGGTAGACGGTATGATGAAGCGCGGCTTCGGGCGCATCGTGAACATCACCTCGAGTTCGGTGAAGGCGCCGATCGATATCCTGGGTCTCAGCAACGGTGCGCGCAGCGGCCTTACCGGCTTCGTCGCCGGTGTGGCCCGCGTCACCGTCAAGCATGGCGTGACCATCAACGGACTGCTGCCCGGGCCGTTCGATACCGATCGCCTGCGCGGCACCTACAAGGCGCGCGCCGCAAAGAGTGGAAAGAGCTACGATGAGGAATACAGCGCCGGTGCCAAGATGAATCCAGCAGGCCGTTTCGGCACCCCTGAGGAATTCGGCGCGGCCTGCGCGTTCCTGTGCAGCGTGCACGCGAGCTACATCACCGGCCAGAACCTGCTGATGGACGGCGGGCAATACCCGGGCACTTACTAGCCAGCACTTCAGCGCCGCGTCAGGTCGCGCGGCCGGACGAAGGCCAGGAGTTCGCCCGAGCCAGCCGCGAGTTCGGCCCACGTCCCAACCGGAACGTGGAGCATGGCGAGGGTCCCGGTCGGGTATTTTTCGCGTAGGGCGGCGAGAGATGCTGCCGGCCCCCGTGCGGCCAGCGTCTCGGCGAGCTGCCAGATACCGTCGTTGTGGCCAATCAGAAGGACGATAGCGACATCGTCGGCCAGAGCTTGTAGGCGCGCCAGCAGACTGCCTTCCGAAGCAAGATAGAGATCGTCCTCCAGCGACAGCGGTGGTGCCGGCGCGCCGAGCCGCTTGATCAGTGGCGCCAGGGTCTGGCGCGTGCGTGTGGCCGTGGAGCACAGGATCAGGTCGGGGCGGGGGCCATTCTGGGCAAGATGGTCGGCGATGGCCCGGGCCGATCGCTCGCCGCGGCGATTGAGTGGTCGCTCGTGGTCGCTCAGCCTAGTGTCGCTCCAGGCTGATTTTGCATGTCGCAGGAGGAGAATTGTCTTCACTGCTTCTGTTCCTGAAAACACTTAAAAAACAAGTGTTTAGTGAATTGCCATGACACCGTCATGTAGAGGCGTTACCGTTTCTGTGAACAATTTGGGGAGGTGCCCCGACGCGGGGCAATGATGGACGCCCTCGACACGACAATCGACCCGACATTAGCCGTCGACATAGCTCCCGACAGCCCCCGGCGCTTCATCAATCGGGAGCTGTCGTGGCTCGCCTTCAACATGCGGGTGCTCGAGGAAGCCAGCAACACGCGCCACCCGCTGCTCGAGCGGGTCCGGTTCCTGTCGATCTCGGCCGACAATCTCGACGAATTCTACATGGTCCGCGTGGCCGGCTTGGTCGACATGCTGCAGACGCGGTCGACGATGCTGAGCGACGATGGCATGACGCCTGCCGAACAGTTGATCGCCATCCGCGACCGTGCCTCGAGCCTCATGGCCCACCAACAGGACGTTTGGGCAGCCCTCCAGGACGAGCTGCGGGAAGCCGGGATCGCTGTCCTAGGCTCCGACGAACTCTCCGCCAGCGAACGCAGCTGGCTCGATCAGTATTTCATCGACCAAGTTTTCCCGATCCTGACGCCGCTGGCAATCGATCCGGCGCACCCGTTCCCGTTCATCATCAACGGCGGCTTTTCCGCCATCCTGAAGCTGCAGCGCAAGGACGACCGGCGCCCGCTGATGGCGTTGCTGCCGCTGCCGTCGCAGGTCGACCGGTTCGTGCGGTTGCCAGGAGCGGCGATCCGGTTTCTGTCACTCGAGGATCTGGTCGACATCTATCTGCCGCGACTTTTCCCGGGCTACGAGGTCATCGAGCGCGCCTTCTTCCGCGTGATCCGCGACAGCGACGTCGAGATCAACGAGGAGGCGGAGGATCTCGTGCTGCTCTACGAGAGCGCACTCAAGCGTCGCCGCCGCGGCGACCTGATCTCGATTTCGGTCAACAGTGCCATGCCGGCCGAGCTGCGTGACTTCCTATTCGATCAGCTCGAGGTGCCGGCCCAGACCCCGACCGTGCATGTCTTCCATCTCGACCGGATGTTGAACATCGGCGACGTCAAGGCGGTGATCGTCGACGACCTTCCCGATCTCAAGTTTGCGCCCTACAACGCCCGCTTCCCCGAGCGCATCCGCGATTTCGGCGGCGATTGCTTCGCCGCCATCCGCGCCAAGGACATCGTTGTCCACCATCCGTACGAGAGCTTCGACGTGGTGGTGCAGTTCCTGCGCCAGGCGGCGCGCGATCCGGCGGTGGTGGCGATCAAGCAGACGCTCTATCGCACCAGCCATGACTCTCCGATCGTCAAGGAGCTGATCTCCGCGGCCGAGGCGGGCAAGACCGTGACGGCACTGGTCGAGCTCAAGGCGCGCTTCGATGAGGAGGCCAACATCCGCTGGGCGCGCGACCTCGAGCGCGCCGGTGTCCAGGTCGTCTACGGTTTCATCGATCTCAAGACCCACGCCAAAGTGTCGATGGTAGTGCGCCGCGAGGCCCAGTCGATCCGCACCTATGTCCATTTCGGGACCGGCAACTATCATCCGATCACGGCACGCATATACACCGACCTGTCGTTCTTCACCTGCGATCCGGCAATGTGCCGCGACGCCGCCCGCCTGTTCAATTACATGACCGGCTATGCGCGGCCCGAGCAGATGGAAAAGATCGCCTTTGCGCCGGTGACGCTCCGGCCCAAGCTCTACAGCCTGATCGATGCCGAGAGCGCCAACGCCCGGGCTGGGAAGCCGGCTGGAATGTGGATCAAGTTGAACTCGCTGGTCGACTCCGGCCTGATCGACCGCCTCTACGCCGCGTCCCAGGCGGGTGTGCAGATCGACCTGGTGGTTCGCGGCATCTGCTGCTTGCGCCCGGGTGTGAAGGGCTTGAGCGAAAACATCCGCGTGCGCAGCATGATCGGCCGCTTTCTCGAGCACGCCCGCATCGTGTGTTTCGGCAACGGCAAGACGCTGCCCTCGTCCAAGGCCAGGGTCTTCCTCTCTTCGGCCGACTGGATGCCGCGCAACCTCGATCGCCGCGTCGAGCTTCTCTGCCCGGTCGAAAATCCGACAGTCCACGAGCAGGTGCTCGACCAGATCATGGTTGCCAACCTCAAGGACGACGGCCAGAGCTGGATCATGACGCCGGACGGCTCCTACGTCCGCCCTCATCCGGGCAAGGAACCGTTCATAGCGCATCATTATTTCATGACCAATCCGTCGCTGTCCGGCCGCGGCAGCGCGCTGAAATTGAGCGGTGCGGTCCCGCGACTGGTTCTCAAGTCCTGATCCACCAGCGGCGTCTCGGCGCCGTCCGCGGCGCCTCGTCGCGCCCGGTCCGCCGCTGCAATCGGGCCGGGTTTGCGGTAGAGGGAGCGCGCATGGACGGTGAACCGACCGCAGGCGCACCACTTTCGCCTCACGCCCCTGAAAAGAGCCGCGTCGGAATCATCGACGTCGGCTCGAACTCGATCCGTCTCGTCGTCTACGAGCGGGCGAGCCGTGCGCCGCTGCCGGTCTTCAACGAGAAGGTGCTGTGCGGCCTCGCCCGCGGCCTGGATGCCACCGGTCGGCTCAATCCGGAT
>MEMN01000065.1:0-7445 GCA_001767945.1 Alphaproteobacteria bacterium RIFCSPHIGHO2_12_FULL_66_14 | reverse complement strand
GATCTGCGGCATGCCCGACGCCAATGGCGTGATTGGCGACCTGGGCGGCGGCAGCCTCGAACTCGTCGCGCTGGCCGATGGCCGGCTGGGCGAGTCGAGCACACTGCCGGTCGGGCCGCTGCGCCTGATGTCGTCGGGCAGGGGCGATCCCAAGCGTATGGTGGTCGATGCCATCGAGTCCGTGCGCTGGCTGCGTGGTGAGGCCGGCAAGACCTTCTACGCGGTCGGCGGCGCCTGGCGCTCCTTCGCCCGCCTGCACATGGAGCAGGCAGGCTACCCGCTGCATATCATCCATCACTACGAGATCGCGGCCGAAGAGGCCCGCGCCGTCGCCCGCCTGATTGCCGTGCAAAGCGCCAAGTCGCTGGAGAAGATGCCGGGGGTGTCGCGTCGACGCGTCGACACCCTGCCGCTCGCCTGTCTTGCGCTCGACCGGCTGTTGGCCGCGCTGAAGCCGAAGACGGTGGTCTTTTCGGCATTCGGCCTGCGTGAGGGCTTCTACCATGTGCGGCTGAACGAGGCGGAGCAGGCACGCCATCCCCTGATCGCCTTTGCCGAGGAGCAGGGGGCTGGCTGGCGGCGCTTCGACCTGTCGCCGGCCGAGATCTTCGATTGGCTGACACCAGCCTTCGCCGACGAGAGCCCAGCCGATCGCATCCTGCGCATCGCGGCCTGCCACCTGAGTGACATTTCGTGGAACGACCATCCTGACTATCGCGCCGAGCAGGCCTATGTCCGCGTGCTGCATCTTCCGGCGCCGGGCATGAGTCACCGCGATCGCGCCGTTCTCGCGATGGCGCTGACCTATCGCTACAAGAGCGATCCCAAGTCGGCGACGATGGACACTGCGCTCAGGCTTTCCGACGGCAAGGGCAAGGCCTTCGCGCGCCGGCTGGGTGCCTGCCTCAGGCTCGCCTACAATCTCTCCGGCGGCGCGCCTGGCCTGCTGCCGCAGATCTCGCTTCGCCGCGCCGATCGCGATCTCCGGCTGATCGTGCCGGCGGAACTGAAGCGGGCGTTGGGCGACGTTACTGCCCGGCGCCTGCAAACGGCTGCCGAAGCGTTCGATCTCAAGTCGGCAATCGTGACGGCCTAGCCACCGGTCGCCGTCACGGGGATCAGCCGCGCCTGGTCGCCCGCAAGCGCCAGCGCCAAGCGGCCTTCGATCAGATCGACGGCGTCAGCGCCGAACACCTCGCGGCGCCAGCCCTTGAGCACGGGCAGGTCGCGCTTGCCGGCCGCCAGGCGATCGAGTTCGTCGGCGCCGGCCACCAGGCGTCCGGCGACGCCGGCCTGCTCGGCCTTGAGGCGCAGCAGCGTGCGCAGCAGGTCGACGACGGCGCCCTGGGCGCGGAGCTGCTCGGTCGGCTTGTCGCGCGCCGGCAGCTCCGACTCGGGCAGGCTGCGGGCCCGCTCGATCGCTTCCATGAGTTCGCGGCCCTGCCAGCCCTCGGCGAAGCCGCGGCCGAGCCCTCGGGTCATGGCGAGTTCCTCGATCGACTTTGGGGCATGGCTGGCGATCTCGAGCAGCTGCTCATCGCGCAGCAGGCGCTGGCGCGGGATGTCGATGCGCTGGGCAGTGCGTTCACGCCACGCCGCGGACTCCTTCAGGATCGCCAGCAGGCGGGGCGAGGAGCCGCGAGGTTTCAGACGCCGCCAAGCCTGCTCGGGGTCGGCGCGGTAGGTCGCGGGGTCGTTGAGGACCGCCATCTCCTCGGTGATCCACGGCAGGCGCCCGGATTTCTCGAGCTGGAGCCTCAGCTTCTCGTAGACCACGCGCAGATGGGTGACATCCGACAGCGCATAGGTGATCTGCCGCTCGCTGAGCGGGCGGCGGCTCCAGTCGGTGAAGCGGCTCGACTTGTCGATCTTCGCCTTGGCGAGCTTGGTGGCGAGCGATTCGTAGGATGCCGCCTCGCCGTGGCCGCAGACCATTGCCGCCACCTGGGTGTCGAACAGCGGCTGTGGCACCTTGGTCATGCGGAGGTAGAAGATTTCCAGGTCCTGGCGCGCGGCGTGGAAGACCTTCAGCACCTTGGGATTGGCCATCAATTCGTCGAGCGGCGCGAGGTCGATACCGTCGGCCAGCGTGTCGATCGCGGCTGCATCCTCGGGGCCCGCCACCTGCGCCAGGCAGAGCTTGGGCCAGTAGGTGCGCTCGCGCATGAATTCGGTGTCGACGGCGACGAATTCGGCCTCGGCCAAGGGCTTGCAGAAGGCAGCGAGTTCGTCGGTCGTGGTGATGAGCTTCATTGAGGCGACATATAGCGGGCGGGGCGGCCCTGGGCAAAGCCAACCCCGTGGGCAGGCGGCCATTCCCTTGACTTGGCCTGACAATCCGTGCCTTTTGCCGGGCCGATAAACCCGGAAAATATGTAATGTCTTCTGTCTACAGAACCCATACGTGCGGCGCGCTCCGGCCGCAGGATGTCGGACAGGAAGCCCGCCTGTCGGGCTGGGTCCAGCGCAAGCGCGACCACGGCAATCTGCTGTTCATCGATCTACGCGATCACTATGGCGTGACCCAGGTGGTGGTGGACGCCGGCAGCCCGGTCTTCAAGACCGCCGAGGCGGTGCGCACCGAGAGCGTGATCACGGTGAGCGGCAAGGTGGTGGCGCGCGACGCCGCCACGGTCAATTCACGCCTGGCGACCGGGCAGGTCGAACTCGACGCTGCCGAGATGGTCGTGCAGTCCATGGCTGAGCAGCTGCCGATCCCGGTCCACATCGAGAACGATACGACCCCGGAGGAACTGCGGCTGAAATACCGCTTCCTCGATCTGCGCAAGGACAAGCTGCACAAGAACATCGTGCTGCGCAGCCAGGTCATTTCGAGCCTGCGTCGTCGCATGATCGATCAGGGCTTCATCGAGTTCCAGACGCCGATCCTGACCGCCGACAGCCCGGAGGGCGCACGCTCCTACGTGGTGCCGAGCCGGCTGCATCCCGGCAAGTTCTACGCCCTGCCGCAGGCGCCGCAGATGTTCAAGCAGCTGCTCATGGTGTCGGGCTTCGATCGCTATTTCCAGATCGCGCCCTGCTTCCGCGACGAGGACGCCCGCGCCGATCGTGCCCCGGGCGAATTCTACCAGCTCGACTTCGAGATGAGTTTCGTCACCCAGGAAGACGTTTTCGCCGCCATCGAGCCGGTGCTGGGCGGCGTGTTCGAGGAATTCGCCGCCTTCGGCCGCGAGAGCCCGCGCAAGGTGACGCCGTTCCCGTTCCCGCGCATTCCCTACGCCGAGGCGCTGCTCGCCTATGGGACCGACAAGCCCGACCTGCGCAACCCGCTGCGCATCGTCGATGCCGGCGAGGTCTTCGCCGGGTCCGAGTTCAAGGTGTTCGCCGGCATCGTCGCCGGGGGCGGCGTCGTGCGGGCGCTGCGGGCGCCCAAGGCGGCGGCCCAGCCGCGCAGCTTCTTCGACAAACTCAATTCCTGGGCGCAAGGCGAGGGCAAGCCCGGCCTCGGCTACATCAGCCTCGAAGCCGGTGCGGGCAAGGGGCCCATCGCCAAGTTCGTCACCGGCGAACGCCTCGCCCGGTTGAGGGCGGTGACCGGGGCGGAGGACGGCGACGCGGTATTTTTCGTGGCCGACAAGCCGGACCAGGCGTGGAAATTCGCCGGCCAGGCGCGGACCAAGGTTGGCCAGGAGCTTGGTGTCATCGCCGAGGACGAGTTCCGCTTCTGCTGGATCGTCGACTTCCCGATGTTCGAGTACGACGAGAAGGCCAAGAAGATCGACTTCAGCCACAACCCGTTCTCCATGCCGCAGGGCGGGTTGGAGGCGCTCGAGACCCAGGATCCGCTCACCATCAACGCTTGGCAGTATGACATCGTCTGCAACGGCATCGAGCTCTGTTCCGGTGCCATCCGCAACCACAAGCCGGACATCATGTACAAGGCGTTCGGAATCGCCGGCTACAGCAAGGAAGAGGTCGAGGCCCGCTTCGGCGGCATGCTGAACGCCTTCAAGTTCGGCGCGCCGCCGCACGGCGGCGCCGCGCCCGGCGTTGACCGCATCGTCATGCTGCTGGCCGACGAGCCCAACATCCGCGAGGTCATCTGCTTCCCGATGAACCAGCAGGCGGTCGACCTGATGATGGACGCGCCGGCCGAACTGCCGGCCGACAAGTTGCGTGAACTGCACATTGGCTTGCGCCTGCCACCCCCCCGGAAGGACTAGGGGTGGTGCCATCCATGCACATTGACTGATCCTATAAAATCAATTATATTCAAGGAGTTATAGTCTTTTCATAAAGAAGATTATGAATTTCCTTCGGCCCTCCATTCTCGCGTTGCCGCTTGTCGCGGGCTTGGCTCTCCTGACCGGAGCCTGCGGCGTGCCACTCGCCGTTTCGGCAGGCAGCTATGCGGCCGACGGCGGCCTGCTGGCCGCCAGCAACAAGACCTCGACCGATCATCTCGCCTCGATGGTGTCCAAGAAGGACTGCGCCCTGTGGCGTTTGTTCCGCGGCCGCGAGGTCTGCAATGAGCGGGAAGAAGGCGCCAAGGATCCTTACGCTGTCGACTACAACGAGCCACAACGCTCGGTCAGCGAGGACGGCACCAAATACGGACCGCCGCTGCGTGCAACACAAGATGCGCCGGCCTCGAGTTGGGATTCGGCTGCCTACAAGGACGCTGCGCCGGCGCCTTCGCCCGCACCGGCGGAGCCGGTGACAGCCGTCGCCGACGCAGTTCCGGCACCGGAGCCCGCCGCCGCCCCGGCGGCATCGCCGGCCACGCCCAAGGCCACGAAAGCCACGAAGGCCAAGGTCGCGCGCTCGGTCAAGAAGAAGCCTTCACGAGGTCAGGCGGCGCCTGCCCGCTGAGGAGGAAGGCCTCGAGATTGTCGAGCGCCTTGAAGCCCATCGCGTTGCGGGTCTCGACCGTGGCCGAGCCCATGTGCGGCAGCAGGAACGCATTCTCCAGCCCGTAGTAGCCTTGATGGATCTTGGGCTCGCCGTCGAACACGTCGAGGCCCGCCGAGGCGATCCGTCCGCTCTTCAGCGCCGCGATCAACGCCTCGTCGTCGACTACACCGCCGCGTGCGGTGTTCACCACGACCGCGCCCTTGGGCAACCTGGCCAGGCGCTCGGCATTGACCCATTTGCGCGTCGCTGGCGTCATCGGCGCATTGATCGAGAGGAAGTCGCAGGACGGCAGCATGTCGTCGGCATCGGCATGGAACGTGGCGCCCTTCTCGAGCTCGGGCGGCAGGCGACTGCGGTTGCTGTAGTGGATCTGCATGCGAAAGGCGCGTGCGCGGTCGGCGACGGCCTGGCCGATGCGGCCCATGCCCAGGATGCCGAGCCGCTTGCCCGTCACGTGCACCCCGGTGAGCTGGGTCGGGGTCCAGCCCACCCAATTGTGGGTTCGCAGCATGGTTGTGCCCTCGTGGGCGCGGCGCGCCGCTCCCAGCAGGCAGAGCAGGGTGATGTCGGCCGTGGCGTCGGTCAGCACGTCGGGAGTGTTGCTGACGGCGATATTACGCTTGGCCGCGGCAGCGACATCGACGTGCTCGTAGCCGACGGAGAAGGTGGCGATGATGCGGACGGAGGCGGGCAGGGCGGCGATCGTCGTGGCATTGAGGGCATCGCCTGCCGCGCACATGATGCCGTCGCAGCCGGCCGATGCCGCAACCAGGGCGGGGCCGTCGTAAAGCCGGTCCTCGACGTTCAGGATGGCGTCGAAGTTGGCCGCAAGCCGGGCTTCGACGTCCGGCGGGAAATGCCGGGTGGCAAGAACCCTGGGTTTGCGGATGGTCATGGTCGCTATCCTCCCTGTGCAGCCCTGCCGCAGGCAATCATTCTGGTATTCCGCGCGCATGGATATTACGCTTGCCGGCCCGGCTACAAGGCCTAGCCCCCCGCCATTGTCCGTTGACCCCGTATAGTTTTCGCCGTCCTCGCGTCCAAACAGCGGCCCTCTGTGCCGCCGTCGGCGCCATGCTGTTGCTGGGCCTGTGGATAAGGGGCGCGGCCGCCCAGCAGCCGGAAGTCGTGCTGGCGCCGCATCGCGCCACCTACGACATGAAGCTTTCCGTGGCCCGGCCCAACAGCGGCATCGTCGAGGTGAACGGCCGCATGGTTCTGGAGAACGTTGATTCGTGCGAGGGCTGGGAGGTCAAGCAGCGGATCAAGCTCACGTTCCTGCGCAACGACGCCGAGGAATTCAGCACCGATTCGAGCTTCACCAGCTACGAAACCAAGGACGGCCTGGCGTTGCGCTTCAGCGTCCGCAACATCCAGGACGACGAGGTCGAAGAGGAATTGCGTGGCCACGCCGACCTTGCCGCTATCGGCGCCAAGGGGCGTGCCACCTTTACCCTGCCCGAAGCGCGCAGCTTCGAGTTGCCGGCCGGTACCCTGTTTCCGACCACCCATCTCGCGCTCATCATCCGCCACGCGCGCGATGGTGATAAGTCGGCCTCCTACAGCGTGTTCGACGGCGCGCGGCTGGATGGCGCCTTCCTGGTCAATGCCGTCATCGGCCGCCCGCCCCGGACCACCGGTGCCCCGGCCGTCCGCGGCGACGTGGGACTGCTGCGCAACCAGCCGGCGTGGGGCGTTCGCTTCGCCTTCTTCGCCGCCGGCGATCAGGGGGCTTACCCCGAGTATGAATTGGCACTCGACCTGCTGGGAAACGGGATCGCCCGGTCGATGCTGCTCGACTACGGCGACTTCGCGGTCGATGCTCGTCTCGTCCAACTTCAAGCGCTACCGAGGCCTAAATGCTGAATTTCCGCCAGGTCACGCCCGTTCTCCTCCTCGCCATCGTCGTTGCGCCCCCTGCAGTGGCGCAGGATCTCGCCCCTCATCGCGCGGTCTACGCCATCACCACCTTGGAGCGCGGCAAGCCCGACGGCGGCACGCCCGGCACCTATGCCTACGAACTCAGGCTCACCTGTGACGGCTACGTCATCAATCAGCGCCTGAAGCTGGAGATTGCCGGCGCCCGCGCGCGGATCGTGAGCGAGCAGCAGTCGCAGATGACGGAGAGCCGGGACGGCAAGAAGTTCAGCTTCGACCATCGCTCCACCGCCAACGGCAAGCAGACCAGCCTGTTCAGGGGCGAGGCGCTGATCGGCGACGACGGCAGTGGCCAGGCCCGGTTCGCCGAGCCGGAAGGCCAGACGGCGGCCCTGCCGGCCGGCACGCTGTTTCCGGTTGCCATGGCGCGGGCGGCGATCCGCCAGGCCAGGACGAACGAGGGCGGGCTCGATGCGCTGTTCTTTTTCGGCGACAAGGTGAAACCGCCGCAGAACGTCAATGTCGTGATCGGCAAGGTGCCGAAACGCCTCGCGGACCTGAAGATTCCCGACGGCGCCGAGGCGCTGGCCGATGGCCGCACGCGAATCTACTACCGTGCCGGCTTCTTCGATGCTGAGGACAAGGGGCAGGGCGAACCCGCCTTCGAGATGAGCAGCGTCACCCTCGACAAC
>MEMN01000064.1 GCA_001767945.1 Alphaproteobacteria bacterium RIFCSPHIGHO2_12_FULL_66_14 | reverse complement strand
TACGGCGGTGAGCGATTCGAGGCGCATCATGGCTGACTATTGCTGCGGAAGTGGCCTTCGAGGGCCCAGATGGCGGCCATCGCAGGCCGGGAATAGTGCGGAATCATGTGCTGGCTTGTAGCGCCGAAGGGACCCCGACGCCATGTTGGAAACGTCATGTTAGAAGTGCGGCCATGAAACCGCTGAAAGACTGCCCCCGCGAGACCCTGGCTGCCGTCCGCGGTGTGCTCACGGACATCGACGAGACCGTTTCCACCGAGGGCCGGCTGACGGCCGAGGCCTATGGCGCGCTCGAGGCGTTGAAGCAGGCCGGGTTGCGGGTGATCCCGGTGACGGGCCGGCCGGCCGGCTGGTGCGACCATATCGCCCGCTTCTGGCCGGTCGATGCCGTGGTGGGCGAGAACGGTGCCTTCTGGATGTGGCGGGATGCGAAGGCCGGGAAGCTGTGCACTCGCTTCGTCCAGTCCGACACCGAGCGCGCCCAGGGCCGGCGCCGCCTCGAGGCGGTGCGGGCCGACGTCCTGAAGGAGGTGCCGGGCTGCGGCATCGCCTCGGACCAGCCCTATCGCCTGGCCGATCTTGCGGTCGATTTCTGCGAGGACGTGCCGGCGCTGCCGCGCCGGGACGTCGAGCGCATCGTGGCGATCTTCGAGCGCCATGGCGCGCACGCCAAGGTGAGTTCGATCCACGTCAACGGCTGGTTCGGCGACTACGACAAGCTCACGACCAGCCGGGTCATGATGGCCGAGCTGTTCGGCGTGGATGTCGACGCCGAGCGCGCGCGCTACGTCTTCTCCGGCGATTCGCCCAACGACTCGCCGATGTTCGGCTTCTTTCCCAATGCCGTGGGCGTGGCCAACGTCCGCGACTTCGCCGACCAGATGCCGCACCTGCCGGGCTGGGTGACGGCGGCGCGCTCGGGCGCCGGCTTCGTCGAACTCGCCCGCGCGCTGATCGACGCGCGACGGCGGTAACTCGGCCTACAGCGACTTTCGCCAGTCGCCGGGCAAGCCGACCCAGGCGCATCGGCCGTCGTTCGACACCGTGACGGACGGCGGTCCGAGGGAATTGTCGGCAAAGCAGCCGCCGGCAACGCCGGTACGTCCGTGCAGGCGGGCCGCCTTCCAGAAAAGCGTCGATCCGCAATTCCTGCAGAACCATCTGTGCTGGGGATTTGCCCCGCCGATCGTGTAGACGGCGACGTCGCCCGTCCTGCTCATGATCTGGCTGTCGGCGAAGTAGGTCGACCAGCCGAAGGCGCTTCCGGTTCGCTGCTTGCAGTTGCGGCAGTGGCACACGCCATTGATCTCGGGTTCCCCATCGACGTCGATCGCGCATTGGCCGCAGCAGCAGGTCGCCCTACGAGTCATCTTTCGTCTCCGGAGGTGATCCAGCACAAAGTCAGCGCGACGGCGGATTGACCAGCAGGGAGCCGTAGTACGTCAAGCTGTCGGCCTGGCTCCACACGCCCATCGGACCGGGCTGAGGCAGGGTCCGATCGGTGGCGCTGAACAGGGACGTGCCGTCCAGCATCACCTCGAAGCGGTCGTTGATGGTGATCACGCGCAGCGAATGCCAGGTGCCGCTCTCGACCGGTACTTCCTTGCCGCCGACCTGCCGCCGCTTGCCCTTCTCCATGCGGTAGAGGCGAACCGATCCCTCGAGGGCGCTGACGCGGACGACGTAGTAGTCGTTGGCGCTCTGCGCCCGGAACATGAAGCCGGCGACGCGCTGGCGGACGCCCGATACCGGCTTGAAACGCAGCGTCGCGTCGAGGTCGCGCAGAACGGCTTGCTCGTTGATGCACAGCGGGAACCTGAGGTCGGTCGGGTCGGCGGCGGTCTCGGCCAGCACCCAGCCGCTGGGGCCATCGGGATCGGCCAGGGCCCGCCAGGCGGCCGGGCGGCCGACGCCGGTCATGCCCTGCGTGCAGGCGACGCGGCCGTCCGGCGTCGTGAGCGGAACCAGGAGCTGCGCCGATGCGGGCGCGGCGAGGAGGATCGAGATCAGGAGAAGTGACGCAATGAGCATGAAACGCATGGCCCATCCTAGCAAATCGCGCCGCGCATGACCGCTGTGCTTGACCACTGGGGCCGGAGGGAGGAATTTACGCCCCGGCCACAAATCGAACGACGTTCCAGGGGGAAACACCATGCGTCTTTGCACCATCATGAGCGGCGGAAAAGCCGCGGTCGGCGTAAAAATGGGCGACGGCAAGATCGTCGATCTCAGCAAGCAGATGCCGCGCGGACCGAAGTCGGTGGTCGAGATTCTGGCCGGCGGCAAGAAGATCCAGGCCGCTGTCGCCAAGGCCTGCGCCAAGCCCAAGGCCGGCGCCACGGTGTCGGAGAAGTCGGCCAAGTATCTCTCGCCGATCCCCAACCCCGGCAAGATCCTCTGCATCGGCCTCAACTACCGCAAGCACGCCGAGGAAACCGGCAACCCGATTCCGGCCTATCCCGTGGTGTTCTGCCGCTTCAACAACACGCTCACCCCGCACAACGGCAAGATGCCGGTGCCGACCGCTTCCGAGCAGCTCGACTGGGAGGCGGAGCTCACCATCGTGATCGGCAAGAAGTGCCGCAACGTTCCCAAGGACAAGGCGCTTCAGGTGATCGCGGGCTACGCCTGCTTCAACGACGGCTCGGTGCGCGACTGGCAGCGCAAGTCGGGCGGCCAGTTCACTCTGGGCAAGAACTTCGATGGCACCGGCGGCTTCGGCCCCGACATCGTCACGTCAGACGAGCTGCCCAAGGGTGGCTCGCCGCTCAGGATCATGACCCGGGTCAACGGCGTCACCATGCAGGACAGCAACACCGACGACCTGATCTTCGACGTGCCGACCCTGGTGCACGAGCTCAGCAAGTGCATGACGCTCGATCCCGGCGACATCATCATCACCGGCACGCCCTCGGGCGTCGCCATGGCGCGCAACCCGCAGCCCTGGCTGAAGCCGGGCGACGTCTGCGAGGTCGAGATCGAGAAGATCGGCGTGCTGCGCAACGTGATCGTGCAGGGCGCCTGACGCACGCAAGGCCTGCACGGCGACGGCATGTCCGGTCGTCCCCTGGTCGTGGAGTCCTTCCGGCTCGATGTCGAGCAGGAGGCTCCCTTCAGCGCGTTCTACCATCACGAATTCCTGCCGGCCGTCCTCGGTGACGCCGGCGGGGGGAGGGGCACCTGGCGCTACCAAGAGCACCAGGTGACGGGCTCGCTCCGGTACTACCGGAAGCAGTTCCTCACCATCCACGAGTGCGATGCGCGGGGCGACGCCGAAGCCCTGATCGAGGTCCTGAGGCGCCGGACCGCCGATGGCGCGATGGGCGACTGGACGCGCGCGATCGCCGAGGCCGAGCCGCCCCGTCTCCATATCGAGCGCTGGGCGCATCCGCGCGTGCCCCGCGACGGCATCTTCGGCAGCCGGCCGTTCTTCATGGTGTCGGTCGAATTGCGGCCCGGCCGAGAGCAGGCCTTCCACGACTGGTACGAGACCGAGTATCTGCCGCGCAACGTCGCGGACGTGCCGGGCTGGGTCGGGTGCCGGCGCTACAGCAGCGTCGGACGGACGCCTGAGCGGCACCATGCGATCTACGAGGCGGCCGACCTCCACGGCCTGGACGAGAGTCTGGAGATGATGCGCGCGCCGTTCAGGCTCGCGGAGAACATGGCGTGGAAGCGGTGGGATACCGGAGCTGACGCCGTGATCGCCTGGGAAGACGCGGCGATGTTCAAGCCGATTTTCCGGAATCCCTGACGGGCACGCGATCGAGGCCGCCCAGCATCAGCCGCGTCGCGAACTCCGTTGCCCCGGCGGGATCGACCGGATCGCGCGCCACCATGACCACCGACACTTCGAAGGCAACGCCCGCCAGCGAGGCGGCGAGGTAGGAGACGTCGACGTTGGGCAGCACGCCCCGGGCGATGGCGGAGCGGATGTCTTCGTTCAGCGCCAGCGCCAGCGCCCGCACGTCGGGCTTGTCGAGCAGCGTGCGGATGGCGGTAAAATTCTTCTGCGCCAGCGCCAGCAGCTCGGGATCCTCGACGATGAAGTCGAAATAGACGGCGTAGTGCTTGCGGAAGAACTCCTCGGCGGTGCGTGCCTGGGCGCGGCCCTGGCGGTGGCGCTTCAGCAGTTCGCCGGTGAGCTCGCCCACCACGGCCTCGAAGATCTCGTCCTTGTCCTTGAAGTAGTTGTAGAAGGTGCCCGACGCGAGATCGGTGCGGCGTACGATGTCGCGCACACTGGCGGCGCCCGCACCCATTTCGGCGAACACCGCGCGCGCCGCCTTGAGGAGCGCGGTGCGGTTTTCCGCCTTGTTCTGCTCGCGCCGTCCCGAGCGTTCGCCGCGCAGGTCGGTGGAAGCAAGGTCAGGGGGTGTGTCGTCGGTCATACGGCGTTTCCCCGTCTCATCGTCCGAGTTGCGCCAGCTCGTGGCGCAGGCCTGCCACCATGTCGTCCATGGCGCGCGCCGCCGCCTGGATCGCGCCGCGCATGCCGGCGAAGCCGTGGATCAGCGATTCGAATTCGCGATGGATCGTCTTGACGCCGGCCGCGGTCAGCCTGTCGGCATAGGCCTTTCCCTCGTCGCGCAACGGATCGAAGCCCGCGGTGTAGATGAGGGTGGAGGCCACGCCCGCCAGGTCGTCGGCGCGGAGCGGCGAGGCGCGTGGGTCCGCCACCTCGTCGAGGCTGTTGAGGTAGTGGCCACGACTCCACTCCATCTCGGCGCGGGTGAGCATGAAGCCCTCGCCGCAGGACTTGTAGGAGCCGCTGTCCAGGCCGAGATCGGTGGCGGGATAGAACAGCCATTGCAGGCAGGGCGGCCGCGGGTCGTCGCGTACGAGCCTGGCCAGCACGGTCGCGATCGTGGCGCCGGCCGAATCGCCCGCCACGATGAGGCGCGCCGGGTCGATGCCGAGGCTCACGGCGTTCGTCGAAAGCCAGCGAAAGGCCGCGACCGCGTCTTCGATGGCCGCTGGAAACTTGTGCTCCGGCGCCAGCCGGTAATCGACGGCGACCACGGCGCAACCGGTGCGGGCGCAGATGTAACGGCAAGGCAGGTCGTAGGCCTCGAGGCTGCCCGTCACCCAGCCGCCGCCGTGGAAATAGAGGATGGCTGGCAGGAGCCGAGCCACGGCGCCGGCGGGCCGGTAGAGCCTGACGCGCATCCGGCGGGCAGATCCTTCGATGGTACGATCCACGATTTCGCCGACCGGTGCCGCGCGTCCGCTGAGCTGCGGCAGGAAGGCATCGATGTCGGCGCGGGCATCGGCCACGCTCATGCGGTGCACCGGCGGTTGGCCGCTGCGCGCCAGCAGCTTCAGGAACCATTGGGTTCGGCCGTCGAGGGTACGGCCGTCGACCGTCACGGGCGGTCCGGCCAGGATATTGACCCAGGAGATCGGCATGCGGAGCGCCAGATTGGCGGCCTTGCCCTGCAGTTCGCGGACGATCTCCTTCACCGGCATGGTCTGTTCCTAGCATTCCCGCCCACCGTTGTGGAGCCCGCGCCAGCTGGCTAGCGTGGGACCCGCGATGGCCAAGGCTGCACCCGACTCCTATGACGACGCGCTCCGGCGCGAGATCCTGCGCAGCGAGCTGCAGCGCATGCGTGCGCTGGCGATCGTTCTGGCGGTCCTGCTGGCGTTCACCTTGATCGCCGCCAACCTGTTCCCCGAGCTGAATCAGCGCCTGTTCCGGGTCGGCATCGAGGGCTGGCTGCCGCTGGTCGGCATCGGCCCGTTCCTGCTGTACGAACTGGGCGCCATCACGTTCCTTCGGTGGCGCCTGGCCCAGGACAAGGACTTTCCGCGGCCTGCCCGCTTCGCCAACGCCTTGATCGAGACCAGCCTGCCCGGCGTCATCATCGCGGCGCTGAGCTTCCACATGGATCCGCACGTCGTGTTCGGGTTCTGGCCGCCGCTGCTCTATTTCATCTTCATCCTGCTCTCGACTCTCCGGCTCGACTTCTGGCTGTCGCTGTGGACCGGCGCCGTTGCGGCAATCCAGCAGATGGTGCTCGTCCTCTGGCTGCTGCCGATCACACCCTGGGGCGATATTCCGGAGGAGACCCTGATCTACCATGCCAGCCGCAGCGTCGTGTTGCTGGCGGCAGGCATCATCGCCGGCGTCGTGGCCGGCAGCCTGCGCCGGCAGTTCGAGAATTCGGTGGCGGCGGCGGCGGCGCGCGACCGGGTCACCAACCTGTTCGGCCAGCACGTCTCGCCGGCCGTGGTCGACCGGCTGCTGGCGTCGTCGTCGGAGCCTGCGAGCGAAATGCGCACCGTGTGCGTTCTGTTCCTCGACATCCGCGGCTTCACGGCGATGACCCGCGTGCGGCCGGCCGCGGAGACGGTGGCGCTGCTCAACGATTTCTTCGCCGACATGATCGGGGTGGTCGACCGGCATGGCGGCATCATCAACAAGTTCCTGGGTGACGGCTTCCTGGCGCTCTTCGGCGCGCCGCTCAAGGACCCGTCGGCGGCAATGAATGCGCTGGCGGCGGCGCGCGGCATGCTGGACGCGGTCGAGGCCTGGAACCGCCTCAGGCCGCAGCAGGCGCTGCGCATCGGCATCGGCATCCACATCGGCGAGGCGGTGACCGGCACCGTGGGCTCACCGCAGCGCAAGGAGTACACCGTGATCGGCGACACGGTGAATCTCGCGGCCCGGCTGGAGCAGCTCACCAAGGAGACCGGGTCGCGGCTGCTCGTCTCGAATTCCGTGCACGACGCGTTGCGGGCGGCCGGCGACGCCGGTCCCGCCACCGACCTCGGTCCTATGGCGATCCGCGGCTACGACGAAACGGTGCAGGTATGGCGGCTGGCATGAAATGGTACTTCGCCTACGGCTCGAACATGGACGCCGGGCGCCTGTTCGAAGGCCGGCTGAAACCCGAAGGGGTCGCCTGGGGCGACCGCATCGGCGGCCGGCTCGACGGTTGGCGACTCACCTTCGACAAACAGGCCCGGACCCCGCCAGGTGCGGGCGCCGGCAACATCGTGACGGCGGCGGACGCCGTCGTGCACGGTACGCTGAATGCCCTGCCGCCCGAGGGGTTCGACGTTCTCGACAGACATGAAGGCGTGGCGGAGGGCCACTACGAACGACGCATGGTGCCGGTGATGCGCGCCGACAACGGCCAGACGGTTGAGGCGATCGCCTACGTGGCCTTGAAGGTCAGCGCCGGCCTCAGGCCGACTCGCGCCTATCTCGCCTTCCTGCTCGCCGGCGGCGATTTGCTGCCGGCGGACTATCTGGAGTGGCTGAGGGCGACGCCGACGGTCGATTGAGGGGGAGGTTACCCCGCCCGCGTCAGGCCGCGACCTTCGCCTTCGTCTTGGTCTTCTTCATGCGTTCGCCGGGCATCGTGCGCGAGCTGTCGATCTCCGGCACGTCGGCTTCGTTCCAGAAGTTGAGCTCGATCATCACACCGTCGGGATCGTGCAGGAAGACCTGCTGCAACGGCCGCGCCGGCACCTTGCGGACCTCGAACGGGATCTTGTCCTTCTTGATCTGGTCGATGGTGCCGCGGATGTCGGCGCAGTTGATGGCGACATGGTCGATGGCGCCGCTGCCGTGGTCCTTGCGGCCGGTTTCCGACACCAGATGCAGGATCGGCTTTTCGCCGGCGTAAAGCCAGGCGCCGGGGAAGGGGAAGGG
>MEMN01000063.1:54392-54813 GCA_001767945.1 Alphaproteobacteria bacterium RIFCSPHIGHO2_12_FULL_66_14 | reverse complement strand
TCCGTCCGGCCGAGGGCGGCGCCAAGGGCTACCACGCCGCCATGCTGCAGCACGGCGCCGGCCAGTTCAACGTCCACGCCGATCTCAAGAAGTTCCTCTACGACAAGGGCAAGGGCTCGGCGAAGTGGGACGAGGTCGGCGAGGTCCTCTACAATCGCGGTCTGGTCAACGCCATGCTCGGCGTCGAGTCGATCCGCACGGCGCAGAAGAAGTTCGGCAACAAGCCGCTGACCGGTGAACAGGTCCGCTGGGGCATCGAGAACCTCAATCTGAGCGCGGCGCGACTGAAGGAGCTGGGCTTCGAGGGCATGCTGCAGCCGCTCAAGGTGACCTGCTCCGATCACGAAGGCACCCGCGCCGGCCGCGTCCAACAGTGGGATGGCGCCAAGTGGGTCGTGGTCTCCGACTGGTATCAGTCGGA
>MEMN01000063.1:53362-54338 GCA_001767945.1 Alphaproteobacteria bacterium RIFCSPHIGHO2_12_FULL_66_14 | reverse complement strand
GAAGAAGTTGCCCGTCCGCGACTGCTCCAAGGAGAGCTGACCGCAACCGACGACCCCCCCCCTCGCCTTCGGCGGCGAGGGGGATCTTTGCCCGACAGGGACAGGACATGAGCGACACAGCCCCGGCCGCTGCCACGGTCAACGTCATCGACGTCGCCAATATCGAGGTGATCTACAATCACGTCATCCTCGTGCTGAAGGGTGTGTCGCTGTCGGTGCCGGAGGGCGGCATTGTGGCGCTGCTGGGCGGCAACGGGGCCGGCAAGTCGACCACGCTAAAGGCGATTTCCAACCTGCTGCGCACCGAGCGCGGCGAGGTCACCAAGGGCCATATCCATTGCCGCGGCGAGCGCGTCGACGGTCTCACGCCCAACGACCTGGTGCGGCGCGGCGTGATCCAGGTGATGGAGGGCAGGCACTGCTTCGGCCATCTCACGGTCGAGGAGAACCTGCTGACCGGCGCCTTCATCCACGGCAGCAAGCGCCGCCAGATCGCCGACGACCTTGAGAAGGTCTATCACTATTTTCCGCGGCTCAAGGAGCGGCGCACCAGCCAGGCCGGCTATACCTCGGGCGGCGAGCAGCAGATGACGGCGATCGGCCGCGCGCTGATGAGCCGGCCCACCACCATCCTGCTTGACGAGCCGTCGATGGGGCTGGCGCCGCAGCTCGTCGAGGAGATCTTCGAGATCGTGAAGAACCTCAACGAGCAGGAGAAGGTTTCCATCCTGCTGGCCGAGCAGAACACCAACGTGGCGCTGCGCTACGCCCACTACGGCTACATCCTCGAGAACGGCCGGGTCGTGCTCGACGGCAATGCCGCGGCCTTGCGCGAAAACGAGGATGTGAAGGAATTCTACCTCGGCATCGGCGGCGAAGGCCGCCGCTCGTTCCGCGACGTCAAGCATTACCGCCGGCGCAAGCGCTGGCTCTAGCTCCGGCCCAACGTCGTCCACGCCGCGAAGGTGAGCGGCGG
>MEMN01000063.1:50527-53147 GCA_001767945.1 Alphaproteobacteria bacterium RIFCSPHIGHO2_12_FULL_66_14 | reverse complement strand
TCGGCGCAATGCCGTAGAGGCGCGACAGCGTCTCGGGCACGAAGACCGGCGCGACCGGCATCAGATGAATGGCGCCGACGACGGCGAAAGCGAGCGAGGTCCACATGCCGGCGACCGTCGGCCGCCGGGTGCCGTGCCGGCAATTACCTGCGAGGTAGGGATCTCAGGCCGCCACTGCCGCCTTCTTTGGGATCGGCGGCGCGAAGCGGAAGGCGGCTCCCAGCCGGTTCCAGGCATTGATGGTGGCGATGGCCGTGCTCAGGAACACCAGCTCGCTTTCGCTGAAATGCCGGCGGGCGGCGTCGTAGGCTGCGTCGGAGACGCTGTGGCCGGCGAGGTGCGTCAAGGTCTCGGCCCAGGCGAGCGCCGCGCATTCGCGCTCTGAGAAGAGGCCGGCCTCGGGCCAGGTCGCCACCAGGTCGAGCTTCTCCTGGGCGATGCCGAGCTTGCGCGAGACGTTGAGATGGATCTGCAGGCAGAAGGCGCAGTTGTTGATCTGCGAGACCCGCAGCTTGACGAGTTCGACGATCTCCTTGTCGAGCCCCGACTCGTCGGCCGTCCTGCCCATGGCGAGCAGGGCGGCCTGGGCGGCGGGGGCGGTCTTGGCGAAGCTGTCGTAGGCGATGCGGACGTTGGACATGGACGATCTCCCGGGGTCGGGCGCAGGATATAAGAACTCTGATAATAGATGCAAGCGCGTGCCGGTCCGGTCTACGGTTGCCGCCAAATCGAGGGAAACGCTGCCATGTCCAAGCATTACGACACGCTGGAAACCCGCACGCCGGCCGAACGTGAAAAGGCGCTGATGCAGGCGCTACCGCAGCAGATCGTCCATGCCAAGGCCAACGCGCCGTTCTTCGCCGCGTGGCTGAAGGACGTCGACCCGGCCTCCGTCACCTCGCGCGCCGCGCTCGCCGGGCTGCCGGTGCTGCGCAAGTCGATGCTGGGTGAGGTGCAGAAGAAGAACCCGCCGATGGGCGGCCTGATCGCCGTGCCGATGAGCAAGGTGCGCCACGTCTTCATGTCGCCCGGGCCGATCTTCGAGATAGATACCGACGAGCCCGACTATTTCCGCGGCGCCCGTGCCATGCATGCCGCCGGCTTCCGGCCCGGCGACATCGTCTACAATACCTTCTCCTATCATCTGACGCCGGCCGGCATCATGATGGAATCGGCGTTGCGCGCGCTCGGCTGCGCCGTGGTGCCGGGCGGCGTCGGCAACACCGAGCTGCAGCTCGACGCCATCGCCGCCATCCGGCCCTCGGGCTATGTCGGCACGCCGTCGTTCCTGAAGATTCTGATCGAGAAGGCGGCAGAGCTGGGCAAGGACATCTCCTCGCTGAAGCACGCCTTTGTCGGCGCCGAGGCGCTGCCACCGTCACTGCGTCAGATGTTCGTCGACAAAGGCATGACCTGCCTGCAGAGCTACGGCACCGCCGATCTCGGCACCATCGCCTACGAGTCGGAAGCCATAGAAGGCATGACCGTCGACGAAGGCGTGATCGTCGAGATCGTGCGCCCCGGCACCGGCGATCCGGTCCCCGAGGGCGACGTCGGCGAAGTGGTCGTGACCAGCTTCAACCGTGCCTATCCGCTGATCCGCTTCGGCACCGGCGACATGTCGGCGGTGCTGGCGGGGCCGAGCCCGTGCGGGCGCACCAACATGCGGATCAAGGGCTGGATGGGGCGTGCCGACCAGCGCACCAAGGTGCGCGGCATGTTCGTCGATCCGGAGCAGATTGCCGAGATCGCCAGGAAGCATCCCGGCCTCGGTCGCCTGCGTCTCGTCATCGACTGGGTGAATCAGGCCGATGTCATGACCTTGAAGGTCGAGGCGGCGCAGCCGACCCCAGACCTCGGGAAGGCGATGGAAGGCACGGTCCGCACGGTCTGCAAGGTCGGCGGCAAGGTCGAGTTCGCCAAGCCGGGTTCCCTGGCCAACGACGGCAAGGTGATCGACGACGTCCGCAAGTACACGTGAGGCGGCGATGGAACTCGGACTCGCCGGCAAACACGCGCTGGTGACCGGCTCGACCGCCGGCATTGGCTACGCCCTCGCCAAGGGCCTCGCAGCCGAGGGCGCGTATGTGGTCCTGACCGGCCGCACCGATGCCAGTGTCGATGCGGCGCTGAAACGCCTGCGCGATTTCGTGCCCGAGGCCAAAGTGACCGGCATCGCCGCGGATTGCGCCACCGCCGACGGTGCCGCCATGGTGTTCGAGCGCGTGCCCGAGCTCGACGTGCTGGTGAACAACCTCGGCATCTACGGCCGCAAGCCCGCCTTCGAGATCGACGATGGTGAATGGCGACGCTTCTTCGAGGTGAATGTCCTGAGCGGCATCCGCTTCACCCGCCACTACGCGCCGGGCATGGCGGGGCGCGGCTGGGGTCGCGTTCTTTTCGTATCGAGTGAATCGGCACTCAACATCCCGCCGGAGATGATCCACTACGGCATGACCAAGACCGCCCAGCTTGCGATCAGCCACGGCTTCGCCATGGAGCTCGCGGGTACCGGGGTGACGGTGAATGCCCTGCTGCCCGGCCCGACCCATACCGAGAACACCGACCGGCTGCGCGCCGAGCGGGCCAAGGCGGCCGGCTTGACGGTGGCCGAGATCGA
>MEMN01000063.1:36811-50498 GCA_001767945.1 Alphaproteobacteria bacterium RIFCSPHIGHO2_12_FULL_66_14 | reverse complement strand
GGTGGCGGCGCTTGGCGTCTATCTCTGCAGCGAGGCCGCCTCCGGGACGTCCGGCGCCGCGATGAGGGTCGATGGCGGCGTCGTGAACCAGATCATGTAGGCCGGTGCCGGTGCCCTTGGCACGGTGATCGGGGCCGGGGTGATCGGGTCGCACTGGCAAATCCGCCACAATTCCCGTATCTAGTCGCTGTGCGGCTGCCCCCGAGTCGCCGGGCTTTTCCGGCGGTTTCGCCTCCCCTCTGTCACGGGGCCCGTGCCAAGGAGGACTATCTTGAAGAGACGCACTTTCGTCTCCGGTACGGCGGCCCTTGCTGCCGCGAGCGTCGTTTGGCCGGCCTCGGCCGCGACCATCAAGCCCTACAGCTGGGATCTCAACCCGCCGACCGACACGCGCGACAATTTCATCGCCTGGGGCAAGGCCCGCGGCGAGGATCCGGTGTTCCTCGGCCAGCGCTGGGACCGCTTCCAGGCCCTCCTCCGCAACAAGGATATCTGGAGTGCGGCTACGATCCGCGCCTTCCTCCTGACGCCGCGTGAAGAATTCGCCTCGGTCAATCCGGCGATCTACAAGCGCGCCTACGAGCACAACTTCCTCGACATCGGCTATGGCGTGACAATGTCCGGCCCGCATCTGCAGGGCCGCATGACCAACGTCATCGACGTCAAGCGCGGCGAGAAGGTGCTCGAGATCGGCACCGGCTCCGGCGTGCAGTCGGCCTACATCGCCAACCTGACCGAGAACGCCTACACGATCGAGATCATCGCGCCGCTCGCCGCCCGCACTCGTGCGCTGTACGACAAGCTGATCGACAAGGGCTACACCGAATACAAGCACATCAAGACCAAGGCGGCCGACGGCTACTACGGCTGGGAAGAGGCCGGTCCCTTCGACAAGATCATCGTGACCTGCGGCATCGACCACGTGCCGCCGCCGCTCCTGCAGCAGCTCAAGGCCGGCGGCCTGATGGTCATCCCGGTCGGCCCGCCGGGCGCCCAGCGCGTGCTCAAGGTCTCGAAGACGCAAGGGCCCGACGGCTCGATCACGACCAGCCGCGAGGACATCTACGGCGGCAAGATCGTGCCGTTCGTGCCCTTCACCAAGCTCGACGGCGACAAGATCGCCGGCACCCACAACCGCTGATCATGGCTGGGAGCGCGCCACTCCAGTGGCGCTCTTCCGTTTTGCTTAAGCCATGAGCGCTACTGGAGTGGCGCGCTCCCAGCAGGAGATTCTCCTTTGACGATATCGGTCGATCTCGACAATCGTCCGTCGCTTTCCTTCTATCTGTCCGTAGGCTTGGTCGCCGGCAGCATCATCGCGCTGCAGATCGGCATCATGCGGGTGTTCTCGGTCGGCAGCTGGGCTCATTTCGGCTCGCTGGTCGTGAGCCTCGCCATGTTCGGCTTCGGCCTCACCAGCGCGGTCATGTGCGTCGGCAAGGGCTGGTTCGAGCGCCACTGGGAGGGTGCGGTCAAGGGCGCGCTGCTGGCCTTCGGGCCGCTGATGGTGGTGTGCAACCTCGCCGCCCAGCAAGTGCCGTTCAACGCCATCTTCCTGATCTCCGACCCGATGCAGAAGTGGCGGCTGCTCGCCAACTTCGTGCTCTACTTCATGCCGTTCCTGGCAGGCGCGCTCTATCTCGGTGTCGTCTTCCTGAAGGCGCAGAAGACTTTTAACCGCGTCTACTTCGCCGATCTCGTGGGCTCGGGCCTGTGCGGGCTTTCCGTGCTGCTCGCCATGTACTTCTTCAGGCCCGACGACCTCATCATGGCGCCGCTGCTGCTGTGGCTGGCCGGCGGCGTCCTGTGGTTCTCCGCCCTGTCGGACCGGCGCGGCATCGCCGTCATCGTGGGAGTCGCCGTCCTGTCGGCGATCGTGCACTACGCGGCGCCACCGCTGCTCGGCATCCCCAAGCTCGCGGTGTCGGACTACAAGGGCGTGTCCTACGCCCGCAAGTTCCCCGACGCGGTGCGCACCTACGAGCGCGCCTCGCCATTCGGCTATCTCGAAGTCTATTCCAGCTCCTACCTGCATTTCGCTCCGGGCCAGTCCGACAACGCCGCCTTCAATCTCCCGAAGATGCCGGCCAACGCCTATCTCGGCCTCTACATCGATTCCGAAGGGCCGTCGGGCATCATCAAGGACCTGCCGGCCGACGAGACCGCCTACTTCAAGTATCTGCCGATGTACTATCCCTACCTGCTGAAGAAGGATCCCGGCACCTTCGTCGTGCAGTTCGGCGGCGGCATCTCGACGGCGGTGGCGCTGAAGTCCGGCTCGAAGCACGTGACCGTGGCGGAGGGCAATCCGGCGCTGCTGACGGCGTTCCGCGAGGACAAGGGCCTCAGGGCCTTCACCGGCGACGTGCTCAACAATCCCAAGGTCACCGTCATCGACTACGACGGCCGCCTCTATGTCGCCGGCACCAGGAACCGCTACGACATCATCGATCTGTCGCTGGCCGATTCGGCGGGCCTCTCCAGCCCGGGCGGCTTTTCCATCGTCGAGAAGTATTCCTACACGCGCGAAGCCATGAGCGCCTACATGCGGGCGCTCACGCCCGGCGGCGTCCTCTCGGTCACGCTGTGGAACAAGGAAGAGCCGCCCAAGTCGGTGCTGAAGCTCTACGCCACGATGGTGGCCGCGGCGCGCGAGATCGACGGCGGCAAGGACATCGCGCAGAAATTCTACGTCGTCTCGTCCTACCTCTCGACCGCGACCGTGCTCTACAAGCGCGACGGCTTCACCGCGGAAGAGATCGCCGAGCTCAACGCCCACACCAAGGCGATGTCCTTCGACACGATCTACTATCCCGGGATCAAGGTCGACGAGGCGGAACTGCCGCAGCTCCTGTCCGACTATCGCGACCAGTTCTTCGGCGTGCCGGTCGATCCGACGGCGCCGTCGGAGAAGGAACCCAACGACAAGCCACCACCTGGCGCACCGGGCTCGACCACCGGGGGCGCCACCGAGGTCAAGGACGACGGCGCGCCGCCGACCGCGAAGGTACCCGCGACCGTGCTGGGCCGGCTCGCCTGGCACTACCTCATCCACGGCGGCTGGCAGCAGAAGGTGGCCGACGACTACGTCTTCGACACGCGCATCCTCACCAACCACCAGCCGTACTTCGCCGCCTACATCAAGGTGGGCGACCTGCTGAAGTTTACCGACCGGCTCGAACTGGTGCAGGACGAGTGGGGCTACCTTCTGCTGTGGGCGACCTTGGGCATCGCCACGGTCTTCGCCCTCACCCTCGTGCTGTTCCCGGTGGTCTTCGGCTGGCGCACCATCTTCAGCCGCTATCCCGGCAAGGCGGGAACGATGATCTATTTCCTCTGCCTTGGCCTCGGCTACATCATCGTCGAGGTCGGCATGATCTCGCACTTCATCCTGGCGCTTTCCAACGCCACGGTGTCGGCCTCGGTGCTGATCACCGGCATGCTGGTGTTCTCGGGCTGCGGCAGCTTCTTCTCGGAGCGCTTCCTCGACCGGTCGCGCAGCTTCATGCCCAAGGTCTTCCTCGCGATCTTCCTGATCCTGACGCTCTACGCCTTCACCATCGACTACGCGCTCGATTGGATCGGCACCTTACCCTATGCGCTGCGCATCGTGCTCTGCCTGCTGCTGCTGCTGCCGCCGGCCTTCCTGATGGGTTTCCCCATGCCGACGGCCATGACGACGCTCGGGCGGCTGGGCAAGGACCACATGTTCCTGTGGGCTTGGGGTATCAACGGCTGCTTCTCGGTGATCGGTGCCGCCCTGGTGCCGATCGTGGCGACCAGCTTCGGCCTGCCCGCCGTCGTGCTGGTGGGGGCGGTCGCCTACCTGGTGGCGCTGCCCGCCTTCTTCTCCGTCCTGATGCCGCTCCAGCCCCAGGCGATGGGGGCGGGGCGGCCACGCAGGGCAAAACTCGGCGCCGCGTGAAGCGGCGGGCGCTGCTGCTGGGGGTCCTGCTGATGCCGACCGCTGCGCACGCCCAGAGCAAGAAGCCCGTCAAGCGCCAACCTGCGAAGCCGGCGGCGAAAAAGCCGCCGCGATCTCCGACTCCCCCGCTCAAGGAAGCGAAGACGCAGCTCGTCGCCTTCAACGCCTCGCCCTTTCCCTATCGCGGATACATACCAGGCACGACCAGGCCCTTCCTCGACAAGCGCGACGGCAAGCGCCGCGGCCATACCAATGCACGCGGCGACGTCTTTTGGGAGGACACGACCTACAGCGACCGCCGTTCGCTGCTCTACCTGCCGCCCGGCTTCGACCCGGCGCGGCCGGTCCTGATGGTTCTCTACCTGCACGGCAACGGCGCCACCCTGGAACGCGACGTCGTGGTCCGCCAGGCCGTGCCGCGGCAGGTCGCCGGATCGGGCCAGAACATCGCCCTGGTGGCGCCGCAGCTCGCCGTCGAGGCCGGCGATTCCAGCGCCGGCAATTTCTGGCGCGGCGGCCACCTCGCCAAATACATCGACGAGGCCGCGGAGCGGCTGATGCGGCTCTACGGCAACCGGCTGGCCGGCCGTGCCTTCAATCTCGCGCCGGTGGTGATCGTGGCCTACAGCGGCGGCTATCTTTCTGCCGCCTATGCGCTGGAGCGCGGCGGCGCCAACCATCGCATCAGGGGCGTCATCCTGATGGATGCCCTCTATGGCGAGGAGGACAAGTTCGCCGCCTGGTTCGCGGCGCGGCGGCGACAGGCCTTCCTGCTCAGTGCCTATACCGAGTCGACCAGGGAAGAAAATGCGAAGCTTCAAGGCCTGCTCGCCAAGCGCCGCATCCCGTTCACGCGCAGCCTGCCCAGGACCCTGTCGCCGGGCACCGCCGCCTTCGTCGCCACCGGCGGTCTCGACATGCATGGCGATTTTGTTACGCGCGCGTGGCAGCCCGATCCGCTCGAAAAGGCGCTCTCCATGATTCCCGGCTACGCGCCGGTTCGTGCTAAAAAGGGTGTATGAGCGATACACCCGTAAGCGATCCAGTCCGCCAGGAGCTTCTGGACATCTTCGTCGGCCGCGCCACGCGCCGCTATGGCCTCTCCGACATCAACCAGCTCCAGCATGCGCTGCAAGCGGCGGCCCTGGCCGAGACTGACGGCGCGCCGTCGGCCACGGTGCTGGCCTCGTTGCTGCACGATGTCGGCCACATGATCCACGGGCTCGGCGAGGATCCCGCGGCGCGCGGCGTCGACGACGTCCACGAGGAGCTGGGCGCCCGTTGGCTGGCCGAGCGCTTCGGCCCCGCCGTCAGCGAACCCGTGCGCCTGCACGTCGCCGCCAAGCGCTATCTCTGCACCGTCGAGTCCGACTATTTCGGCAAGCTCGCTCCGGATTCGGTGCGCAGCCTGGAACTGCAGGGCGGCCTGATGTCGCCCGACGAGATCGCGGCCTTCCGCGCCAACCCGTTCCACGCCGAGGCCGTGCGGCTCAGGCGCTATGACGAGGAGGCGAAGGATCCGCGGGCGCAAACGCCGGACTTCGACCATTATCTGCGCCACATTCCGGCCTGCCGCCGCTAGGGCACCAAACTTGGCGTCAGGGTTGAATGGCTGGCTCTTGCTTGATCCACTATCGCATGGCCGTTGAGCCCATCGTCAGCTCGTCGGCCTTCTTCTTCTGGTCGGGCGTCAAAGCAGCATAGAGAGGCGTGGCGGCAGTGCGGACTGCCTTTATCGCCTCGACTTGCGCCGACAGCACCTTCTCCCGCGCCTCAAGTCCACCGAGCCATCCTTCCATCGTGGGGCCGGGGGCCGACGTTGCGTCACGGAACCTCTTCATCGAAGCGCGTATCGAGTCGGCGAAGGTCGACCAGACATGCTCCTGCGAATCGGAGATTTTCAGCTCGGCCTTCAGGAAGGCGAGCGCTCCTTCGGTGCGGTTCGTCAGCATTCCGCCCAGTCCGGCCATGGGGCCCATGCCGGAGCCGGCCATCATCTCGAACATCATGGAGCGCATCATCGGCTTCATTCCGTCCATCATGCGCATATCGCGATCAGCCCCCATGGGCATGTCTCGCCCCATCCCCTGGGGTTTGCCCGGTGCTGATTGTCCGGCTCCGCCCGGCATCCCTTCTTTCCCGCCCATTCCCATGCCGTGACCCTTCGTGGGTGGATTCGTGGGAGCCTGGGCAACGGCGGGACCAGAGGCAATCATCGTTGCGAGGGTGGCTACGCCGACCAATCTCCACATACCAGTGGCCAATGCGGACATCGAAATCCTCCTGCTGCTGCGGTACTCTGAACCATGCATTCCCCGCCTTTGCTCGACTTCTCCAGGTCTCGGCAGCGGCTGGAACCAAGGCAGCCCAGTACATAGGCGGCTTTGCGTCGGGAGCCTGTCTCATATGGGACTCCGAACAGGGCTCGACGGCTCGGGCACTCCGCCGAACCACGTCGACACGCGTGCTGAGCTGGCGGTCAGCGTCCGATCGCGGAAATGCCGGTCATCTCGATCGGGCTGGTGGCGACGGCAATGCTTGCCGCCATCGCCGCGACGAATGCCAGATCACCGATCCTTCTCGTCAAATGTCCGACGATGATCCGTGGGATGCTGCACTTCGGGAAGTTTCAACCACGCCCGCACGACATCCATTCGCAACATGGCTTCGTGACTCTTGTTCTCATTGCAGAGACGAAGCGCCAAGCGGATCTGGCTTCTCATGTACCAGACTTCTCCCGCATCATGGTAGTGCGCGGGTTTGGATGATGGATTGGGGCCCACCGCGGGGACCCCGGGTACCGCGATCGACCTCCAGTCGTGCACGAGCTTGTTCAGCTCCGCGACGCAAGCCTCATCCGCCTTCGCCGGTCCACCGAGCGTTGCGAACACCATGAGTGAGATTATCGAAGTTCGGACCATCCGTTTTGCTCCCTGGCGCAGCTCTGCTTGAGAATCCATCGACTGAATGTCCGTGCCGCCAAAAATTACCGGCCACGGTTCATTAGTGGTGCTTGTACCAACCGACGCCTCTAATGGCGTTCCAGGAATCCGTTTGGTGGCACAGATAGCATTGCTCGACGCGGGCATGCTCCTGACCAGCCACCATCTTCGAGATCATGTGAAAATGCCCCATGTAGTGACTGGGCGGGGCCTGATGACATTGCACGCAATCGGTCGAGGCGGCAGATGGATGCTTGTAGCCGGCGATCTTCCAGCTGCTCGTTGCGTGGCATTCCGCGCACTGCTTGCCGAACAGGTCCCGGTGCGGGCTTCGATTGCTATGGCAGGTGAAGCAATCGAGCGACTGCTCCTGAGGGGCTGCGGAACGGCTGCCAAGCATCGCCATGAGGGCCGCGAGGCTGCTCGAATCGGCCGGCGATGCGGCGGGCTGCGACTTTCGGCCGATCGCGATCAGGGCGTCGTGGTCCATGCGAATCGGCCTCACTCCCGCCTGGTGCTCGATATGGCAATTGCTGCAGGACTGGATCGTCGCGTGAAATGCCGTCGATTGCCGTGCCAACAAGGTCGCGTTGCCGGCGTGACAGAGAATGCACGACGACGCCTCGATGCCACGATATGGCGTATGACAGGTCTCGCATTGATTTGAGAGGAACGCGTGCTTTGGCGAGAGCTCTCCCGGCCTGACGGCGTTCGACCAATCGGGCACCGAACTCGAGCCCGACTTCTGTATGGCGAGGATCAGTGCGATGCCGACCGACAGCGCCGCCGCTGCCAGAACCCAATAGAACACCGCTCGCCAGCTCACGGGAGCCACCGCAACCCGTAATACAGGCCGCTCCAGATATGGAGTGCGAGCAAAAAGTACATGACGATGGATGCGGTGACATGGACGACCATCCAGCGGCCGAGGACTTGTCTTACCTTTTCCCTGGCGCCAATCGCGTACTCCAGCTCGGCGATCGTATCGACCAGAGGCAGGATCGGAATATTGGCCCGAGCGCCGGCAGCCTTTCCCGCGAGACCTGACGGGATCGCCTCGCGACCGGCGAGGACACCGGCTATGCGATTATAAGCTTCCCGTAAGGCGGCGAGCGTGCCCTCCTGCTGTCGCAACCCGGCGGCCAGGTAGGCGAGATAGTAACGTCCAACGAAGCCGCTCAAGACTGCAACGACCATCGCCAGCACGAGCGCGATGCCGAGCGGGCTCTGGTAGTTGTGTCCTGAGTGCAGGATGCCGAGAACGGGGCCGACGACGCCGGCGTAGACATGGAATGCGAGAAGCGAACGCAGCGACACGCGGCGCGTCACGCGGACGTTCAGCCAGTTGACGTGCTTCACCAGGGGATAGACGAGAAGCAACACCAGAAGAATGGCGCCGGCGATGCCGAGCACGCTTCCGCCAAGGCTGCCCGCAAATCGAGGCGAAACATGCAGGAGATAGCCCGGCGCCAGAAACAGCAGCAGGGTCACAAGCGCGCCGACCGTGAGCCTCTCCTTGTCACTCATCATCAGGCATCGATGGCCAAGTTGCCGACGGACTTGGCTTGGCAGGCGAGGATGATGCCCGCCGCCTTGTCTTCGGCCGTCAATGCGTCCTCGACTTCCATCTCGACCTTTCCTTCAAGCAGCCTGATCTTGCAGATTCCACAGGTTCCAACCCTGCAGGAATAGTCGATCGGAACCCCGACTGACTCGGCAACCTCGAGCACGGTTCGGTCGGGCCGAAGCGGCGCGGTTCTGTTGGAGCGGGCGAACCGGACCAAAGCCGTTGCCGGCCCCGTTGCCGTGTCTGAGGTGGATGCCAAACCGGGGGCTGCTGCCTCCAGCTCCCGCAATGCGGCGGCTACGCGTCTTGGTGGCGGCTGCGGCGCTTGAGGCGCCGGAGGCGGGAGCGCACCGATCGCCGGCCCGAACGCCTCGGTCTTGATCCGGCTTCGGGGCACACCGAGATCTGCAAGCATGACGCGAACCGCGTCCATCATGGCGGGTGGGCCGCACAGATGAATCTGGCGGCGCGTGATCTCCGGGACGGCCTGGGCGATGACCTGCTTCGTCAACTGCCCCTCGAATCCCAGCCAGGCCGTGCCCTGCGCGCGGTTCATCATCGTGGCGGCAACATGCAGATTCGGGCACCGTCTTTGCAGGGACTCGATCTCCTCCTGAAATATGAAATCCTCGGTGCTGCGTCCGGCGAACAGGAGATAGATGTCTCCCGGCCATGTGAGATCCGTGAGATAGCGGACCACGCACATCAGCGGTGTGATGCCGACGCCGCCCGCGATCAGAACGACGCTCTCGGCGCCTCCTCCGTCGAACGTGAAAACGCCGGCTGGTCCGCTGACCTCGAGCAAGTCGCCCACGATGAGCCTGTCGTGAAGATAATCGGAGAAGGTTCCATTCTCCTCGCGCTTCACGGTGATTTCGACATACGCGACACGCGTCGGCGGCGACGCGATCGAGTAGGAGCGCCGTACCTTCTTTCCGTCGATGTCGGCCGAGAATGTCAGGAACTGACCGGGCGAATAGGTAAAAGGAATGGGTCCGCCGGATGGGTCGCCCAACCTGAAGGTCTTTACGTGCGGGGTTTCGCGATAGATCGCCGACACGCGCAATTGCCCGGACCAGGACTTCTTGACGGTTTTTCGAGCTGGGAAGGCACCACTCTCCGGAGCAGCCGCGTTTTGATCCGCTCTGGGAGCTGGCGTGGCCTGCGTTGGCGGCTGCCGGGGCAGCGATCCTGGCAAGTCGGGTGCTCCCGACACCACCGGATGGCCCGCGAAGGCGACAGGCGTTGAACTTGTCAGCCGATCGATCAAGGCGGCCGCACGACGTCTCTGTGCAAGGGTGAGAACGGCCATTGCAACCGCAAAGAACGCCAGTGCAATCATCGTGATGAAATGAAACCATGAGACCTGGAAAGACCCGATTCTCACCCCGCGATCGGTCGAAGTCGGAGCCACCGGTGTCAGGCTGAGCTGATTGCGGAACCACGCCAGAGCGATTTGCTGGGGAGGTTTGCCGTCGGCGAGTGCCCGCAGCACGGCGGCGCCGCTGTCCATCAGGGCGAGCCCTTCGCGTTGACGCACGGCCGCCCGGGACATCGCGGCGGCATCGTCCTCGAGCATCGCACGCTGGAAGTCGCCTTGCGCCTCGGACAGAATTGCATTTCCAGCGTCGATTCTTGCCCGCGCCTCGGCCTCGACGCGGCGATGCTCTTCCGGCGTCAATGTCGGAACTTTCATCAGTTCCGGAAAGAGCTGCCTGCTTGGGCGCCCCATCATTTCGCCCATCATGCCCATCATGCCGCCCGACGGCGGACCCGGAGCCGGCGTGGAGGGTTGAGGTTCTGCTGATGGCGGTGGTGGAGGATTGCCTGGCGATGGTGCTGCAGGATGATGGGGGGCGTGCGGATCGGCTTCCGATTGTGCCCGCGCAGGCAGCGAGCCGATCCAGAACAGCGCGATCGCGAGGCCCAGCAACAGATATGATCGCGGGCTCCGGGAGATCGGCGGGATCCCTGATTGCCGGCGCGGCATGCTGGAAATGAAGCCAGAGCTGCAGGTTCCCATTTCCACGCCCCCGCCCAGTTCCTGCTCATGCACCGGGATCAAGCCCATCCCTGTCGCCTGCACGTCTCGCGATGCAGGACCGGGCGGTGTGGATCAACTCACGTTCTCTGCGCCGTGATGCGTCCAACCAAATGAAACTATGCGGATCGAGAGGAGATTAAGAGTCTCCTATTGGACAGTGTTGCGAAGCAGGACCGACCCACCAGCGCCATGAACTTGGTCGCGCAATCCGGAAGGGTCCGAGAACGTGGCCCATCCATGACGTCCATCCATTACCGGGAACGTGCAGAACTCCGTACGCGAACGGCGCGATCCTTGGAGGACAACTCCTGGGGTGCGGCCATCCTGGGTCTTTTTCATCGGGTCTGTTCGCTTTGAGACTCTTCCATCATCCGGGCGGTGGCAATCTTCTCCAATCGATTGGCTGACAAACGGGGATCGGCAGCATTTCGGCCAGGCAAGCCGATGTAAGTGCAAAGCTGAAAGAGGAGATTAGAGTCATGGGGATGCGTAAGTATCTGGTGCTTGCATTCACCGCCATCGCCCTGGCGGCGTGTGGGCCGATGTCAACGGGCACGGTGAAAGACCTCAACATTCGCGACTGGGTTGGGCACAGTTCCGCACACCTCGTTCAATCCTGGGGAAAGCCGCACCATGACTATGCGACAGCGGATGGCGGCCGGGCGATCGGATACTTCATCGTCAACCAGGCGGTAACGGGACCTAAGTCACAGGTGCTTTTTCAGGCCACCAACTGCATGATCAATTTCACGGTCGATCGCACCGGCATTATCGATGATGCGACGACGACCGGAACAAAATGCAGGATCGGTCCTCATGGCGGCATGCACCCGCCAGCCAACCGCACCTGAGCCGAATCGCGCCTGGGGCATAGGTGGCCTTTGGCGCCCACCGGTCGGCGGCGTCTCGAGATTGAGACGTCGCACCCGGGACGATGGCGTGCCTTGCGGCGCATCTCCGACGGCGTTCTGATTGCCGGGAGTTCATCCTGTTCGGCGCGAGTTCCGGTCGCGCCGCCATGTGCACCCACCTCGAATGGAATTCGGGATGCTATGGACCGTCACGCTCATCGACTTGTTGCAGAGCAGCACAGAGGTGGATTTCTCCTGCGGGCATCCCGCGTCCATAGTCAATCAAGCCGAGCTCGCGGAACTTGGTCAGGAAATGGTTGATCCGAGGACGCGTCGTGCCGACCAGTGCAGCCAGCATTTCCTGTTTCGCGTTGGAGACAATCCCGGGGTCGGAACCACCCTGGCTCGTGCGGGCGAGTGCCAGCAAGGCCCGTCTCAACCGCTGCTCGACGGAACCCACAAGCTGGTCGATCAGGGCCGCTTCCGTCTTCAGCTTCCGCGACAGCAGGAAGGCAGTGAACACATCGGAGAACGCAGAGGAATCGCGTAGCAGGCTAAGCATGGCTGCCTTCTCGATCCGGATGATCTGCGCTGCTTCCATGGCAATGGCCGATGTCGAGTGCCACGACTGCGTGGTAAGGCATTCCTCGCCGCAAAAGTCGTCAGGGCCGAGAATGGCGAGGAGGCGCTCATTGCCGTTCGCGGTGCCAACCACGCGATGAACCAGACCCGCTGCAATGTAGAATACTGCGTTGGCGGACTCACCCTGGCGGAAAAGGACATGCCTCTTCGGGAGTGCCATGGTCGGAAACTGCAGACAGAGCCTCTTCCGCAGTGTCGTCGAAGCGGCTTGCTTTGCAGCAGTCGTGTCATCGGTCCGGCGCACTTGCCAAGACGGCACGAACTTCGAGCGGGACGAGTTCCCTGCGCGCGACGCCGGCATGGAAGAGACATTTTCGTGGTTCGGGAGGGGCAGGGAGGCGGCGCAGGGCTCAATCGCCAACGGCTTGTGGTGGGATTGAACCAGCGAAGGCACGATGCAGGCGCAGTTTGCCGAGACCGCTCCTGTCGGGTGCGTATGTTGCTTCATGGACGGGCTTCCAGTCTGGGCACTATTCGAGGGCTTGGGACGGATGCACGGTCGGCTCGACGGGAATGCGGCCGCGTGCTGGTGGTCCCGGACGCTTCGTGCCTGCCGGCTGGCCGCAGCTATGTGTGCAACGGCCTGGATGCAGATCCGGCGCTTGAAGCGCGGGCCACGCTAGGCAGAACGAGGAGGGCGATCGCCTGGCCCGACGGCCCTGCCATGAGGGGCGAGCGGGTTCACCAAAGGGTCGGTGCTTGTCGCCCGGAAGCTCACGCAGGAGACCAGGCCGGGATCCGCAACGAAGGTGTGGCAGGCCACGGTACAACAACTGCCGCCGAAGGCATGCTCGCCTTCCCCTTCCTCGCAAGGGTCGAAATCCACAGTCGAGGTTTGCTGGGATATCGGAAGGGCCACAACTGAACGAGTGGCAGCCTCTGGACCGGCAAGCCAGCCGCTTTCCACACTTCGGCTGCCATGTGCTTGCGCTGCGCCCACGACGATCAGCATGCCGATCATGGAGATCAGCAGCGATCGTAGAAGCCTTGGCGCCTGGTCAGACATGTTCGATCATCGGCGGTAGGTTCAACTTCGATTTTGAGTGCAATCCCTTGGCGCTGAATATCGGCCCGGCAGGCGGCGTGCCGAACGGACCGACAATGAATTTATCCTGAAGGATTGGAGCGATTTGCCTTTGACATGAATCAAGGGAGCCTGGTTGTTGGATCCCACGAGTTACCGGCAGAAAGACACGATAGACTGGCTGCAAATGACCCTCCACTCCTCTCTTGGAGCGGGGGAGGAGTAGAAAGACGCCTTCATGATCTCCCGCACCGACGTCGAGGCCGCCTGGCGCCTCATCCGCCCGCATGTCCGCCGCACGCCCGCGATCGAACTCGCGGTCGGCTCGCTCGGAATCGCCGCACCGCTGGCGCTGAAGCTCGAATCGCTGCAGCTGAGCGGCTCGTTCAAGGGCCGCGGCGCCTTCCACAAGCTCCTGGCCTCCAAGGTCCCGGCCGCCGGCATAGTTGCCGCCTCAGGCGGCAACCATGGCGCGGCGGCGGCCTATGCCGCCCGCGCGCTCGGCCACAAGGCCGAGATCTTCGTGCCCACCATCGCCGCGCCCGCCAAGGTGGCGCGACTGAAGAGCTACGGCGCGACCGTGCATCAGATCGGCGCGGTCTATGCTGCGGCGCGCGCCGCCTCCGAAGCCCGCGCGGCCGAGAGCGGCGCGCTGATCGTGCCGGCCTATGAAGATCCCGTGGTGTTCGCGG